>CAXUGD010000420.1:0-2959 GCA_964250355.1 uncultured Acetobacteraceae bacterium | reverse complement strand
CGCTGCGTGCGGCGTAGGTGACCCGCATGACCGCCACCTGGTCCTGCGGCCCGTCCAGCGCCGCCTGGGCCGCCGCCTGTGCCATGGGCGAGACGCCGCCGGTGGACTGGCCCTGCACGCGCCCCATCGCGGCGATCAGCCGGACCGGGCCGCCGGCAAAGCCGACGCGCCAGCCGGTCATGGCATAGGTCTTCGACACCCCGCCCACCGTCAGCACGCGGTCCGCCAAGTCGGGCGCCTCGGCCGCCATGGTGGCGTTGGGCGTGCCGTCATGGACCAGGTGCTCGTACATGTCGTCGGACATGACCCACACATGCGGAGCGCGGCGCAGCACGCCGGCCAGGGCGCGCAGGTGGTGCGCGGGGCACACCGCGCCGGTGGGGTTATTGGGGTAGTTCAGCACCAGCCACTTGCTGCGCGGCGTGATCGCCCGCGCTACCGCGTCCGGGTCGGGCAGGAAGCCGCTTTCCGCCGTGCACGGCACGAACACCGGTACCGCTCCCGCCATGCGGGCGATCAGCGGGTAGGCGTTCCAGTACGGCGCGGGGATGAGGATCTCGTCCCCCGCATCCAGCGTCGCCGTCAGCGCGTCGTAGATGATCTGCCGGGCGCCGTGGCCCACCAGGATCTGGTCGGGCGCGAAGACGAGGCCGGAATCGCGCAGGAACTTCGCGGCGACGGCGCGCTTCAGGCCGGGTGTGCCGCCGACGGCCGGATACTTGGTCTCGCCGCGCAGCGCCGCCGCGTGGGCCGCCTCCGCGGCATGCGGCGGGGAGGCGAAGTCCGGCTCGCCCAAGGTGAGCGAGATGACCTCCCTCCCCTGCGCGCGCAACGCACGGACACGCGCGGCAGCCGCGATCGTTGCGGCCTCGGGAACGGCCGATTGCCGGCCGGACAGGGTAGGCGGCGGGCTGTGCACGCCGGCTGCTACAGGCCCATGCCTTCGTACAGCGCGGCGAGCGGCAGCTCGATGCCCACCTCCGGCATGCGCAGGATTGCGTCGCGCCGCAGGATACGGCCTACCCAGTCGCCATCGACGCGCGCGAACTGCGTGGCCGCCACCGCATCCTGCTCCAGGATCACGTAGCGCTGAACGGACGGGGCCGCCTCGTACTCGCGGTTCTTGGCGCCCAGGTCGATATGCGCGGTGGAACCGCTGAGCACTTCGAAGATCACGACGGGATCGGTGACGTACAGGCTGCCGAGATCGACCTCCGAGCAGACCACGATGCCGTCCGCATAGCGTACCGTGCGCGCCAGGCGTGTCTTGAAGTCGCTGCCGAAGAATTGGCAAGGCGTTCCTGCCAGCCGCCTGGTCATCTGATAGGCAAGGTTGCGCTGGATGATCGAGTGCGCCGCCGTGCCGCCCGCCATGGCAACCGCGCGGACCCCGTCGAACTCGTGCTTGAACTCCTGGCGTTCCTCCCAGGCGAGGAACTCGTCCACGGTCAGCGGCTGCAAGGAGGCGGAGTTCATGGCACGCACCCTAGCACGGAAGCAGCCTGCCCGTCAGCGCAGGCCGGCGCAGAACGTGGCGATCCGCGCACAGGCTTCCCGCAGGCTGTCGGTGTCGGTCGCGTAGCTGACGCGGAAATGGCCAGGGTACATGAACGCGCTGCCGTGCACGGTGGCCACGCCCTGTTCCTCCAGCAGCGCCACCGCAAACGCCTCGTCATCGGTGACCTTCGTGCCGGACGCGGTGGTCTTGCCCAGGCAGCCATGCAGGCCGGGAAACACGTAGAACGCGCCTTCCGGCCGGTGGCAGGTCAGCCCGGGAATGGCGCGCAGGGCATCGACCACAAGGTCGCGGCGTTCCCGATAGACGGAGACCATGGCGCCGATCGTGTCCTGCGGGCCGTTCAAGGCTTCGGCCGCCGCCGCCTGGCTGATCGAACAGGTGCTGGACGTGGACTGGCTCTGCAGCTTGTCCATCGCGCGCGTCAGCCCCGCCGGCGCGCCGGCGAAGCCGATGCGCCAGCCGGTCATCGCGTAGGCCTTGCTGCAGCCGTTCATGGTCACCGTGCGGTCGCGCAGGCGCGGCTCGACCTGCACGACGGTGGCAGGCATGAAGCCGTCATAAGCGAGCTTCTCGTAGATGTCGTCGGTGAACACCCACACGTCCGGGTGGCGCAGCAGCACGTCGCAGATCGGCCGCAGCTCGTCGGCCGAATAGGCGGCGCCGGTGGGATTGCATGGCGAGTTCAGGAAGAACCACTTGGTGCGCGGCGTGATGGCCGCTTCCAGGTCTTCGGCACGCAGCTTGAAGCCGTTGTTCTGGCCGCAGGGCACGATCACCGGCGTGCCCTCGGCCAGGGCCACGATGTCCGGGTAGCTGACCCAGCAGGGGCTGGGGATGATCGCCTCGTCGCCCGGGTTCAGGGTCGCCACCATGGCGTTGTAGATCACCTGCTTGCCGCCGGTGGACACGATGATCTCATCCGGCGCGTAGTCGATGCCGCTGTCGCGCTTGAACTTGGCCGCCACCGCGCGGCGCAGGGCGGGCGTGCCCGCAACATCCGTGTATTTGGTCTCACCCGCGCCGATGGCGCGTATGGCCGCTTGCTTGATGTGCTCCGGGGTGTCGAAATCCGGCTCGCCGGCCGATAGGCTGATCACGTTCCGCCCCGCCGCCTTCAGCGCCCGCGCCTTGGACGAGATGGCGATGGTCTGGCTGGGGCTGATCCGGTTCAGGCGATCGGCAGTAAGCATGTGGCGGGCCCTGGCTTGCGCAAGGCGCGGACCCTAGGGCCGGACGTCCCGGCCGGCAATCGGGACGGGCTGCACCGCCGGCGCCAGCCCGGCCCGGGATGCCTATTGCGGTGAAGGCGCCGTGGTGTTGGTGCCCGTGCTGCCCGTGCCGGCACCGCTGCCGTTCGTACCGTTCGTGTTGCCGCCAACCGCTCCGCCGGGGCCGCTGACGCCGGTGCCCAGGCTGCCGTGCACGTCGCCCGGCGTGCCC
>CAXUGD010000419.1:0-2962 GCA_964250355.1 uncultured Acetobacteraceae bacterium | reverse complement strand
GCCCGAGCCGCCGCTGCTGAACATGCCCGGCTGGTAGCCGGGCGGGTAGGAGGCCTGGGGCGGTGGCGGCGCGTATTGCGGCTGCGCCCGGCTCTGGCCGCCGCCGAACAGCCCGCCGAACAGCCCGCCGGAGCGCTGGCCCTGCGATTGCTGGGCCTGCTGGAGGTTGTACTCCAGCTGCCTGATGCGGTTCTGCGCCTCGGCCAGGGCGGCCTCCTGCACGAAGGCCATCTGGGTGATGCGGTAGCGCGCCTGGGGGTTGGCGTTGAACTGGTCGCCGATGAAGCGGTCGGCCTCCGGGTCGATGGCCGGCAGCGCCACCTGCGTGCCCGGCGTACCCGCCTGCTGCGCGCCGCCGACACGCGCGATGAAGCGGGCGATGATGTCGCGTTCCTGGGGTGTCATGAAGGCTCCTGGCGTAGAATTGGATGCAGGCAAGCAGTCAGCGTTCGAGGCGGCACAAGGTTGACGAGCCGCAACGCTTTCCGTTGTCCAAGCGGTCGCAAGCCGGGTCAACCGGGGGCGATCAAGCCGAGGCGGGCAAACTCTATCTTCGGGCAGCGGTCCATCACCACCGTCAGGCCCGCCTGGCGGGCGCGCAGGGCCGCCTGCTCGTCGATCACCCCCAGTTGCAGCCACACCGTGCGGGCGCCGAGCCGGACCGCTTCGTCCACCACCGCGCCGGCACTCTCGGACCGGCGGAACACATCGACCATGTCCAGCGGGCGGGCTGCCTCCAGCGAGGCGGCCACAGGCTGGCCCTGGACGGATTGGCCTTCCAGGCCCGGGTTGACCGGCACCACCTGGTAGCCATGCGCCAGCAGCGCGGCCATCACCCCGTAGGAGGGGCGCGACGGCGTGTTGCTGGCCCCCACCACCGCCACGCGGCGCGTGCGTTCCAGCACCGCGCGTATCTCCGCGTCGCTCAACCCGTCTGCCGCCATCGTCCACCGCCTTCCAGCCCCTCGGCCCATACGCTACGCCACGATCATGCAACGCAGATCGGCCCCGCTGTTCCTCCTGCTATGCGCGATGGTGGTGGCCCTGTGGTGGTGGCCCAACCGCGCGCAGAATCCCGTGGCCGGCATGCGGGCGCATAGGTTCAACAGCCTGTCCTACGCCGCCTACCGCCCCGGCCAGTCGCCGCTGACTGACCGGTTCGCCAGCGCGGCGGAGGTGGATGCGGACCTGGCGCTGCTCGCCCCCATCACGCGCGCCATCCGCACCTACGCCGCCATCGAGGGGCCGTACGAGATACCCGCCATCGCGCAGAGGCACGGGTTGCGCGTGTGGCAGGGCATCTGGCTGGGCGGCGACCGGGCGAAGAACCGGCTGGAGATGGCGCGCGCGATCGACATGGCGCACCGTTTCCCCGCCACGATCGAGCGCGTGGTGGTGGGCAACGAGGTGCTGCTGCGCCGCGACCTGCCGCCGGCCGAGCTGATCGCCGACATCGACGCGGTGCGCGCCGCCGTGCACCAGCCGGTGGCCTATGCCGACGTGTCCGATTTCTGGGACCAGTTCGCGGAGGTGGCGCCGCATGTGGACGTGGTGATGGTGCACCTGCTGCCCTACTGGGAGGACGTGCCGACCGGCATCGGCCATGCCGTGGCCACCGTGGGCGCGGTGTACGACCACTTCGCCGCCCTGTTCCCAGGCAAGCGCGTCTCGATCGGCGAGACCGGCTGGCCCAGCCGCGGCCGCCAGCGGCGCGACGCGCTGCCCGGCCGGATCAGCGAGGCGCGTTTCCTGCGCGAGTTCATGGCTTTGGCCGCCGCCAAGCACTTCGACTACAACTTCATCGAGGCCTTCGACCAGGACTGGAAATACGAGAACGAGGGCGTCGTCGGCGCCAATTGGGGCCTGTTCACCGCCGGTCGCGGCGAAAAGATCGCGCCTGCCGGCCCCCTGCGCGAAGACCCGTCCTGGCTCCTGCACGCGGCCTTCTCCATCGTCTGCGGATCGGTCCTGGCCGCCATCGGGCGGGGGGGCGGCGCCGCCCGGCCACCGCAGGCGCTGCTGCTGGCCATGACGCTGGGTGCGGCATTGGGCGTGGCACAGGCCGACGCAGCGCCGGTGCTGTACGACGCGCATGTCCGCCTGGCCGCGGTGGCCAATCTCGGCGGACAGGCGCTGCTGGCCGCACTGGCGGTGCTGCGCCTGTCGGGCGCCGTGCGGCCGGCGCCGTACCGCACCGGGGGCCAGGCGACGGCGCGCGTGATCAACCTGCTGCGCCTGCGCCGCCCGGCCTGGCCCGGCCTCTGCGAGGACCTGCTGTTCCTGTTCACCTGGGCGGCCGCGGTGGACCAGGTCCTGCTGGTGTTCGACCCCCGCTACCGCGACTTTCCCGTCGCCAGCTACGCGGTACCCCTGGTGGTGGTCGCCGCACGGTTCGCGCAACGCGACCTGCCGGCCAATACCGGCCGGCGCGAGGAGGCACTGCTGGCGGCCGCGCTGACGGTCGGTGCGTTTGCCAGCGCGGTGCAGGAGGGCGCCCTGAACGGCCAGTCGCTCGCCTGGAACGCCTGCGCGCTGCTGCTGGCGGTGCCGCTCTGGACCAGCCTGGTGCGCCCTTGAAAGCGCCCGTCGCGGGGTGAAGTGTGTGGCCACGCTGCAGCCGATGGAGATTTGCAGGTGATACATGCCTTGCCGGCGTCGGCCGTTCCGGCGCCTCGGGCGCTTCCCCAGCCGGCCGCCTGGTTCGCCCGGTCGTTTCTGGCGGCTGCGGTACTGGCCGCCGGCGCCGCCGGAGCCCTCGCCACCGGCACGTGGGCGGCCCATGCGGCCATCGCGAATGCCGGCCCCGAGCTGACCCACCTGCTGCGGGGGATGGCCTTGCTGAAATCGACATTTGCCGGCGCAGCCCTGGCCGTCACGCTATGGCGCCTGGCGGCACCCGTCGGCTGGCCGCGCCTGCTCGCCTATGCCGCCGCTGGCTCGGCCACCGCCGCCGGACCCGGGC
>CAXUGD010000418.1:0-2979 GCA_964250355.1 uncultured Acetobacteraceae bacterium | reverse complement strand
CGCGCCCCACGCCCCGGGGGGGGTGGGGGCCGCCGGAGAGTTGCCCCACGCGCTTGCCGGCGTATTCGGCCGGCGGCAGGCCCAGCAGGGTCAGCAATTCGTTCACCCGGGCGGCCACGCGCGCTTCCGGCCAGCCGAGCAGGCGGGGGACGGTGGCAATGTTGCGCGCCACGTCCCAGTGCGGAAACAGCCCGCCCGCCTGGATGGCGTAGCCGATGCCACGCCGCAGGGTTTGGAGGTCGGCGCCGGCGACGTCTTGGCCGTTCACGCTGACCGTGCCGCTGTCGGGCGCGATCAGGCCGTTGATCATCCGCAACGTGGTCGATTTGCCGCAGCCGGACGGCCCCACCAGCACGCTCAGCTCGCCCGCGCGGATATGGAGGCTCAGCCGGTCCACCACCGGGCGCTCCCCGTAAGCCTTGCTGACGGTATCGAAGGCGATCACGCGAGCCGCGCTTCGAGCGGGGCGGCAGCAAGGCGCAGCAGCAGGTCTGCGGCGAGCGCCAGCCCAATGGCCGGCAGCGCCCCCAACAGCACCAGATCGACCGCGTACTGGCCCAGGCCCTGGAACACGAAATCGCCCAGGCCGCCCGCACCGATCAGGGCGGCCACCCCCCCCCCCCCGTCCCGGGCGCCCACCACGGCAAGGCCCACTGTCTGCACGATGACGATGCGGAGCGCCGCGAGCAGTGCCGGGGCCGCCAGCGGCAGATCGACCCGCCACAGGATCTGCGCGGGGCTGAGCCCCTGGCCCGCCGCGGCCTCGCGCGTGGCGGGATCCACCCCGTCCAGCCCGGCCACCACGCCGCGTACAATCGGCAGCAGCGCGTAGAGCATGAGCGCCGCCAGCGCCGGCACCACGCCGATGCCGCTCAGCCCGATGGCGGCCAGCGGTGCGATCAGCAGGCCGAACAGGGCGACGGAGGGCACGGTCTGCACGATGTTGAGCGTGAAGAACACCGGCTTTCGCCAGGCGCGCCGGCGCTGCACGGCCAGGCCGAGCGGCACGCCGAGCGCCAGGGCCAGGGCCAGCGTAGCCCCCACCAGCAACAGGTGGCGCAGCAAGGCAGTGACGAAGGCAGCGCTGTGGGTGGCCGCCTCCTGCGCCAAGGAGAGGTGGCGGAACACCCCGCCGGCCGCCATCCAGAGCGCGCCGCCGGCCAGCACTCCCACGAGGGGCAGGGCCGCCCAGGACGGCGCGCGGCTGCGCTGGACTGCATCCACGATGACGAGGGCGAGGCAGAAGACGAGCGTCCAGAAACCCGCACCGAGCATCGTGCGCGCGGCATCCGGGGCATGCAGGGCGAGGCTGTCGGCGGCGTGGCCCGCCTGGGCGAGGAGGGCGAGCAGGAACACCCCTGCAAGAACGACGATGCACGGCTCGGAATACCGCTTCGGAGGCGGGAAGCTCAGTGCGGCGAGGAACAGGGCGGCCACGGCGATCTGGCCGCGATGCGGCGCGGCTTGCGGCTGGCCCGACAGCAGCCGGTTGGGCGCCTCGCTGACGAAGGGCAGCTTTATGCTCGCCAAAGCGAGGCAAGACAGGAACAGACGCGGCGCGTTGTGGAGGTGGGCGGAGGGCCAGCGTGTCACGGCAGCCAATCCGCATGCGCCAGGTAGCCTGCCGCCACCGCACGCGGGTCGGCTCCCTGTCCCGCGATGCGCGCGTTCAGCCCGCGCAACCGCGCTGCGGTCAGCGAGGCAAAAAGCGGCGCCAAGATGGGGGCGACCTGCGGCTGGGCCTGCAGTACAGACACGCGGACGACCGGCGCCGGCTGGAACACGATCTGCGCGTGGCGGGGGTCGGCCAGCAGCGTCAGCCCCAGCGTCCCCAGCGCGCCGTCGGTGCCGTAGGACATCGCCGCGTTGACGCCGGACAGGCCTTCGGCGGCCGCCCGCAGCGTGGCCGAGGTGTCGCCGCCGGCCAGCATCAGCACCTGGTCCTGCCGCAACCGGAAGCCGTAGGCGTGCTCGAAGGCGGGCAGCGCGTCGGCACTTTCCACGAACTCGACGGAGGCGGCCAGACGCAGGCGCCCGCCCCCGCCGGCATATCGGGAGAAGTCGTCCAGCGTGGCCAAATGCGCCGAAGCGGCAAGCGTCCCGGCCACGGCGATGCCCCAGCCGTTATCGGCCGGCGCCGGCGGCAGCCACACCAGCGCGTTCTGCGCCCGGTCGAGGTCGCGCACCGTATGGTAGGCTTGGGCGGCATCGTGCCAGACCGGGTCGCCCGGCCGGCGGAAAAACTGCGCGCCGTTGCCGGTGTACTCCGGGTAGAGGTCGATGGCGCCGGACAGCAGCGCCTGGCGTACGATGCGGGTGGGGCCGAGCTGCAGCTTCTCCTGCACGGCCACGCCGTGGCGGCGCAGCGTGGCCGCGATCAGGCTGCCAAGCAGCGCGCCCTCGGTGTCGATCTTCGATGCCACGATCAGCGGGCGGCTTGCCACGGCCGTCGCCGCCCAGCCTGCGGCCAGCGCGGCCAGCACCGTGCGGCGCGTGCAAGTTGTGATACCGATTTTTACACCCCTTTCATCCACCGCGGTGTTAGATGCGCTGCACCATGACCGCGACGGGCCACATTGACCAAGATAATCAGCTGGAACCTGCTGCGCCTGACGGGCGCCACGATCGGTGATGTAGCCGACCTTGCCAAGCGGGAGCAGCCGGACCTGCTGCTGATGCAGGAGGCGACGGAGGGCATGGCAGCGCTGCCGCGGCATCTGGGCGGGTTTTTCGCGCGTGTTCCGCTGCCTGGGCGCATCCACGGCCTGGCGGTCTGGACCCCCATCCCCCATGCCCGCCCGCGCGTGGTGCACCTGCCGGCCGGCGCGCTGGTGGACCGCGTGTGCCAGATCATCGACCTGCCCGGGTTTTCGGTGGCCAACGTGCACCTCTCCCATGGCCAGCTGCTGAACCGGCGCCAGCTGCGCCACATCGCCGCCCACCTGCCGCATCGCGCCGCCGTGCTGGGCGACTACAACC
>CAXUGD010000417.1:0-2996 GCA_964250355.1 uncultured Acetobacteraceae bacterium | reverse complement strand
CACGACAGGCGCCGCCCCCGGCACGCCGAGCGCTGCGGCGCCTGGCGCACCCGGGGCGCCCGACACCGGCACGCCCGCGATCGACAACGGCAACGGCACGCAGACGGTCGAAAACCCCTACGGCCTGTCCGCCCTGTGGAAGACCGGCGACTACGTTTCCAAGACGGTGCTGGTCATGCTGGCGATCATGTCGCTGGGCACCTGGTACATCATGATAACCAAGTTCTGGGAGCAGGCGCGCGTGTTCTCCGCCTCGCGCGCGGCCAACCGCGACTTCTGGAAGACGGCGTCCGCGCGCGACGGCGTTCAGCAGCTCAAGCCCGCCAGCCCGTTCCGCTACATCGCGGAGAACGGCATCTCGGCCACCGAACACCACGAGGGCAAGCTGACCGACGCCATCGACCTGCACACCTGGGTGACAATGGCCATCCAGCGTGCCCAGGAAACCGTCAGTGCACGCTTGCAGGGCGGGCTGGCCTTCCTGGCCACCGTCGGCTCCGTCAGCCCCTTCGTGGGCCTGTTCGGCACGGTGTGGGGCATCTACCACGCGCTGACCGCCATCGGTGCCGCCGGCCAGGCCAGCATCGACAAGGTGGCCGGCCCGGTGGGTGAGGCGCTGATCATGACAGCCATCGGCCTGGCCACCGCGGTGCCGGCCGTGCTGGGCTACAACTTCCTGGTCCGCCGCAACAAGACGGCCAACGAGAAGGTGCGCAACTTCGGCAGCGACCTCCACAGCATCCTGCTGAGCGGCCGCCGCGTCAGCGTTGGCCAGGGTGCGGCCGCCAACACGGTCACCCCCGTCGCGGCCCGGGTCGCGTAAACCCGATGAGCATGCAGGTTGGCCCTTCCGAGGGCGACGACGAGGTCGTATCGGCCATCAACACGACGCCGCTCGTCGATGTGATGCTGGTGCTGCTGATCATCTTTCTGATCACCATCCCCGTGGTGACGCACACCGTTCCGGTGTCGTTGCCCAAGGACCGCAACCAGCCGACCCAGACCAAGCCCGAGAACATCACGCTGAACGTGACAAAGGAGGGCGACTACTTCTGGAACGGCCGGCCGGTGGCCGACATCCCGGCGCTGGTGGACAAGCTGAAGGTGATTGCGGTGAAGGTGCCGCAGCCGGAAGTGCACATACGCGCCGACCAGGACGGGCGTTACGAGTTCGTGGGCAAGGTGGTGGTGGCCCTGCAGCGGGCCGGCATCTACAAGATCGCTTTCATCACCGAGCCGCCGCCCAACAATGTCGGCCAGTAGCCCGACCGTGCGGCCTAGGGAGACCCAGACATGGCAATGAGTATGCCCACCGGTGGCGGCGACGACATGGACGTGGTGGTGGACATGAACACCACGCCCCTGATCGACGTGATGCTGGTCCTGTTGATCATGTTGATCGTGACCATTCCCATCCAGACCCATGCGGTGAAGCTGGACTTGCCGGCCGGCAACCCGCCGCCACCGCCGGTGCCGCCCACCGTGGTGACCATCGACGTGGATTTCGACGGCACGATCTCGTGGAACGGCGATCCGATCCCGGACGAGGCTTCGCTGCAGGACCACCTGGTGGCGGCCGCCAAGGCCGATCCGCAGCCGGAGGTGCACCTGAAGCCCAACAAGCTGGCCACCTACAAATACGTGGCCCACGTGATGGCCGACGCGCAGCGGCTGGGTGTGACGAATATCGGCCTGGTCGGCAACGAACAGTTCATGGGGCCATAACGGAATGATTCGCCGATTTGTCACCCGCTTCGCTTTCGCGGCCGCGCTCGCCTCGGCCTTCGTGCCTGCGCTGCACGCCGCCACCCTGCGCGCCGAGGTGGGCAAGCCGCTGCAAAAGGCGCAGGCGCTGGCCAATGCGCGCAACTATCGCGGCGCCATCCAGCAGATCAACGTCGCGGCCAGCGCCCACGGCCTGACGCCCGAGGAAAGCTTCGTGATCGAGCAGTTGCGCGGTTCCATCGCGCAGCGGTTCAACGACACGGCCACGGCATCCAAGGTGTACGGGGACATGCTCGCCTCCGGCCGCGTGCCGGCCGGCGAACGGCCGAAACTGCTGTTGGCCGAAGCCAGCATGGCGTTCGACGCGAAGAACTTCGCCGGCGCCATCAACTGGTACCAGCAATATCTGAAGGCGGTGCCGAATGATCCCGCGGCGCGCGGCTACCTGATCAGCGCCTACTACCAGAACAAGGACTACGCCACGGCCGGGCGGCTGCAGGCCGAGCAGGTTGCCGCCACCATACGCGCCGGCCGGCGCCCGACGGAGGAGCAGCTGCAGCTGCTGGCGGCCTGCCAGCGCGAGGGTGGCGACACGCTAGGGTTCGGCAACACCATGGTGCAGCTCGTCACCTACTACCCCAAGCCCGATTACTGGCAGAACCTGATCCACAGCGCGCAGACGCGGCCCGGCTTTGCCAGCCGCCTGACGCTGGATATCGACCGCTTCGAGCTGGCGACAGGCTTGCTGACCAAGCCCGACGACCTGATGGAGATGGTGGAGCTCGCCTTGCAGGTGCCGGTGCCGGGAGAGGCGAAGGCGATCACCGACCGCGCCTACGCCAACGGCGCGTTCGGCACAGGCCCGGGGGCGCCGCGCCAGCAACGCCTGCGCGACCTGGTGAACAAGACCTATGCCAGCGAACTGACCGCCCTGCCCGGCCGCGAAGCCGACGCGCGGGCGAGTCACGACGGCAACCTGCTGGTGGCCCTGGGCGAGGAGTATTCGAGCTACGGCCAATACGCCAAAGGCATCCCGCTCGTGGAAGCCGGCATGCGCAAGGGCGGCCTGCGCCATCCCGATGACACGCGGCTGCATCTTGGCCTGGCCTACATGAACGGCGGCCAGAAGGCGCACGCGGCAGCCGTGTTCCGCACCGTGGGCGGCAAGGAAGGCGCGGCCGAGATCGCGCGGCTTTGGATCATGCTGCTGTCTAAGGGCTGAGACTTCGGTTCACGCTGCAGACGGGCCCCCCGCCCCCCCGCCCGGGCGG
>CAXUGD010000416.1:0-2999 GCA_964250355.1 uncultured Acetobacteraceae bacterium | reverse complement strand
GGAGGCGGGCGGGGCTGCCGCGCCCGAGATGTCGCGCCCGTTTGCCGTGGCACGGATCGGCGAAGGCGCGCGCTTCGTCGTGGAAGCGACGCCAGGGGAGTGCGCGGCGCTGGCCTCCCGCATGGGCGTGTTGGCGATCCACGGCCTGACCTGCCGGTTCGACCTGAAGCGCCTGCCGGGCGACACGGTCCAGGCGGACGGGCTGCTGTGCGCGCGCGTACGGCAGACCTGCGTGGTGACGCTGGACGCGTTCGACACGGAGGTGACCGAGCGCTTCACGGTGCGCTTCGTGCCGCGCGGGCGCGAGCAGGCGGAATTGGATCTCGAGGGGGACGACGAGCTTGCCTATCTGGGCGGCACGATCGATCTGGGCGAGGCGGCCAGCGAGCAGCTGGCCCTGGCGCTGGACCCGTTTCCCCGCAAGCCGGGGGCCGCTTTGCCGGACGAGGCCCAGGCGCCGGAGGAGGGCGCTTTTGCCGGGCTGGGGCGGCTGCTGCCGCGGCACTGAGGAAAGGTCAGGGGCTCTGCCCCTGGACCCCGCCAAGGACAGTCGTCCTTGGAACCTTTGCCTCCGTGTCCGGAGGCTTCGGGCTCCGGGGTGCGCCTTGCCGTTGGGGCTTGCCTCTGCTAGAGCGCGCGGCTTGCTGGAATCGATGTGTGACGGCCGCCCTGCGCGCTGTTGCCGGAGTGGAGACTACGCGTCATGGCCGTCCCGAAGCGGAAAACCTCGCCGAGCCGCCGCGGCATGCGCCGCAGCCATCAGGCGCTGCCCACCGAGGCCCATGCCGAGTGCAGCAACTGCGGCGAGCTGAAGCGGCCGCACCACGTCTGCTCCCATTGCGGGCATTACGACGGGCGCGAGGTGGTGACGGCCGGGCGTGCCCTGAAGGGCGCTGTTCGCGTCTGACGCTGGCCCGGACCGTGCTGGGCGGCCTGTGACCGAGCAGGCACAGCCGGAGCGCCATGCGGCCGGGCCGCAGGTGCCCGATGCCTGTGTGCCGCAGCCCTTCACCCTGGCCGTGGACGCCATGGGCGGTGACCACGCCCCCGACATCGTCGTGGCGGGCCTGGCCATCGCCGCCGAGCGGCATCCGGAGGCGCGCTTCCTGCTAGTGGGCGACGAGGTCCGGCTGACGCCCCTGCTCGCGCGTCACCGGCGGGCCGCGGCCGCCGGCACGCTGCGCCACGCGCCGGATGCCGTCAGCAGCGACTGCAAGCCGACGGTGGCGCTGCGCATGCGCCAGGCCAGCATGCGCGTCGCCATAGACGCGGTGGTGCGGGCGGAGGCGCATGGGCTGGTCTCGGCCGGCAACACCGGGGCGTTGCTGGCGCTGTCCAAGATCGTGCTGAAGACGCTGCCGGGCATCGACCGTCCGGCGATGGCCGCCATCATGCCCTCGGCGCGGGGCGACGTGGTGATGCTGGACTTGGGCGCCAACGTGACCTGCGACACGCGCAACCTGGTGGAGTTCTCGTTGCTGGGCGACATGTTCGCGCGCACCGTGCTTGGCCTGACGGCGCCCAGCATCGGCGTGCTGAACGTGGGGTCGGAGGAGCTGAAGGGCGACGACCGAGTGCGGGGTGCGGCCGAGATCATCCGCGCCAGCCATATCGGCGCCCAGTTCCACGGTTTCGTGGAGGGGCACGACATCGCGGCGGGTACCACGGACGTGGTGGTGACCGACGGGTTCACCGGCAACGTGGCGCTGAAGACGGGTGAGGGGGCGCTGAAGCTGGTGACCGACCTGTTGCGGCAGATATTCTCGAGCAGCCTGTCTTCCAAGATGGGCTACCTGCTGGCCAAGCCCGGCCTGGACCAGATGCGGGTGTGGCTGGACCCGCGGCGCTACAACGGCGCGGTGATGCTGGGGCTGAACGGGGTGGTGGTGAAGTCGCATGGCGGCACCGATGCCGAGGGCTTCGCGCACGCCACCGACGTGGCCGTCGATATGGTGGTGCACCGTTTCAACGACCGCATCCGCGAGGGCCTGGGCCGGCTGGGCGCGGTGATGCCGCAGGCGGGTGCCGCGGCCGAGGCGAACCCCCCCGCGCTGGCGGCTACGCGCTAGATGGTGCGCGCGCGCATTGCCGGGGTTGGCGGCTACCTGCCGGAACGCCTGGTCACCAATGACGAGCTGGCCCGCACGGTCGATACCAGCGACGAATGGATCGCCGCGCGCACCGGCATCCGCCAGCGTTACCTGGCCGGGCCGCACGAGACCTGCGCTTTCATGGCGACCCGGGCGGCGGAGGCGGCGCTGGCCGATGCGGGCGTGACCCCGGGTGAGGTGGACGCCATCATCCTGGCCACCGCAACCCCGGACGAGGCGTTTCCGGCCAGTGCGGTGCGCGTGCAGGCGGCCTTGGGACTGACTACCGGGTTTGCCTTCGACGTGAGTGCCGCCTGCAGCGGGTTCATCTACGCGCTGGCCGCGGCCGACGCGTTCATCCGCGCGGGCACGGTCCGCACGGCGCTGGTAATCGGCAGCGAGGTGTACTCCCGCATCCTGGACTGGCAGGACCGCACCACCTGCGTGCTGTTCGGCGACGGCGCCGGCGCTGTGCTGGTGCAGGCGGGTGCCGAGGAGGGCGCGGGCATCCTGTCCACCCACCTGCACGCCAACGGCGCCCATGCGGGCATGCTGTACGTGGACGGCGCGGTGGGCCAGCCGGAGCGGTCCGGCCACCTGGTGATGAAGGGACAGGAGGTGTTCCGCCACGCGGTGAGCAAGCTGGCGGCCGCGGTGGACGAGGCGCTGGCCGCCAATGGCCTGGCGCAATCCGACGTGGACTGGCTGGTGCCGCACCAGGCCAACCGCCGCATCATCGACGCGATGGGCAAGAAGCTGGGCCTGCCGCCCGAGCGCGTCGTGGTAACGGTGGACCGGCACGCCAACACGTCGGCCGCCTCCATCCCGCTGGCCCGGGCCGCGGCGGTGGGCGACGGGCGCCTGCGGCCGGGGGAGCGCGGGGGGCGGGGGGCGGGGGGGGGGGGGCGG
>CAXUGD010000415.1:0-3002 GCA_964250355.1 uncultured Acetobacteraceae bacterium | reverse complement strand
CGCCGCCTCGTTGGCGCCGCCGTGCTTGGGGCCGCGCAACGCGCCGATGCCGCCGGTGATGGCGGAGTACATGTCCGATCCGGTGCCGGCGACCACGCGCGCGGCGAAGGTGGAAGCGTTGAACTCGTGTTCGGCGTAGAGCACCAGGCTCGTGTGCATGGCGCGCACGTGCAGCGCGCCCGCGGGCTTGCCGTGCAGCAGGTGCAGGAAGTGGGCGGCGATGCTGTCGTCGTCGGTTTCCACCCCGATCCGGCGGCCGTTATGCGAGAAATGCCACCAGTACAGCAGCACCGAGCCGAGGCTAGCCATCAGCCGGTCGGCGATGTCGCGCGCGCCGGCGGTGTTGTGGTCCTCCCGCTCCGGCAGTTCGCAGCCCAGCATGCTGACCGCGGTGCGCATCACGTCCATCGGGTGGGCGGCGGCCGGTATCTGCTCCAGCACGCTGCGCAGCGACGCCGGGATGCCGCGCAGCGCCCGCAGCTTGGCCTTGTAGGCGCGCAGTTCAGGCGGGGTGGGCAGGCGGCCGTGCACCAGCAGGTGCGCGATCTCCTCGAACTCGCAGCTCTCGGCCACGTCGAGTATGTCGTAGCCGCGGTAGTGCAGGTCGTTGCCGGTACGGCCCACCGTACACAGCGCGGTGTTGCCGGCCACGACGCCCGACAGGGCCACGCTTTTCTTGGGCTTGGGTGCGGCTATCGTTGCAGTTTCGCTCATCAACGGACTCCCTCACTTCACCTCGGCCGCCCGGACACGGCGATCGCCTAAAAAATCCCCGTCGCACCCACCGACAGCGACCCCGCCGGCACCGCAATGTTCAGCCCCGCCAGCTCGTCCGCCCGCAACGACGGCAAGCGCTGCGCCACCTCCAGGAACCGCTCGGCCTCCGCCGGGTCCAGCAACCCCTCCGTCAGCATGCGGAACTTGCCGATATAGTTGTCGCGCCCCCACGGCGTGGCCCCCAGCGTGTGCGCGTTGGCCACCGCCATCTCGTCCGCGATCACCGTGCCGTCCTTCAGGGTGATCAGCACACGGCCGCCGAAGGCTTTGATCGCCGGGTCGGTCGCGTGGTAGCGCTCGGTCCAGCGCGGGTCTTCCACCGTGCGTATCTTGTGCCACAGCGCTACCGTGTCCGGCCGGCGCGCCCGCTCGGGCGCGTAGCTGCGCACGTGGTGCCAGGCGCCGTCCTGCAACGCCACGGCCACGATGTACATGATCGAGTGGTCCAGCGTCTCCCGGCTCGCCTCCGGGTCGAACTTCTGCGGGTCGTTGGCACCGGTGCCGATCACGTAATGGGTGTGGTGGCTGGTCTCGATCGTCACGTCCGCCACGTCGTCCCAGTTTACCACCCGCCTGCCCATGCGGAAGGCCAGGTCGATCAGCGCCTGGCTCTGGTACTCGGCCGAGTGCTCCTTGGTGTAGGTGTCGAGGATCGCCCGCTTGGCCTCGCCCGGCCCGGGCAGCGGCACCTGGTAATGGGCGGTCTTGCCGTCCAGCATCCAGGCGATCACGCTGTCTTCGCCCTCGTAGATGGGCGACGGCGCGCCCTCGCCCCGCATCGCGCGGTCCACCGCTTCGACCGCCAGCTTGCCCGCGTGGCTCGGCGCAAACGCCTTCCAGCTGCTGATCTCGCCCTTGCGGCTCTGCCGCGTGGCCGTGGTCACGTGCAGCGCCTGCTGCACCGCCTGGTAGATCACCTCCGTCCCCAGCCCCAGCAGCGTGCCGATGCCGGCCGCGGCCGAGGGACCCAGATGGGCCACGTGGTCGATCTTGTGCTCGTGCAGGCAGATCGAGCGCACCAGATCGACCTGGACCTCGTAGCCGGTGGCCAACGCCCGCACCAGGGCCGCCCCGTCCCGTCCCGTCTGCTGGGCGGTGGCCAGGATCGGCGGGATGTTGTCGCCCGGGTGGCTGTACTCGGCCGCCAAGAAGGTGTCGTGGTAGTCCAGCTCGCGCACCGCCGTGCCGTTGGCCCAGGCCGCCCACTCGGCATGAACCCGCACCTCCGGCGCGCAGCCGAACAGGGTGGCGCCGCCCGGCCGCTGGTGGGCCAGCGCCTGGTCGCGCGCCGAGACGATGGGATGGCGGTTGATGGACGCGATCGCGACCGACGCGTTGTCGATCACCCGGTTCACGATCATCTCGGCCACCTCGGGCAGCACCGGCACGTCGTCGGAGGCGACGGCGGCGATCTTCCACGCCAGCTGCGCCTCGCGCGGCAGCCGGTCCGCCTCCGGGTGGACCGTCACGTCGTGGATGATCATCGGGCGGGCACTCCTGGCCAGTTGGCGGCTTTATCGTCGCCGCCCCCGCCGCACGTCAAATCAGCCGGGCCGGCCCGTGAACCTGGCCGGCCGCTTCTCGGCGAAGGCCGACACGCCCTCGGCAAAATCGGGGCTGCGGCCGGCCTCGCGCTGCAGTTCGCGTTCGGTCTGCAACTGCACCTCCCAGGTGGAGGACAGCGCCGACCAGGCGGCACGGCGCATCAGGCCCAGCGCGTAGGTCGGGCCGCTGGCCAGGCTTGCCGCAAGCTCGGCCGCCGCGGCCTCCACCCCGTCATCCGGCACCACGCGGTTGATCAGGCCCCACTCCAGCGCGCGTGCGGCCGGCAGCCTGTCGCCCAGCAGCATCAGTTCCATCGCCCGCACCCGGCCGATGCCGTGCGCCAGCAACAGCGCCGAACCGCCATCCGGCACCAGGCCGATACGGCGGAATGCCTGCAGGAAATAGGCGCCCTGCCCCGCCACGATCATGTCGCAGGCCAACGCCAGCGAGGCGCCGATGCCGGCGGCAGCCCCGCGCACGGCCGAGATGATGGGCACCGGGCAGTCCTTGACCGCCTGCATCAGCGGGTTGAACGAACTCTCCAGCCGCGCGCCCGCATCGTAATCGGCCCCTGCGGTCCGGTCGAAGCGTGCCAGGTCGGCGCCGGCGCAGAACGCCCGCTCGTGCCCCGCCAGCACCACCGCGCGCGCGCCCTGCCCCGCCGCGCGCAGCCGGTCGCC
>CAXUGD010000414.1:2765-3026 GCA_964250355.1 uncultured Acetobacteraceae bacterium | reverse complement strand
CGCTCCACCTGGCGGCTGAAGCGCGGCCCGTAAACCCGCAGGCAGCTGAAGGCGATCCGCAGCCCGGGCGGCAGCGTGCGGGCCAGCGCTTCCAAGGCCGGCGGCACGCCGGGGTAGGGCACCAGGTCGCTGTCTTCGGCGGGTGCCGCGACCGGCTCGGCCAGCGCGTGGCTCAAATGCGGGCACAGTTTGCGCGCGCGCACCCCGCAGGCCAGGTGCACGGGCGGCACGGTGCCGGCGTCGCGCCGCGGGCCGCCCCCC
>CAXUGD010000414.1:0-2755 GCA_964250355.1 uncultured Acetobacteraceae bacterium | reverse complement strand
CCGGCCCGGGGCCCGGGGGGGCCCGGGCCGGGGGACCGGCGGGGGCCCACCCACCGACACGAAGCCGCCCGACTCGACCGGAAAGATGTGCCGGTCGCGCCGCAGCGTGCGCCGGCCGCACACGTGGCACAGCTGCCCCACCATCCCCAGCCGCTGCCGTGTCACGTGCACGGCAGCAAACTTCGGCACGCCTTCGCCGGGGCGCTGCACCTGCACCAGATCGACGAAACCCGGAAAATCTTGCGAGGCGGACAGATCGAAGGAGTCCTCGGCCGTCCAGGAAACCGACCAGGGCACGGTCTCGCCGACCGTCCACCCTGCCTTGGGCATGCCGTTCCGCGCCAAAACGGTCATGCGGGCGCAGGCTGATCGGAACAGGGTACGAAACGCCTGGTGTATAACGGGGTGTGCCGATCTTCCGAGACGAAAGTCGCACGCTCAGCCATGGCTTGGGCAATGAGCAGATGGTCGAACGGGTCGCGATGGTGAAGCGGCAGGCGGGCAAGCTCGGCAAGGTGCACGGTGCTGATGGGCAGCAGGGAGAAACCTGCGCGCGGTATGGCGCGCGCAACGTCAACGATATCAACATCGAGCTTGCCGATGCGTCGTTTCACGACGATTTCCCATAGCGACACGATGCTGACGAGCACCTCGTTTTCCGGATCGGCAACCAGCTTGCACGCCTGCGTCCCGAGCGCGGCATCGTTGGCCAGCCACCACAGCAGCGCGTGGGTGTCCAGCAGCAGCCTCACTCGCGGCCTTCCATGGCCGCCACGACATCGTCGGGCAGAACGTCGAAATCCGGCGCCATATGGATCTTGCCGCGCAGCGCGCCCGGACGGCGTTGCGCCATACGAGCAGCCGGCGGAGGACGGACCTCGGCGACAACCTCGTCGTGGGACGTCACTAGGAACGACTGGCCAGCCTGAACCTTGCGCATGAAAGCCGTGAAGTTGCTGCGAAACTCCCGCACGCCCACGCGGGACAGATCATTGGGTCCGGCTTCGTCCACCATCGGCTCCTTGCTGACACATTTTGTGTACACATCTCGCCATCGACCGTCAAGGAATACCGCCTCTTCGCATGTCGCAGCCGTCCCGTGTTAGACTCCTGCGCGTTCCCAACGGAGTTCCGCGCCCGTGCACGCCGCCATCCTGATCTTCCCCGGCACCAACCGGGAGCGCGACGCGGCCATCGCGCTGCGTGCGGCGACCGGCGCAGACCCGCAAAGGGTGTGGCACGGAGAGACCGCGCTGCCCCCCGGCCTGGACCTGGCCGTGCTGCCCGGCGGGTTCAGCCATGGCGACTACCTGCGCTGCGGCGCCATGGCGGCCCAATCGCCCATCATGCCCGCGCTGCGCGCCCATGCCGAGCGCGGCGGCTACATACTCGGCGTCTGCAACGGCTTCCAGATCCTGACGGAAGCCGGCCTGCTGCCCGGCGCCCTGCTGCGCAACGCCAACCTGCGTTTCCTGTCGCGCGACTGCCACCTGCGCGTGGAGCGTGCCGACACGGCGTTCACCAGCCATTACCAGCGCGGCCAGGTGTTCCGCGCGCCGATGGCGCATGGCGACGGCAACTACTTCGCCGACGCGGAAACGGTCACTATGCTCGAAGGTGAAGGCCGCGTGGCGTTCCGCTACGTGACGCCGCAGGGCGAAACGGCGCCGCAAGCCAACCCTAACGGCAGCATAAATGCCATCGCCGGCATCTTCAGCGCCAACCACCGCGTGCTCGGCCTGATGCCGCACCCGGAAAACCTGGTCGATGGGCTGATGGGCGGCACCGACGGCAAGCCGCTCTTCGACAGCCTTGCCCAGGCACTAGCCGCATGAACGCGCCGATCGACGCCGCGCTCGCCCGCTCCTTCGGCCTCAACGCCGAGGAATACGCGCGCGTGCTCGCCATCATGGGCCGCACGCCCACGCTGACCGAGCTCGGCATCTTCTCCGTCATGTGGTCCGAACACTGCAGCTATAAATCCAGCCGCGTCCACCTGCGCACCCTGCCCACCGCCGCTCCCTGGGTGATCCACGGCCCGGGCGAGAACGCGGGCGTGGTGGATATCGGGGACGGGCTGGCCGCCATCTTCAAGATGGAGTCGCACAACCACCCGAGCTTCATCGAACCCTACCAGGGGGCCGCCACCGGCGTGGGCGGCATCCTGCGCGACGTGTTCACCATGGGCGCGCGGCCCGTCGCCAACCTCAACGCCCTGCGCTTCGGCGCGCCCGAAAATCCCAACACCCGCCGCATCGTCGATGGCGTGGTGCGCGGCATCGGCGGCTACGGCAACTGCGTGGGCGTGCCCACCCTCGGCGGCGAGGTCAACTTCCACCCGGCCTATGACGGCAACCCGCTGGTCAACGCCATGACGGTGGGGCTGGCCCGGCAGGACCGCATCTTCCTGTCCGCCGCCGCCGGCGTGGGCAATCCCGTCGTCTATGTCGGCTCCAAGACCGGGCGCGACGGCATCCACGGCGCCACCATGGCCTCGGCCGAGTTCGATGCCGATTCGGACAGCAAGCGCCCCACCGTGCAGGTGGGCGACCCCTACGTGGAAAAACTGCTGATCGAAGCCTGCCTGGAGCTGATGGAGACCGACGCCATCGTCGCCATCCAGGACATGGGTGCCGCCGGGCTCACCAGCTCGTCGGTCGAGATGGCCGGCCGCGGCGGCGTCGGCATCGAGCTCGACCTCGACCGCTGTCCGCAGCGCGAGACCGGCATGACGGCCTACGAGATGATGCTGTCC
>CAXUGD010000413.1:0-3028 GCA_964250355.1 uncultured Acetobacteraceae bacterium | reverse complement strand
GTCGTAGGCCAGGCGCGCCGCCCCGCGCGGCGCGGGGGCGAAGGGGATCATCAGCGCGCCCACGGCCAGGGCGGCCGGCGTGCTGACCACGCTGGCCACCAGGATGGCGCCCAGCGCGTCGGGCAGCACCGGGCCGATGATGGCGGCGTAGATGGCCATCACCGTGCCGGCCACGCCGGCCATGCCGCAGCTCATCAGCGCGAACAGTTCGCCGCGCGACAACTGGGCAAGGTAGGGGCGGATCAGCAGCGGCGCCTCGATCATGCCCAGGAAGATGTGGGTGGCCGCACCCAGGGCCAGCGCGCCGTCCAGCCCCATGGCGCGGCGCAGCAGCCAGGCAAAGGCGGCGGCCACACGCTGCAGGATGCCCCAATAGAGCAGCAGCGAACTGAGCGCGCTGATCACCAGCACCAGCGGCAGGATCTTGAAGGCCAGCACAAGGCTGGCGCCGGGATGGGTTTCGACAAACGGCAGCGGCCCGCCGCCAAGATAGCCGAACACGAAGGCGGTGCCCGCATCGGTGGCGTCCTGCAGGGCGGCCACCGCCTGGCTGGCCAGCAGCACCAGCCGGCGGGCCGGGGCAGCGTGCAGCAGGACGATGGCCAGCGCCCATTGCAGGAGCAGGCCGGCACCCACAATGCGCCACTGGACGGCGCGCCGGTTCTCGCTGAGGCACCAGGCAACGGCGACCAGCAGCGCGTAACCCGGGATTGCCTGCAACGCTTCTCCAGCCTGACGAGAGTGGCGGCGGGAAGCGGGCCAGAAATCGGCGGTGGCCGCAAGCCGGCCTGTTCGGCCATCCGTCCTGGGGCAGGCGCCCGCCTTGCACGGCACGGTGCCGGTGTGAGACGACGGTCCCGGTCAATCCCGCCGCGGAACCGCCGAATGTTCGTCACCCGCCTGAGCCGCGCCGTCCTGCTGTCGTGGCTTGCAGCCTCCTGTCCGGCCGCGGCGCAGGATGCAGGGTGGAAGGCCGTGCTGGTCGCGGGCGACGGCAGCCTGCCGGTGTTCGACAATGCGGTCGCCGCCATCGGCCGGCGGCTCGGCGCCACGGGCGGCAGCGCCGAACGCCTGAGCGCTTCCGGCGCCAAGGCAGGGGGGCGGACCGCGCCCGCCACGGCCGACCGCATCGTCGCGGCGGTCGCCGCGATGCGCCCCGCGCCTGGGCAGGGCTGCCTGGTATTCGCCACCTCGCATGGCGTGCGGCACGAGGGACTCTACCTGTCGCTGCGGGACGAGGTGCTGACGCCGCAGGCGCTGGACCGTGCGCTGGTGCAGGGCTGCGGGGCGGCGCCGACCGTGGTGATCGTATCGAGCTGTTACTCCGGCAGCTTCGCCCGGCCGCCGATGACGCGCGCCAACCGGGTGATCCTGACCGCTTCCCGCGCCGACCGCACCTCGTTCGGCTGCCAGGCGGGCCGGATGTTCACGGTTTACGACAGCTGCCTCCTCGATACGCTCGACACCGGGCACAGCTGGAAGCAGGTTTTCCCGCGCGTCGCCGGCTGTGTCCGTGCGGAAGAGCGGCGCGAGGACGTGATGCCCTCGGAACCGCAAGCCTGGTTCGGGCCCGCGGTGGCCGACCTGCCTGTGCCCGTGATCGCAACGGCACGCTGACTCAGCCGGTCAGAACCGGTCCTTGGCCGCGCGCAGCTCGCCCAGCCGCGCCGCGTCGGGCGCCCGCAGGAACGGGTTTTCGGCGAGTTAGTCGGCCAGGCGCGCGGGCACGGTCGCCTGGCCTCCCTCGCGCAACCGGCGCACCGCCTCGGCGCGGGCCTGAAGTGCCGGGTTGGCGGGATCGACGCTGAGCGCGAAGCGGGCGTTGGCCTGCGTGTATTCATGGCCGCAGCAGACCAGCGTATCGCCGGGCAGGGCGGCCAGGCGCTGCAGCGCGCCGAACATCTCTGCCGCCGTTCCTTCCAGCAGGCGGCCGCAGCCGAGCGAGAACAGCGTGTCGCCGCAAAGCAGGACACGGCCCTCGGCGAAGTAGAAGGCGATGTGGCCGCGCGTATGGCCGGGCGTGTCGATCACCTGGGCTTCCGCCGCGCCGAACGGCACGCGCTCGCCCGGTGCCACGGCCAGGTCGAGGCGGGGCAGGCGATGGGCGTCCGCGCGGGCGCCGATCACGGGCGCTCCGTAGCGGCTGCGTATCTCATCGGTCCCGGCCACATGGTCGGGATGGTGGTGGGTGAGGAAGATGGCGTCCAGCCGGCCGCCGGCCGCATCGACGGCGCGGATCACGGCCTGGGGCTCGGCCGGATCGGCGATGCCGACAGCGCCGCCGCCGTCGCGCAGCAGCCAGGCGTAGTTGTCGGAAAACATCGGCACCGCTTGGGCGGTCACGCTCATTGCCACATCCTCGCCTTCATTGTCCGGCTAGCGTAGCATCCATCCACTGCCAAGCCGCATCCCCGGGCGCCCATGATCGTGCACATCCCATGACCCCGCCGAACGAGGGCAGCGCGCCGGTCTTCTACGACACGCCGCTCGGGCTGGCGGCGGCGGCCGTGATACGGCGGCGGTTGCAGCAGGCCTGGCCGGACCTGACGGGGCAGTCCGTGCTGGGGCTGGGCTACCCAGCGCCCTTCCTGCCGCTCTGGACCGCGCAGGCCTATCGCTGCCTGAACGCCACCACCTCGCACCACATACCGCCGCCGGAGGGAAGCTGTGCGGCCGACCCGTTGCGGCTGCCGTTTGCCGACCTAGCGTTCGACCGCATCCTGGTGGTCCACGGGGTGGAACCGGTGGGGCAGGACGGGCGGCTGCTGCGCGAGATCTGGCGCGTGCTGAAGGATGACGGACGGATGGTGGTGGTGGCCCCGAACCGGACGGGGTTCTGGGCGCATGCGGACAGCACGCCGTTCGGCCAGGGCCAGCCCTACTCGCGGCCGCAGCTGAACCGGCTGCTGGCCGCCGCGATGTTCCGCGCCGAGCGGCAGGACGGCGCGCTGTTCATGCCGCCGGGCCGCGCGCGGCTGCTGCTGCGCACCGCGCCTCAGTTCTATCTCCTGCGGCTGCTCCTGGGCAT
>CAXUGD010000412.1:0-3052 GCA_964250355.1 uncultured Acetobacteraceae bacterium | reverse complement strand
TTGAATCAGGCTTCAGCCGATTCGGGAATCCTGTTTATGGGTCCGAAGCCTAGTTTAGGGGGGTGTTTGCGAAGTGCGCAACTGCCTTAAAAAACTGCTTACATTGGACCACCTGTTCACGCACGCGTCGTTTTGCGTAGGACGGAGCCTAAGACTGTCCACCATCGTCTGTTGCGGGATGCTCGTGAGCGCCGCCCCGGCTTGGGCAACTATGCAGGATGCCACCGACTACAAGCGTTTGCGCGCGAACTGCATGACAGCGTCGAAAACGACGATGCTGACCTCGGTCGGCTATTTCGTGGCCGATTCGACCACAAGACTCGAGGTCGTAGCCGACACTCACCTGCCTGACGATGACGACACGACGAGGTACGAAAATCCGTCGATAACCGTCTTCGACGCGAGCTGCACACCGGTTTGGTCCAAAGCCTACCCCGCGTTCGCTGAAGTCGGGTTCAAGTCGATCGCGGTAGCTGGGCAGCCCATGCTATACGTGTCAGCGATTACCGTGCTCGTACCCGGAGACCAAACGATCGCCGATGGCACCCTCCTGTCGTTCCGACATGGAGAGATCAGGACAGAACTCAGCTTCGGCGACGACAAATACGATCTCAGCACCTTCGGTGCCCTCGACAAGGGCTCGCTCGGCGTTGTCACCATCCACAATTCCGCCCCGATGCGGGTCAGGTTCGACTCGCTGTCCAAGGCCGTAACGGGACCGTCTTTCGTTGGCAGCCACCAACAAGCCCGGCCGTCTCATCTTCACCGCAAGCCGGCCACTTCGCCGCGCCTGAGCAAGTCGATGCCGGGCGGCTTCGAGCGATGAAACTGCATCTTACCGGCTGGTTCCCGCCGTTTCCATTGACCGAGTTCGTGTTCGGCATGCCGTACCCTTGAAGGCCCGAGCCGCCGCTGCCGCTTCGTGCCGTGGTAATGGATTTATCCTGACTGCTTGCTCCCGCCGTGCAAGGGCGGCTAGCTTGCCGGCATCGACGGGAACACAGCATGAACGACGACCTCTTCGGTGGCCCGCAAGCCCCGCGCGCCAGCCAGGATTACACCGCCCGCGACATCGAAGTCCTGGAAGGCCTGGAGCCCGTCCGCCGCCGCCCCGGCATGTATGTCGGCGGCACCGACGAGGCGGCGCTGCACCACCTGGCCTCCGAAATCATCGACAACGCCATGGACGAGGCGGTGGCCGGCCATGCCAGCTTCATCGACGTGCAGCTCGCCGCCGGCAACCTGCTCACCGTGCGCGACAACGGCCGCGGCATCCCCACCGACCCGCACCCGAAATTCCCCAAGAAGAGCGCGCTCGAAGTCATCCTCACCACGCTGCACTCGGGCGGCAAGTTCGGCGGCAAGGCATACGACACCTCGGGCGGCCTGCATGGGGTGGGCAGCTCCGTGGTCAACGCGCTGTCCGAGACGATGGAGGTCGAGGTGGCGCGCGACCGCGTGCTCTACCGCCAAAGTTTTGCCCGCGGCGTGCCGGCAACCAAGCTGGTGAACGCCGGCGCGGTGCATAACCGCCGCGGCACCACCATCCGCTTCAAGCCCGACCCGCAGATCTTCGGCCCGCTGCAGTTCAGCCCGGCGCGGCTCTATAAACTGTGCCGCTCCAAAGCCTACCTGTTCCGCGGCGTGGAGATCCGCTGGTCCTGCGACCCGGCCCTCATCCCGCCACGCGACGAGACCCCCGCGGACTCCGTGCTGCACTTCCCCGGCGGCCTGCGCGACAGCCTTCAGGCCGACATCGCCGGCGAAGCGAGCGTGCTGCCGGGCATCTGGTCGGGCGAGGCCAACCTGCCCGATGCCGCCGACGGCCGGCCTGCCGGCCGCGTCGAGTGGGCGGCCGCCTGGCTGGAAGGGGGCGAGGCCAGCCTCGCCTCCTATACCAACACCGTGCCCACCCCGCAGGGCGGCACGCACGAGACGGGGTTCCGCAACGCGCTGCTGAAATCGCTCCGCGGCTGGGGCGAGCAGCGGGCCAACAAGCGCGCGGGGGCCATCACCGCCGAGGACGTGCTGGGCCAGCTCGCCGCCAAGCTCTCGGTGTTCCTGCGCGACCCGCAATTCCAGGGCCAGACCAAGGAGAAGCTGACCAGCCCGGAGGCCACGCGCCTGGTCGAGACCGCACTGCGCGACCGCTTCGACCACTGGCTGGCCGCCGACCCCGCCCAGGCCGACACCCTGCTCGCCTTCGTGGTCGAGCGTGCGGAAGACCGTCTCCGCCGGAAAGAGCAGAAGGACACGCCACGCAAGTCGGCGACCCGCCGCCTACGCCTGCCCGGCAAGCTGACCGACTGCACCAAGGAGGGCGTGGCCGAGACCGAACTGTTCCTGGTGGAGGGCGACAGCGCCGGCGGCTCGGCCAAGCAGGCGCGCCAGCGGGAAACCCAGGCCATCCTGCCGCTGAAGGGCAAGATCCTCAACGTGGCCAGCGCCTCGGCCGAGAAGCTGCGCCAGAACCAGGAGCTGAAAGACCTTATCGAAGCGCTGGGCTGCGGCGCCGGCGACCGTTTCGACGGCGCCAAGCTGCGCTACGGCAAGGTGATTATCATGACCGATGCCGACGTGGACGGCGCCCACATCGCCTCGTTGCTGATGACCTTTTTCTATCGCGAGCTACCCGAGCTGATCCGCCAGGGCCGCGTGTTCCTGGCCCAGCCGCCGCTGTACCGGCTGACCCAGGGCGCCAAGTCGGTGTATGCGATGAGCGACCGCGACCGGGACCGCAAAGCCAAGTCGGCCTTTAAGGCCGGCAGCAAGGTGGAGGTCAGCCGCTTCAAGGGCTTGGGCGAGATGCCGCCCGCGGCGCTGAAGGAGACCACCATGGACCCGGACCGCCGCACGCTGCTGAAAGTGGTGATCCCGGCCGACGACCGCGCCCACACCAGCACGCTGGTGGAATCGCTGATGGGCCGCAGGCCGGAGCTGCGCTTCGCCTTTATCCAGGAAAACGCCCGCACGGTGGAAGACGTCGATGTGTGATCAGCTATCAGCCCTCGGCAGTCAGTCGTCAGAAGCGCTGCCGGCCACCGAAGGAGTT
>CAXUGD010000411.1:0-3096 GCA_964250355.1 uncultured Acetobacteraceae bacterium | reverse complement strand
ATCGACCTCGCCGCCACGATCGAGCGCGTGGGGGACCGCGTCGGCGCGCGCGGCACGCTGGCCGGGCCGCAGGCGCCGGTGTTTCCCTTCATGGACGTGCGCAGCGGGCAGCGCTGGACGGTGCGGCCCAATGCGGGGCGCGTGCCGTGGTGGGTGTTCTCGCCCGCGCGCGGCGTGCCGGGCGCCAGGCTGCGCGACTACGCCGGGCTGCTCCGTCTGCGGTTCGCCGGGGAGGCGGACACGGTGGGCGGGATCCTGCCGCATAATGCCCTCTACGAGCGGCTGATCGAGCCGCTGGCGGTCTCGGCACTGAACACGCCGGCCGACGAGGGCAGCGCGCGGCTGATGTGGGCGATCGTGGCGCAGACGCTGGTGCAGGGCGGGGCCTACTGCGTGCCGTGCTTCCCCAAAGACGGTTTGTCGGAAAGCTTCATCGACCCGGCGGTGGCGCGCATCACCGAACTGGGCGGGCAGGTGCGCACCGGCCACCGCGTGTCGGCTCTCCGCATCGACGGCGGGCGCGTGCAGGCGCTGGGCGGTGCCGAAGCCGTGGCCGTGCAACCCGGTGAGGCCATGGTTCTGGCCCTGCCGGCCCCGGTGGCGGCCGGTCTGTACCCCGCGCTGAGCGTGCCCGACGAGCACGAGGCGATCGTCAACCTCCATTTCAGGATCGACGCGCCGGCGGGCGAGGCGGGCTTCATGGGCCTGGTTGGCGGGCTGGCGGAATGGGTGTTCGTGAAGGCCGGCGTGGTCTCGGTCACGATCTCGGCCGCCAACCGCCTGATGGCGCGCGACAGTGCCGAGCTGGCGCAGGCGATCTGGCCGGAGGTATGCGCCGCGCTGGGGGCTGTGGCGCCCATGCCACCCTGGCGTCTGATTCGCGAGAAGCGGGCGACGTTTGCCGCAACTCCGGCGCAACACAGGCGTCGCAGTTCGGCCACAACATCCTTGCCAAACCTGGTGGTGGCGGGCGATTGGACGGATACCGGGTTGCCCGCAACCATTGAAGGTGCGATCAGGTCCGGCTTTGCTGCGGCGCAGCGTGTCGGGTCGCCGGCGTGACAGCGCCGGTATCGAGACCGTGTCACAACTCAAGAACGAGTATGCAAAGCGACATCCTGACCTTCCCGGCCCCGGCGCTCCACACCGACACGTTGCAAGCCAGCATCGAGCGGGCCGCCTGTGCGCTGGAGCGGCGGCAGAACCCGGACGGTCACTGGCGTTTCGAGCTGGAGGCCGACGGGACGATCCCGGCCGAGTACATCCTGCTGGAGCACTACCTGGACCGCATCGATGTCGGGCTGGAAAGCCGGATCGGCATCTACCTGCGCGAGATACAGGGCGAGCATGGCGGCTGGCCGCTGTTCCACGGCGGCGCCTTCGACCTGTCGGCGAGCGTGAAAGCCTATTTCGCGCTGAAATGCCTGGGCGACAGCCCGGACGCGCCGCACATGGCCCGGGCGCGGGCGGCGATCCTGGCAGCGGGCGGCGCGGAGCGTACCAACGTGTTCACCCGCATCCAGCTGGCCCTGTTCGGCGAGGTGCCGTGGCGCGCGATCCCGACCATGCCGGTCGAGATCATGCTGCTGCCCGAGTGGTTCTTCTTCCACCTTTCCAAGATTTCCTACTGGTCGCGCACCGTGATCGTGCCGCTGCTGGTGCTGATGGCGCGCCGTCCGCGGGCGATCAACCCGCACAATGTCCATATCGGCGAGCTGTTCACCCGGCCGCCTGAGCAGATCCGCGACTATATACGCGGCCCCTACCGCAGCTTCTGGGGGCATGCCTTCAAGGCGCTGGACCTGGGGCTGAAGCGCGGCGACCGGCTGTTTCCCAAGAAGGCGCGCGCGCGCGCCACCGCGCAGGCCGTGGCGTTCGTGACCGAGCGGCTGAACGGCGAGGACGGGCTGGGCGCCATCTACCCGGCGATGGCCAACAGCGTGATGATGTTCGCAGCACTGGGCTACGAGCCGTCGCACCCCCATGCGGCGCTGGCCTGGCTGTCCGTCCGCCGCCTGATCGTGGATGACGGCGAGCGGGCCTACGTGCAGCCCTGCGTCTCGCCCATCTGGGATACCGCGCTGGCCGGCGTGGCGATGGCCGAGGCCGGCTACGGCTGCGACTTGGGCCGTGCGCCGGTGGAGGCTGCCAGCCAGTGGCTGGCCGAGCGGCAGATCCTGGAGGTGAAGGGCGACTGGGCGGTGCGCCGGCCGGACGTGGCGCCAGGCGGCTGGGCCTTCCAATACGCCAACGACCACTATCCGGACGTGGACGACACGGCCGTGGTTGGCATGCTGCTGGCGCGCAACGGCGACCCCGCCCACGACGAGGCCATCGCGCGCGCGAAGAACTGGATCGTGGGCATGCAAAGCAGCGATGGCGGCTGGGGCGCTTTCGAGCCGGAGAACACCCACTCCTACCTCAACCACATCCCCTTCGCCGACCACGGCGCGCTGCTGGACCCGCCGACCGCCGACGTGACGGGACGCTGCGTGGGCTTCCTGGCGCAGATCGGCATGGCCGCGGACCACCCGGTGATGGCGCGCGCGATCGCCTACCTGCGGCGCGAGCAGGAGGCTGACGGAAGCTGGTTCGGCCGCTGGGGCACCAACTACATCTACGGCACCTGGTCGGTGATCAACGCGCTGAACGCCGCCGGTATCCCGGCCGGCGACCCGATGATGGTGCGCGCCTGCGACTGGCTGGTCTCCGTCCAGCGCGACGATGGCGGCTGGGGCGAGGACGAGGAGAGCTACGCCGACGCGCCCCGCGGCCGCTACACGGAAAGCACGCCCTCGCAGACCGCCTGGGCGGTGCTGGCCCTGATGGGGGCGGGCCGGGCGGAGCACGATGCGGTCAGGCGTGGCGTGGCGTGGCTGGCGGCCACGCAGAAGCCGGACGGCGAATGGGACGAGCTTCCCTACACGGCCGTGGGGTTCCCGCGCGTGTTCTACCTGAAATACCACGGCTACCGCCTGTTCTTCCCGCTGCTCGCCCTGTCGCGCTACCGCAACGTGATGCGGGGCAACCAGCGGCGCGTGGATTGGGGCATCTAGCGCCGGCGCATCCCCCGTCGCCTGCGATGCTCGCCTACGT
>CAXUGD010000410.1:0-3104 GCA_964250355.1 uncultured Acetobacteraceae bacterium | reverse complement strand
AGGCGATGGTGGCGCAGGCCGCGATGATCCGCGTCGCCGGCGGCGACGCGGCGGCGGCCCGGCACCACTGGGTGCATCACGGGCGGTTCGAGGGCCGGGTCGGCAGCGGCGTGGCCCCCTACCGGGACTGGCAGGCGCGGCCGGACCGGCTGCTGGCCAAGCCGTTCGGCATCGACGTGTTCGGTCCGTTTGCCGCCACCAGCGGCCTGGGTACCGCGGCACGCGGCCTGTTGCGCGCCATCGAGAGCCTGGGGCTCGACGTCGCGCTGCACGCCTTCGACGTGAGCCGGGGGGCGCCCCGGATCACGCCGGCCGAGCGCGCCCGCCCGACGCGCTTCCGCTGCAACCTGCTGCTGGCCAATGCCGACCAGATCGCGCACCTGACCGCGCTGTACCCCGCCGGGCATTTCGACGATTCCTACAACATCGCCGTCTGGGCCTGGGAGCTGGCGGCGTTCCGGCCGGACTGGTACATGAGCTTCGCGCCGCTCGACGAGGTGTGGACCAACAGCCAGTTCGAGATGGACAGCATCGGTGCTGCGGCCCCGGTGCCGGTGCACAAGATCCGCCTACCGGTGGAGGTTCAGCCCGCCGATGCCGCGGAAGGGCGGGCGCTGTTCGGCATCCCGCGCGACCGGCTGGTGTTCCTGGTCGCCTTCGACGTGGGCAGCACCAGCGCGCGCAAGAACCCGGGCATGGTGATCGATGCGTTCCGCGCGGCCTTTGCCGGCGACGAGAACGTCTTCCTGGTGATCAAATTCCACTCCACCTCCGTGGAGCCTGCCATCACGCGGCAGCTGACCCGCGCGCTGCGCGGCGCGGAAAACGTGCTGGTGATGGCGGACCTGCTGTCTGAACGCGACATGGCGTTGCTGCGCGCCGCCTGCGACGTGTTCGTCTCGGCCCATCGCAGCGAGGGGTTCGGGCTGAACATCGCCGAGTTCATGGCGCTGGGCAAACCGGCGATCGCGACCGGCTACTCGGGCAACATGGAGTTCTTCGACGAGGAGGTGGGGTTCCCGATCGAGTACGGGCTGACGGAGCTGGAGGCGCAGGCCGGGCCGTACATGCCGCATTACGTCTGGGCGGACCCGAAAAAGGAGTCGCTGATCGCGCAGTTCCGCTTGGTGTATGAGGACCAGGCGGGCGCCTGGGCGCGCGGGCGGCGGGCGGCACGGCGGATGCGCAGCCAGTTCAGCAGCGGCCAGATCGGCCAGGAAATACGCGGGCGCCTGCACGCCATCGGGCTGGCGGCGGAGCGGCCGGCCCTGCTCGGCTGGTTCGGCCGGACGCGCGGGCTGGTGGGCTCGGCGCCCACCGCCATGCTGGACGCCGCACAACGCCAGGCCCTGGCGGCGCTGGGGCCGCGCCGGCCGGTGATCAGCCTGATCGTGCCCGTCCACAACGTCGCGGCCGCCTGGCTGGAAGCCTGCGTACTCTCGGTGGTGCGGCAGAGCTACCCGTTCTGGGAGCTGTGCCTGTGCGACGATGCGAGCACGGACGGGGGCACGCTGTCGGTGCTGGCGCGGCTGCAGGGGATCGACCCGCGACTGAAAATCCGCCGCTCGGCCCGTAACCTGGGGATTGCCGGCGCCTCCAACCTGTGTGCCGAGATGGCCACCGGCCAGTTCATCGCCATGCTCGACAACGACGACATGCTGCATCCCGATGCGCTGCTGGAGGTGGCGCGCGCCCTGTTCGCCGATGGCGGCATCGACGTGATCTACACCGACGAGGACAAGATCGACGCCGGAGGGCGCCCGATCGACACCTACCACAAGCCCGACTGGTCGCCCGAGCACCTGGAATCGGTGATGTACGTGCTGCACTTGCTGGTGGTGCGCAAGGCGCTGTTCCTGGAGCTGGGCGGGTTCCGCGACGCCTATTCCGGCGCGCAGGATTACGACCTGATGCTGCGCCTGTCGCGCCGGACGCAGGCCATACACCACATCGCGCGCGCGCTGTACCACTGGCGCGCGGTGGAGGGGTCTTCGGCCGCCGCCGTGGATGCCAAGCCCTATGCGCTGCGGGCGGGGTTCCGGGCGCTGGAGGACCACGTGGCGCAGAAGCACGGCGCGCAGGCGTGGGTGGAAGACGGGCTGCTGCCGGGCACCTTCCGCGTCCGGCGCAGGATACTTGGCCGCCCGCGCGTCTCGCTGCTGATCCTGACCAACAACGCGGAGCTGGAGCTGCCGGGGCGCGGGCGCTTCCACATGGTGGACAACCTGGTTGACAGCATCCTGCGGCGCACCGGCTACCGCAATTTCGAAATCGTGGTCGTCGATAACGGCAAGCTCCTACCCGGGCAGACCGACCGCTTCCGCTCGCTGGGCGTGCGCGTCGAGAACTTCACCGGCGCCGTTGTTCCGTTCAACTACGCGGCCAAGGCGAACTTCGCGCTACGGGTCTGCCGCACCGAGCAGCTGGTGATGCTGAACGACGACATGGAGGTGATGGGCGAGGATTGGCTGGCCAGCCTGCTCGAACTCTCGCAGGACCCGGAGGTGGGCGCGGTGGGCGCGCGGCTGCTGCACGCGGACGGCACCATCCAGCATGTCGGCTGCGTGATCGGCGTGAACAACGGCGCGGCACACGTGTACCACTCGTTCCCCGGCGATTTCGTGGGCTATAACGGCTTCACCCACCTGATACGCAACTACTCCGCCGTGACCGGCGCGTGCTTTGCCACCCGCAAGAGCGTGGTCTCCCAGGTCGGCGGTTTCGACGAGAGCTTTGCGCTCGACTTCAACGACATCGACCTGTGCCTGCGGATCGTGGAGAGCGGCTATCGCATCGTCTATACGCCTTACTGCTCGCTGTTTCATTTCGAGGGTGCGTCGGCCAGGCGCGTGACGCAGAGTGCGGACGAGCGCCGCCGCTTTGTGGCCCGCTGGGCGCGCTACATGGAGAACGACCCGCACTTCAACCCGAATTTTTCGCGCAGCCGGTTCGATTTCACGGTTGCCTGAACCGGCGGGCCATCGGGGCCGGACATTCGTTAGGTGTCGTGACCGAGGACGTTGTCCGTTTTTTGCTGTTGCAGTGTGCCTGCCCCGGCGTCTCGCCCTCAAGATCGAGCCCTTCGGGCGCCTTCGGCGATCTTG
>CAXUGD010000409.1:0-3125 GCA_964250355.1 uncultured Acetobacteraceae bacterium | reverse complement strand
TACCGGCACGCCCGCCAGCGTGTCGCGCACGCAGCCGCCGACCAGGCGCGCGCGGGGCAGGGCGGCCAGCACCGGGGCCAAGGCCCTGTCGTCCAGGATGGCCGGCCGGCTCATCGCGGGTGGCCGGGCTGGATCTCCGTGCCGCGGAGATGGGCGGGCACGTAGGGGCCGGTGAAGCTGCGGTCCGTGCCCAGCCACATCAGCCCGCCTCCCACCACCGCCAGCAGCAGCACGGCCGCCACCGTGCCGCGCCGGCTCAGGCCGCGTACGCCGCACAGCCAGGCGATAACGAGGCCCACGGGAACGCAGAGCAGGGCGTATTCAGCGTAGCGCATGGTGCCTAGGTAAGGTGGCGCCCGCCGGGCGCATATGGCGGGCGGGCTATTCGTAATGCAGGCGGCACTGCGCGATCAGCAGCCTGTCATCCTCGCGCCGATAGACGAGGCGGTGTTCGCGGTTGATCCGTCGCGACCACCAGCCGGCGAGCGCACCGCGCAGCGGTTCAGGCTTGCCGATACCGGCAAATGGCGTGCGGCAGCACTCCTTGATCAGCGCGTTGACCCGTTCCGGCAGCTTTGTGTCGGTCGATTGGAGGTAGAGGTAGTCTTCCCAGGCACGCTCGTGGAAGACCAGCTTCAATCGACCAGCTCGCGCTCCACGCCTTTACCGCCCTCCAGCTCGGCGATAGCCTCGAGCAGGCGCCCGGCATTGCGCGGGTTCTGCAGCAGGTGGCGGGTCTCCTCGTAGGAGGCGTAATCCTCGAGCGACATCAGCACAGCCGCGGGCTTGCCGCGGTCGCGCGTGATGATCACCGGCTCATGGTCGTCCACGACGCTGTCCAATGTGGAGGACAGATGCCGCCGGAACGCGCTGTAGGATGTGTGTTGCATCCCGCGTTTGTACTCAAACGCGTACAGCTACGCAAGCCCCGTCAGGGCGCCGTCCGCTCCGCCTCCACGCGCTGGCCGTCGATCTGTCCCGCGATATGCGCGACGGCGTCGCGCGCGCGGTCGTCCCAGGCGATAGTCAGCGAGCCGACATGGCCGGCGGTCACCAGCGCTGCCTCGGCCCGAACCTGCCCGTCCACCTGGTCCCACGCGATCGTCCCAGTCACCGAAAGGTCGGCGGTCCATTGCAGGCCGTGCAGGTGCAACGTGTAGCCGCGCTCGTCGGCGGTCAGGTGAAAGCGGCCGCCGCGCAGGCCGGCGACGGTGCCGCTGGTCGTCACGAAGTAGCGGGCCAGCGCGTCGCCCACCGTCTCGGCGGTGGCCGAGGCCAAAGCGAGCGCGTCCGGGGATGCCGCGTTGCCGTCGAGCGCCGTGGCAGGCGCCACCATGTGCCAACTGGTGGCAAAGGCCGGCACGGTGCGGATCGGGCGGATCCGCAGCGCGCAGGACGTGTCGCCCGGGTCGCCGCCGCTGGCCACGAACTGAAGCACGATCGGGGCCACGCAGCGCGCCAGGTCGCCGCCATAGGGCGGCACGAACACGCCGCCATCGCCCACCGCGGTCTCGTGGCCGGTGTTGCGCACCACCACGAACCAGGCTTCCGGGAACAGCGCGGTGGTGCGCGCCGCCTCGTGCGGCGAGGTGACCGTGTCCAGCTCGCCGGCCAGCACCAGCACGGGCACCTTGGGGAAAGCGGCATCGGCCGGCACGGGCGCGCCGGGTGTGACGCCGGCGGGCGGTGCGGGCCAGGTCAGGCAGGCATCCAGGCCCTCGGGATCGGTCGGTGCGCTCAGAACCTCCTCGAGGGTGAAGGGCGCATACAGGCCGGGATCGCTCGCCTCCTTCGCCCTGATGGCCGCCTCGAACTGGCTGCGGCGCAGCGGGACTGGCGCGTGGAGGTCGAACAGCGAGTGGTAGTCCTGGCAGGTGACCGCGGTGTACAGGCCGGTGCTGTATTGCCGCGCCGGCCCGCCGCCGGCGTTGCCGTCCAACGCTTCGGCCACCAGCCGCAGCAGCGGGACAGCGTCGCCCTGTGCCAGGTAGGCACGGGCCGCCGCATCCAGGTCGCGATAAGCAAGGAGGTTGTCGCCCGCCAGTGCCATCACCAGGAACAGCGCGGGCGCGTCGGCGGTCACGCGCCGCATTGCGCCGTCCGCACCCGGCGCCGTGCCCGAGACGGGGTGCTGGCGCAATGCGGCGAGCAGCGCGCCGAACCGCTCGGTGATGCTTGGGCCGCCATGCTGCACCCCGTCGCGGCAGGCGGGCGAACGGGCGCAGACGCGTTCCAGCGCCACCGGGCCGTTCTCGACCTCGCTGGCGAAATACGGCGTGCCGCCCAGCACGGGATAGGCGCTGTCCAGCACCATCGTGCGCAGCAGGTCAGGGTGGCGGGTGGCGAACACCTCCCCGAAGAACGTGGCGTAGCTGTCGCCGTAGTAATCGACCGGGCCGGTAGCCAGCGCGTGCAGCACCGCCGCCACGTCGTCGGCCGCGAGGTCCGAGCCGTACAGCCAGGCGGTGCGGCCGAGCTGCCAGCCGCAGGCGCGGATGGCCGCTTGGCGCGGGTCGCGAGCGCGCTGCAGGCGCGGGCAGTCGATCGCGCCGGAGCGGCCAGTGCCCCGCTTGTCGATCAGCAGGATGTCGCGCCCCGTGCGCAGCGGCGTGAACAGCCGCACGTAGCCGTCGCGCGAGCCGGTGGTGGCGTAGCCCGGGCCGCCCTCCTCGGCGAGGATGGTGCCCACGGCCGGCGCCGGCCCGGTATGCGGGTAGAACTCGAAGCCGATGGAGATCGAGCCGGCAACCTGGCCGGTGGGGTCCAGCGGCCGGATGATGGCGCCGCAATAGCCGTCATAGGCCTGGATGCAGTGGGTCAGGGTCAGGCTGCCGACGTTGATCGTCTGGCCCCGCGCGGGCGATGCCAGGGCCAGGGTAGCCAGCAGCCAGAGGAGGGCGGAGACGCGGACCATGAAGGTGGATAGCCGGTGCGCCAGGCCCATTGCAACGCGCGAGCGGGCAGTCCAACCCGGCGTGGCGCGGCCGGGACAGGCCGGGTATAGGGCAGGGATGACGCGGCCGATCAAGATCCTGTATTTTGCCTGGGTGCGGGAGCGGGCGGGCACCGGCGAGGAGGACGTGGCCTTGCCGCAGGGCGTGTCCGACCTGGGCGGGCTGGTCGGC
>CAXUGD010000408.1:0-3131 GCA_964250355.1 uncultured Acetobacteraceae bacterium | reverse complement strand
GGTGCTGATCGACGGCATCGGGGGCGGGTGGCTGCGCTCGCCGGCCTATCACCGCCTGCGCGGGCGCGGCGTGCCGGCCGCGCGCTTCCTGCACTCGCCGCTGCCCTGGCGCATGCCGTTCCTCAACCTGCGGTCCCACCGCAAGATCCTGGTGGTGGACGGGTGCGTAGGCTTCACCGGCGGGATGAACATCGCCGCCGACACCGTGATGGCCGCGCGGCCGCGCAACCCCGTGCAGGATACGCATTTCCGCCTGGCCGGTCCGGTGGTGCGCCAACTGACCGAGGCTTTCGTGCAGGACTGGTCGTTCGCGGCGGGCGAGGATTTGCGCGGCGCCGCGTGGTTCCCGCCGATACCGGCCTGCGGCGGCGCCCCCGCGCGGGTGATCGGCTCCGGTCCGGACGAGGATATCGAGAAGCTGGAGTTCGCGATCCTTCAGGCGGTGGCCTGCGCGCGCGCCAGCATCGCCGTCATCACGCCCTATTTCCTGCCGGACGACCGGCTGGTCACCGCGCTGTCCATGGCCTCCATGCGCGGGGTGGCGGTGGACGTGGTGGTCCCCGAGCGCAGCGACCATCGTCTGGTCGATTGGGCCAGCCAGGCCAATGCCGGGCCGCTGCTGGCGGACGGCGTGCGGGTCTGGCGCTGCCCGCCGCCCTTCCGCCACTCCAAGGCGATGGTGGTGGACGAGGCGTGGTGCCTGATCGGCAGCTGCAACTGGGACATTCGCTCGTTCCGCCTGAACTTCGAGCTGTGCGTGGAGGTGTACGACGGCGCGCTGGCGCAGCATCTCGCGCGCTTCATGGAGGGCTGCCGCGGCGCACCTGTGACGTCCCGCGAGTTGCAGGCCCGCGGCCCGGCGCGGCAGCTGCGCGATGCCGCGGCGCGGCTGCTGCTGCCCTACCTGTAGCTGGCGGCGCGGTTCACCTCGCGCGGTCCCGGCGCCATGGCCTGGCGCGACGCCAGCAGCGTGCGGATCAGGCTCAGCACCTCGGTGGGGCCGAAAGGCTTGCGGATAAAGGCGTCGCTGCGTCCCATGCCGTTGCGCAGCGAGTCCGGCCGGCCGGTGACGTAGATCACGGGCAGCCCCGGATGGCGCTTCTTGGCGGCCAGGGCCACCGCGTTGCCGTCGATGCTGCCCGGCATCTGGATGTCGGTCAGCAGCAGGTCGAGCGGGTCGAGCGTGTCGAGCAGGCGCATGGCCGCCTCGCCGCTTTCGGCCTCCGCCACGTCGAAGCCGGCATCGGCCAGGCTCTCGGCAACGATGATCCGTATCAGCGCTTCGTCCTCGACAAGCAGGATGCGCTGCCGGCCCACGCCCGTTTCCATGTTGACCGACCACCCGAACCGTCCGCGACACACATATTGCCCGCGACATACTGCTAACCGTGCGGGGCTGCTCCCGTTTCAGGCGCGGCGGGAGAAACCCTCAAAAGCCTGCGACGTAGGTGGATTTCCGGCACCGGTGGCCGGGCAAGGAGGCAAGCGACGATGCCCGTGGCCAGCCGATGACGGACGTGCCGGAGGGCTTCGTGGCCACCCTCGGTCAGGACGCCCGCGAGGTTTTGCGGGCCATCGCCACCATGAGTCCGCTGCCGATGCTGATCACCGACCCGTACCGGCCCGACTGCCCCATCACCTTCTGCAACCGCGCGTTCACCGCCCTGACCCAGTACGAGGAGCACGAGGTGCTGGGGCGCAACCCGCGGATGCTGCAGGGCGAGCTGACCGACTCCGCGGCCTTGGACACGCTGCGGGCGGCCGTGGCCGCGAAGCGGGAGTCGCAGACGGAGCTGTGGAACTACCGCAAGGACGGCTCGCGCTTCTGGTGCTCCATGTTCGTGGGGCCGGTCTTCGATGGGCAGGGCAAGCTGCTCTGCTGGTTCGGCAGCCAGGTGGATTCCACCGCGCGGCGTGAGGTGGAGGAGGCCCGGGCCATGGCCCAGCGCATGGATACGCTGGGCCTGATGGCGGCCGGGGTGGCGCACGAGTTCAACAACCTGATGACGGTGGTGCTGGCAAATGCGGAGGGCGTCCGCGCCGACGACCTGAGCCCGCGCCAGACGGAACGGCTGAACCGCGTCAACTGGGCGGCGCGTGCCGCCGGACGGCTGACCCAGCAGATGCTGTCGTTCGCCGGCCGCCAGAGCTTGCAGGCGGAGACGGTCGATCTGGGCGAGGTGCTCGGCAACTTCGACCATCTGCTGTCGCGCGTGGCCTCCCCCGGCAAGCAGGTCCGCATCGAGCTGGCGGACGGGCCGTTGCCGGCGCGGCTCGATCTGGGCCAGCTGGAGCTGGCGCTGGTCAATTTGGTGCGCAACGCGTCGGACGCCTCGGCCGAGGGCGCCGGCATCGTGGTCCGCACCAGTGCCGCGCGGCTGAACGGCGAGCGCGCGGTGGCGGTGGCGGTGAGCGACGGGGGCAGCGGGATGCCGCCGGACGTGGCGGCGCGCGCGGCCGAGCCGTTCTTCACCACCAAGGGCCCCGGCCAGGGCACCGGCCTCGGGCTGTCGATGGTGTCGGGCTTCGTGCAGCAGTCGGGCGGCCGCATGGTGGTGGAGACCGATGTGGGGCGCGGCACCACGGTGCGGCTGCTGTTTCCCCGGGCGGGCCAGTAGGCAGCGGTAACGGCGGCCGGGATCAGTGCGGGCCGTGGCCGCCATAGTTGCGCGCCAGCGCGTGATAGATGCCTTCCGGGCAGACCAGACGAGACGTCGCGTGGCCGATCAGGGCGGCCAGCATGAGCGGCACCACCATCGCATGGTCGTCGGTCATCTCGGCTACGATCACGAAGGCGGTGATCGGTGCCTGCACCACGCCGGCGAAGTAGGCGACCATGCCGAGCACGACCAGGGCCTGCGCAGGCGCGCCCGGCAGCAGGGCGGCGATGTCGGCGCCCAGCCCGGCGCCCACGGCCAGTGAGGGCGCGAAGATCCCGCCGGGGATGCCGCTTGCCGAGGACGCCAAGGTTGCCGCGAATTTCAGGGTGCCGAAACTGAGAGAGGGTGCGCCAGGGCCGCCCTGCACCAGCGCACGTGCCTGGGCGTAGCCGGTGCCGAACGCGTCGCCGCTCGACAGCAGGCCGCACCACGCCACGAACAGGCCGCATATGGCCGCGAACAGCACGGGGT
>CAXUGD010000407.1:2912-3131 GCA_964250355.1 uncultured Acetobacteraceae bacterium | reverse complement strand
CACCAGGGCGTCGCGCGCGTCGATGTCGAGGTGGTTGGTCGGCTCGTCCAGGATCAGCAGATGCGGCGCCTCGCGGGTGGCCAGCGCCAGCAGCAGCCGCGCGCGCTCGCCGCCCGACAGGTCCCTCGACGGCGTTTCCGCCCGGTCGGCGTCCAGGCCGAAGCGGGCCAGCTGCGCGCGGACCTGCGGCGGCAGCGCTTGCGGCAGGGCGCGCGCCAA
>CAXUGD010000407.1:0-2902 GCA_964250355.1 uncultured Acetobacteraceae bacterium | reverse complement strand
GTGGGCCACCGGCGTGTCGTCCCCCCCCAGCTCGGCCTCCTGGTGCTGGGCGAAGTAGCCCACCCGCAGCTTGCCCGAGCGCCGCACCTCGCCCGAGAGCGGGTCGAGCCGGCCGGCGACGAGCTTGGCGAACGTCGATTTGCCGCGTCCGTTGGCGCCCAGCAGTGCGATGCGGTCGTCCATCGCGATGCTCAGCGACAGGTGTCGCAGGACGGGCACGCCATCGTAGCCGGTGCTGACCCGCTCCATCGTCAGGACCGGCGGCGGAAGCTGGGTGGGCTCGGGGAAGCTGAACCGCGTGGGCGCTGCCTCGATCACCGTGTCGATCGCCGGCAGGCGCTCCAGCGCCTTGATGCGCGCCTGCGCCTGGCGCGCCTTGGTGGCGCTGGCGCGGAAGCGGTCCACGAATTTCTGCATGTGGGCGCGCTGGGCCGCCACCCGCTCGGCCGCGCGACCCAGCTGGATCGCCTGCTCGGTGCGGATGCGCACAAATTCGGTGTAGCCGCCCGGCGTCAGGCTGAGCTTCTGGCGGTCGAGGTGGACGATGCTGTCTACCGCGCGGTCCAGCAGCCCGCGGTCGTGGCTGACCACCATGGCGGCACCGGGGAACTTGGCCAGCCAACCTTCCAGCCACAGCGTGGCTTCCAGGTCGAGGTGGTTGGTCGGCTCGTCCAGCAGCAGCAGGTCGGGGGCGGCGAACAGCGCCGCGGCCAGGGCCACGCGCATGCGCCAGCCGCCCGAGAAGCTATCGACCGGGCGGGCCTGGGCGGCCGCGTCGAAGCCCAGCCCGGCCAGGATGGCGGCGGCACGGGAGGGTGCGGCATCTGCGCCGACGGTGCGCAGGCGCTCGTGGATCTCGGCCAGGCGTGCGGGCTCCGCCCCGTCCAGCTCGCGCAGGAGGGCGAGCCGCTCCCCATCGCCCTCCAGCACCGTATCCAGCAGCGATTGCGGGCCGGAGGGGGCTGTCTGGCGCACCTGCGCCAGGCGCGCGCGGGCCGACAGCCGGATGTCGCCGCCATCGGGGGCAAGCTCGCCGGAGATGGCGCGCAGCAGGGTGGACTTGCCCGCGCCGTTGCGCCCGACTAGGCCGATGCGCCGGCCAGGATCGACCGCAAGGTCGGCGCGGTCCAGCAGGGTGCGGCCGGCCATGCGCAGGGTCAGGCCGGAGATGGTGAGCAGGGACATGCCCCGATTATCGGCTGCCGCACGCCGGACGCCCAGCCCGCTTGCGGCACGGCCGGATCGGGCCGGGTAGGGCCTGCCAAGAAGCGCGGCCCGCCGCCGCGTGGCCGTTGACTTGGGCGGGGCTGCGGCGATAACACCCCCGCCCGACGGATGGCGGCGTAGCTCAGCGGTAGAGCAGGGGAATCATAATCCCTTGGTCGGGTGTTCAAGTCACCCCGCCGCTACCGTTGGATAGAGGCGGCGCGGTCTTCGAGACGTCCGGTGTCGATCCCACGACCTACCCACCGTTGACACCAGCCCGTCCCGACGACGGTGTTCGCAGTCGTCCCTCCTAATGCAACGACTCCGCCGCCATTGCCTGCGGCCCGAAATCGTCGTCCGGGTGCAGGGGGGTTAGCGTGTAGCGGCCGGGCGAGAAGACGAAGTCGTAGCAGTAGCCGCCCTGCAGCAGGTCGTAGAACACCTGGCTGCCGCCGATCACCGCCGGCACGCCCGGCAGCGCCATCATGGTGGCGTGGGCGAACTTCCACAGCTTGCCGTCCTCGTCCCAGCCCTCGCTATACACCGCCAGCCAGGTGTCCTCGTCCAGGTAAAGGCGCCGCCGCGGGGCCACGTGGTGCTTGCCGGGCGCCAGCGTGCCCTCCACCACCCACACGCGGTGCAGTTCGTAGCGCAGGACGTCCTGGTTGGCGTGCACCGGCGTCATTGCGTCGCGCGCGGGCAGCAGTGCCAGCCTGTTGTTGTTGTAGGGAACAAACATCTCGCGCTTGCCGAGCAGCTTGAAGTCGTAACGATCCTGCCCGCCGAAGAACAGGTAGTAGTCGTCCATCGACTCGTAGCCTGACGTGTTCGGGTTGGGCGTGTCGTAGGAGAAAGACGGCGCCCGCCGTGCACGGTGCTCGCCCGGGTGGTTCAGCCAGGCGACGAAGGGGTGCGCGGCCACGTCCAGCGGCTGCCAGCCGAGATAGCCCTCGCCCACGTGGCTGGCCGGCTCGTCCAGCACCCGCCTGGTCTTGAAGTAGTAGGGGCCGATCGTCTCGGGCGTGCCGCCCGGCGCGTAATAGGGGAAGTCGGTGGTCTCCCGGTAGCCCACCGCGAGCTCGATGCTGCCGTCGCCGGGGGCCACATAGGTGCTGATATGCGCCTCCCTGGCCACGCCCCAGAACGCCAGCAGGTGGTTCCACACCGCCTCCGCGCCGCTGGCCGGGATCGGGAACGGAATGCCGCCGGCCGCACCCGCCACGCCGTAGGCGATGCCGGAGGGCGCCGCATGGGCGCGCGTGGCGTTGTGCGCCACCGCGTCGTAGATGGCCTGCGGAAAGGCGGCCGTGCGCCGGGTGGCAAACACGCGCATGCGGTAGTCGGGGTAGCGGCGGAACAGCGCCAGCGCGCCGTCCGGCAGGTTGGCCGCGTAGCGTTGCGCGGTGCCGGCATCGATGGTGAACAGCGGCCGGTCGCCGGCGAAGGGATCGGACCATAGCGGCCCGCCGGTGCCGGGCGGGCGCACCAGCCCGCCGGTCCAGGCCGGGATCGTGCCCGCTGCGTTGCCGGCGCGCTCGGCGCCCATCGGTGTCAGGGGTCCGCGCAGCGCCTCGGCCCGGCTCTCCGGCCCGGCCGCATGCGCCCCGCCTGCAAGCGCAAGCACCATCACCCCGGCCGCCACCCGCATGCCCCCGCCCTCCGTGTCTTGGTGCCGTCGCATTGCACGGCGCAGGCC
>CAXUGD010000406.1:0-3147 GCA_964250355.1 uncultured Acetobacteraceae bacterium | reverse complement strand
TAGCACTACAGTTGCGTCTTTTTCAGGTGAGCCCGCCGAGCGCACGCCTGGTGAGCGCGCCTCCAGCATGACCAGGCAATGACGTGAGCCGGAGCGACCCGGCGGGCCCGCAGCCGCATCGTGAGATGCCGGATCTCCTGCACGGACCAGCAGATCAAGTCAGCAGACGCGATCGCAGAAGTTTTTTTGGGTGGTCAGCCAGATTAGCTTGGTGGCGAACGGCCGCCATCATGGCGAGCGCCAGCATGCTGAGCGACACGTGGCGGTGCCAGCCGTGCCAGGACCGCGTTTCATTGTGATCGAGGCCGAACTCGTTCTTGCCGGTCTCGAAGTCGTCCTCGACAGACCAGCGATGGCCCTCCACCTCCGCCAACGTTTCGATGTTCGTCCCGTGCGGACACCAAGTGGTGAAGTAGGCCAGGGCGCCGTCGGCGATGTTGCGGCGGATCAGCAAGCCACGCGTCCAGGGCGAGGCCGGCGCCGCGCCGAACTCGGCCCCGTCGAGGTCCGCGAGTTCGAAATAAGCCCAGTCGTGCAGCCTCGGCCCCTTGGTGCCCTCGCCCGCGGACAGACGCTTCCAGTCGGCCTCGCCGATCTCTGCGGCAATGTCCTCGGCTCGGCCATCGACGGAGGGGACCTTGCCCCACGAATGGAACTCGCTGTTGGCGTTCACGCCCAGCACGTAGCCCTTGCCGGCGCGACGCAGCGCCATCTCCAGCGCCCCCACGCCGTAGACGCTGTCGGCCGCCACCCATCGGAACGGCACGCCGGCCGCGATGGCCCGTGCCACTATGGCTTGCGCGATCTGCGGCTTCGTCGCGAACGCGGTTTCGACCGGCACGTGAGCGCTTGCCAGTCGATCCTTGTCCGCTGTCCAACTCTTCGGCAGGTACAGGGCACGGTCGATGAAGGCGTGGCCATGACGCGAAACATAGTCAGCGAAGACGCCGATCTGACAGTTGGTGATCTTGCCCGCTGAGCCTGTGTACTGCCGTCCGACGCCGCACGACGCCTTGCCCTGCTTGAGGAAGCCCGTCTCATCGATGACCAACACGGCATCGTCGTCGGCCAGGTGTTCCACCACATAGTCGCGCACGACATCGCGCAAAGCATCAGCCTCCCACCGGCCTCGCCCCAGGATGGCCTGCTGGCGCCAGGGGCCCGGATCGCCCGCCGCCTCAGCGCGCGACCAGCCCGTTTTGCGCTGCTCTCCGCCCAGCAGGCCGTCCAGGAACTGGCCTGCCGACAACGCCACCCGCTCCTGCGTGAACAGCGGGCGGATCCGCCCCTTCACGTCCCGCAACGACGACGCCCAGAGCTCAAGCGTCGTTTCGATCGATGCCACCAACCTGTGCCGCCTCCCCACACCGAATCAGGTAGGTAGGTCAGATCAAACCGCAACTGTAGTGCTAGGGTCAGGACTCAATCAGCACCAGAAGGCGAGGACGGCTGCGAGGGCAATAGCTGAGGCGTAGTTGCGGGCGAGCTTGTCGTAGCGGGTGGCGACGCGGCGGAAGTCCTTGAGGCGGCAGAACACGGCCTCGGCGCGCCAACGGTCCTTGTAGCGACGCTTGTCGTGGCGGATCGGGCGCTTGCGGGACCGTGTGCCCGGGATCACGGGCACGATGCCGGCTTTGCGCAGATCGGCCCGGAGCCAGTCTGCGTCATAGCCCTTGTCGGCCAGAAGGCGCCGGATGCGGCCCGGAGCGGCCGCCAGCACGGCGAGTGCCGTCCTCACGTCGCTGCTGTTGCCCGGGGTGAGATGGACGACGGCGGGGCGGCCGAGGACGTCGGACAGGATGTGGACCTTTGTGGTCGGCCCGCCCCGTGAGGGGCCGATCGCCTGGTTTTTCGCCCCCCTTTGCCACCATGGGCGCAGCGGTGCGCCTTGGTGTAGGTGCTGTCGATGGCCGCCGTCTGGGCGATCCAACCCGCCTCGGCCAGGGCCGCCAGCATGGCGCGCCAGAAGCCGCGCCGTGACCACCTGTTGAACCGGTTGTAGACCGTGGTGGCCGGTCCGTACTCCGCCGGCACGTCGCGCCAGCGCCCGCCAGTGCGCAGCATATGCAGGATGCCGGACACCACACGGCGGTCGTCCACCCGCCGTGCCCCGGGCTGGTTGGTGGGCATGAACCGGCCCACCACGGCCCATTGCTCGTCCGAAAGCCAGAACAGGTCAGCCATCCGCGCCTCCACGGACCACCATGGAAGCCGCTTCAGCTCGGGAACGCAACATCCTGATCGAGTTCAGACCCTAAGCCGCTAAGAGTTGGATTTTTCATTCATGGTCAAATCCCACATGTACATCACCATGTAATTCCCCAGCATGATGAAAATGACATCACCTCTGGGCTTTATGCGCGCGCAGAGGATGGCAGGGTAGTATTCGATGCTGAAGCTGTTCCGATAGCTGATAATGAGCATCAGAAGCGCATAACTCACCTGCTTAGAGGGGCAATGGTGCCATCCCGCAACGGCCCGCAATAAAGGCCGCACAGTGTGCGTAGTTCTTTAGTTCTGCAACGAGCGACATGCCGTGGCCGCACTCGATCGGCTGACCAGGACGTTTCTAAATAAATCTAAGCCGCACAAATTGCAAACGGACCCACGACCGAGTGACGGGACATGTTGCGGTTCGCTCCCTGCTCACATAGCCTCCCGCTATCGTGGGACGAGGCGGCGCCCCCGCGTCGTCGTCCCACGGCGGGGGGTCGTTATGCGCCGGATTGCTGCCACGCTGATGGTCCTGACGATGGCGGCCGCCTCGGCACCCGCCGCGCGCGCCGACGACGCGAGCCGCCTCAGGATCGCCCGCGAGGTCGTCGAGGTGGCCCATGCGGGCGACCACATGAAGGCGCTGATGCCGACCTTCCTCGGCCAGATGAAGGGCATGCTGAAGGCACAGGGCAACGTCGACGACAAGCAGGCCCAGGTGTTCCTCGACCGCTTCCAGGCGCGCTTCGCGGAAGGCATCCCGGCCTTCATCGACCTCGTGGCGGAGGTCTACGCCCGCGAATTCTCCGAAGAGGACCTCACGAACCTCCTCACCTTCTACCGCTCGCCGGCGGGCCAGCACCTGCTCGACAAGCAGGTGCCCATCGCCCAGGCCATGGCGCAGGTGGGCGCCCGCTGGGGCCAATCCATCGC
>CAXUGD010000405.1:0-3181 GCA_964250355.1 uncultured Acetobacteraceae bacterium | reverse complement strand
TGCTGCTGTTCACATTCCAGGCCGTGAGCGCCCTCGCGCTCGGCCACGGCCTGGGCCGCGAGCCGGTGGCCGGCCAGCCACTCCACGCCGATCGCCGGCGCCATGAAGCCGCCCGCGGTGAACCGGCCGGTGAGAAAGGTGCCGTCGCTGCCCACCTCCGTCACCCGCAGCGCGTAGATGTCGTCCAGCGGCCGCGGCAGGCCGAGCAGGCTTTCACCGTTGGGCAGCGCCAGCACGTCCAGCGCCTCGTGCACCGTATCGGCGGGCAGCGCTGCGCGGAAGGTGCTGCCGCGCGGCCCGGGCTCGAGCGCGCAGGTGGCGTGCACGGTGCCGTCCAGCACGATGGCGACCCCCGTGACGGGGGAGCGCTTCGGCCCGCCACGCAATACGCCCTCTACGACACCCCCGGGCGAGATGGCCAGTCGGAGTGTGTGCGCGGCGGCCGGTCGCTTCATGGGTTCAGGCTTACCGGCAAGCCGGGGCGGCGCAAGAGGCGATCGGCACGTGCAAACATCGCGTCGTTATCGACTTCAGGTTGCACTTGAAACAATCGCCGGGGGCGGTGCATAGAGGCGGCAACAGTGTGACGGTGCCCTGGCCAGGATGCGGATACTTCTCACCGGCGGTTGCGGCTTTATCGGCTCTGCGGTCGTCCGGCACGTGCTGCGCACCACCGGGCACACGGTCGTCAACATCGACAAGATGACCTACGCCGCCTCCCTCGACGCGCTGGAGGAGGGGCAGGCGCATGCGCGGCACCACCTGGTGCGCGCCGACATCGCCGATGCCGGTGCGATGGCCCGGGCGTTCGCCGAGGCTGCGCCGGACGCGGTGATGCACCTGGCGGCCGAAAGCCATGTGGACCGCTCGATCGACGGGCCGGGCGAGTTCATCCGCACCAACGTGGTGGGCACGTTCACGGTGCTGGAGGCGGCGCGCGCCTACTGGGCGGGGCTGGACGCCGATGCGCGCGAAAAATTCCGTTTCCACCACGTTTCGACGGACGAGGTGTGGGGCGCCCTGGGTGCCGGCGACCCGCCATTCACGGAGAGCACACCCTACGACCCGCGCAGCCCCTATTCGGCCAGCAAGGCTGCCTCCGACCACCTGGCGCGCGCCTGGATGCACACCTACGGGCTGCCGGTGGTGGTCAGCAACACCACCAACAATTACGGCCCGTGGCAATTTCCCGAGAAACTGATCCCGCTGATCCTGTTGCGTGCGCTGGGGGGCGAGCGGCTGCCGGTATACGGGGACGGCTCGAACCGGCGCGACTGGCTGTATGTGGACGACCATGCGCAGGCGCTGCTGGCCGTGCTGGAGCGGGGCGTGCCCGGCCGGACCTACGCGGTGGGCGCCGGCCAGCCGCGGGTCAACTTGGACGTGGTGCGCACGATCTGCGCCGTGCTGGACGAGCTGGTGCCGGACCCGGCCGGCGCGCGCGAGCGGCTGATCGCCTACGTGGCCGACCGCCCCGGCCACGATTTCCGCTACGAGATCGACGCGACGCACGTCCGCGCAGCCCTCGGCTGGGCGCCGGCGCATGATTTCGAGGCGGGGTTGCGGCGCACGGTCGCCTGGTACCTGGACCACCGGCCGTGGTGGGAGGCGATACGGGCCGGCACCTATGCCGGACAACGGCTCGGCCGGGCGGCGTGAGGGAAGGCGCATGAACATGAAGGGCATCGTGCTGGCCGGCGGGTCCGGCACCCGGCTGCACCCGGTGACGCTGGGCACCAGCAAGCAGCTGCTGCCGGTGTACGACAAGCCGATGATCTACTACCCGCTGACCGTGCTGATGCTGGCCGGGATCCGCGACATCCTGATCATCTCCACCCCGGACGACCTGCCGCAGTTCCGCCGCCTGCTGGGCGATGGCGGGGCGCTGGGCCTGCGGTTCAGCTACGCCGAGCAGCCGCGGCCGGAGGGGATCGCGCAGGCCTTTCTGATCGCCGACGGGTGGCTGGCCGGCCAGCCCTGCGCGCTGGTGCTGGGCGACAACCTGATCTTCGGCGAGCACCTGTCCGCGGCCTTCCGCACGGCGGCGCTGCGGCCGGAGGGGGCGACCGTGTTCGCCTACCAGGTGCGCGATCCGGAGCGCTACGGCGTGGTGCAGTTCGGCGAGGCCGGGCAGCCCGTGGACATCCTGGAGAAGCCGGCCGTCCCGCCCTCGGCCTGGGCGGTGACGGGGCTGTATTTCTACGACGCGCGGGTGACCGAGTTCGCCCGCGCCGTCCGCCCCTCGGCACGGGGCGAGCTGGAGATCACCGACCTGAACCGGATGTACCTGGAGGAGGGCAGCCTGACGGTGGAGCGGCTGGGCCGCGGCTGCGCCTGGCTGGACGCCGGCACGCCGGACAGCCTGCTGCAAGCGGCCAGCTTCGTGCAGACCATCCAGTCCCGCCAGGGGATGCTGGTCGGCTGCCCGGAGGAGGTGGCCTACCGCATGGGCTACATCGATGCGCCGGCGCTGCACGGCCATGCCCGCCGGCTGGGCAAGACCGAGCTGGGCCGCCTGTTGAAGGACGTCGCCGACGGCGTACACGCATGAAGGTCGAGGAGCTGGGCATCCCCGGCGTGAAGCTGATCACGCCGGCGCGCCACGCGGACGACCGGGGCTACTTTTCCGAAACGTACTCGGCGTCGCGCATGGCCGAGGCGGGCATCACCGAATTGTTCGTGCAGGACAACCAGAGTTTTTCGCGCGCAGGGGGGACGGTGCGCGGGCTGCACTGCCAGGTGGCGCCGTTCGTGCAGGGCAAGCTGGTGCGCGTGCTGCGCGGGGCCATCTGGGACGTGGCGGTGGATGCACGCGCCGGCTCGCCCACCTATGGGCAGCACGCGGCGGCCACGCTGTCGGCCGAGAACGGCAGCCAGCTTTGGATACCGCCGGGCTTCCTGCACGGCTTCTGCACCACCGCGCCGGATACGGAGATCGCCTACAAGGTGACAGCGCCCTACGACCGCCTGTCCGAACGCGGGGTGATCTGGACCGACCCGACACTGGCGCTGCCCTGGCCGGTGACGCCGAACGGGGCCGCCTTGTCGGCCAAGGACCAGGGGCTGCCAGGATGGGCGGCGGCTGCCGGCTGGTTCGCCGCATGACGATTCTGGTCACCGGCGGATCGGGCCAGCTCGCCGGTGCCCTGGCGGCGGCCCGTCCGGCCGGGCTGCGCGTGAC
>CAXUGD010000404.1:0-3184 GCA_964250355.1 uncultured Acetobacteraceae bacterium | reverse complement strand
CGACGTCGGCGAACAGCCGGTCGTATGCCGCCGGCCAGTCCGGCAGCCGCATGAGGGGCGCCCCGCATGCCGGCGCGTTCACCGAAAACCGCACCCGGGTGCGGCCGTGATGGGCCAAGCCCAGCAACGGCCCGACCTCGGCGAATTTGGTGGTGAAGCGCCGCTGCACCGGCGCCTGCCACGCGCCGAAGTGGCCGATGCAGGTAGCCAGGCTGCCGGTCAGGTGCTCCAGCGCCAGCGGGTCGGTGTAGCAGGAGCACTCGAAGGTGGTGCCCTCCGCCGCCCGCTCGGCGGAGAGCGAGGTGACGCGCCCCTGGCCCACGGCAGCCGGCAGTTCGGCCAGGATCTCGTCGAGGTTGGCATAGGCGCGGATGATCGGCGGGCCGGCCAGCGAGCCGGCCAGGTAGCAGTAGGAGCAGTGGGCCGGGCAGCCCTCGGCCAGGTCGAACCGCCAGTCGGCGCTGGGCGGGATGGCCTGCAGCCGTCGCCGGCTGGGGCTGGCGGTCACGATCGCCATGGTCGTCTTCGCGTCGCGGTACGTATCGGGCAGGCCGGTCAGCCGGTCGGCCGGCAGGCGCACGATCTCGGCGCCCAACGAGGCTGCGCGCTCCACCATGGCCGCGCCCCGAGCGGTGGCGAGGGCGGAGGGTGTCACAAGTGCTCGGCGGGGGACCCATTGACGCGCCATTGCGGCCATATTGGGTCAGCCCCGTCGAACGCCCCTGTCGCGGGAACACAAAGCCGTGCCCGGGCCCTGCGTCATGCCCCGCGGCTACCCGCCATCAGATGGTGGCGTTGATCGTGTAGCTGGTGGTGCTGCCGTTCGCCGGGACCTTGCTCAGCGAGGCGACCCCCTGCGAACTGAGGCGCTGGCCGGTGGCGCTCACGATCGTGTAGCTGACCGTGATCGGGGTGCTGGCCGAGGCCGTCGGGCTGCGCCAGGAATAGGGCAGCGTGACGTCGCACGTGGCCTTGCCGCCGGACACGGAGGCGGAGGTGCCGGCGGTCTCCTCGATCAGCCCGGTCGAGGAAAAGGCCGTCACTTGGAGCGAGCAGGAAACGGCACTGGCGGGCGTTACGGCATCGATGGTGAGGGTCAGCTTGAACGTGCCGGCCACCACGGTCGAGGCCGCCGGGCTTGCATCGCCGGGCAGGCTTGCCGGCCGGAACGCACCGGTATGGGGGTCGAGGTAGCCCAGGATGCCGGACGGACCCGCGGCCGCGGCCGGCAGTATCGGGCAGCACAGGGTGGTGGCCATGATGGCGAATACAATTGTATTTCGGCACTGCACAGTATAATCTCCACTTTTGCTTGTTGGGACGGGGACGATATCGCCCAAGACGCAGGCCGGCGCAACACCCAGTTTGTGCGTTGTCATTCTGTAGTATTGAGGAACCCGTGATGGACGCTGCTTCTTACAACAACATCCTGTGCACCCGGCACGATCGCGTTGCCCTGGTCACGTTGAGCCGTCCCGGGCGCTGAACGCGCTCAACACGGAGCTCCTGCGGGAACTCACCGCCGCGCTGGCCGCGCTGGACCGCGACGACGGCGTGGGCTGCATAGTGCTGACCGGCTCGGACCGGGCGTTCGCCGCGGGCGTCGACATACGGGAGATGGCCGGCCGGGGGGCGGTGGAGATGCACCGCGACGACTTCTTTGCCGGCTGGGAGGCGGTGGCCCGGTTGCGCACGCCGCTGATCGCGACCGTGGCCGGCGTGGCGCTGGGCGGCGGCTGCGAACTGGCGATGATGTGCGACTTCATCCTAGCAGCCGACACGGCCCGCTTCGGCCAGCCGGAGATCAAGCTGGGCGTGATGCCGGGCATGGGCGGCTCGCAGCGCCTAGCGCGCGCCGTAGGCAAGGCCAAGGCGATGGAGATGTGCCTGACCGGCCGGACGATGGATGCCGCGGAGGCCGAACGGGCGGGGCTGGTGGCCCGCGTCGTGCCGGCCGCCGAACTGCTGGCCGATACCCTGGCACGGCCGCCACGGTCGCCGGCATGTCGCTGCCCGCCGCGATCGCGGTGAAGGAGGCGGTGAACCGCGCGGACCAGACGAGTCTCTCCGAAGGCGTGCTGTTCGAGCGGCGGGCGATGCACGCGCTGTTTGCCGGGGCCGACCAGAAGGAGGGGATGGCGGCCTTTCTCGAGAAACGGCCGGCGGCGTTTGTTCACCGCTGACCGCCTTCCGTCAGTGTGCTGCCAGAAGCGCCCTGATATGGCCCACGATGTCGTGGCTGTCGTACGGTTTGGCTAGGAAGCGCGCCGGTTTCGGCAGCCCGGGCGATACCGGCCTGACGTTCCCGGAGGTGACCAGCAGCCGGATGAACGGCCAGGCCCGGTGGACGCGGTGGGCGAGCTGTGCCCCGTCCATCGATCCCGGCATCCGTATGTCGGTAAACAGCACGCTAATGCGGGGGGCGTCGCAGTGCAGCTTGGCCAGGGCCGCGTCGGCATGTTCGGCCTCGATTACCTCGAAGCCGGCGTCAAGAAGAGTTTCCGATGCAACCATACGGATTAACGGCTCGTCTTCTGCAATCAGAACAACTTGAGGTTGTGATGTCATGCCAGCACAAGAGCAAAGGCGGTAAGAACTTTACAGGCAATAGACCGTGATATTCTTCAATTTTTGCCCAGACTTCTCGCCCCGATCGCATTTAGCTGTTGCTGCCCGGCCGGTTTCTGCGCCAGATATGACGCGATCTTGGACGAGCGAGAGACATGCATACCGCCTCATCGAGCCTGGAAGCTGCGTTGCTGGCCGCCATCGAGCAAGCCAGGGCCGCGCACCAGACGGAGATCGCCGTGTCGCTGTCGATGATGCTGGAAAACCTGCGCCGGCAGAACGACGGCGCAGCCGCGCCAGTCGCATCCATTGGGTGCCAGATCCACGCCTAAGCGTGGTGCAGCGGGCGCGCCGCCGCACCACCGAAGCTAGGCGCGATCAGTAGGGAAGTCCGGGCGCGACGTAAGGGGGTGGTGCGTAGGCGTAGGGGGCATACGGCACGTAGGGCGCATAGACCGGGTAGCCGTAGCCATAGGCCGGAAAGCCGAACCCGAAGCCGAATCGTGGGCCGAACCCGCCATAGCCGTAGCCGCCATAGCCGAACCCGGCGCGAAACCCGAACCCGCCGCCATAGCCGAAGCCGCCGCGATATCCGACCCCATATCCACCCCTGTAG
>CAXUGD010000403.1:0-3185 GCA_964250355.1 uncultured Acetobacteraceae bacterium | reverse complement strand
GCGCCGCAGGATGCTACCCAGCCCGAGCAACTGCTACGCAACGCCAGGGCCGCCCTGGACCGAGCCAAGGCAGAGGGGCGGAACGGCTTCTGCTTCTTCGAGGCCGAGATGGATGCCCGGACGCAGGCCCGGGAAGCACTCAAGCCGGGCTTGCGGGACGCCGTGGAGCGGGAGGAGCTGCGGCTGGTCTATCAGCCGATCGTCGATCTGCAGACCGGGCGCGTCGCCGCCTTCGAGGCCCTGCTGCGCTGGCAGCACCCGCAGCGCGGCCTGCTGATGCCCGGCGACTTCATCGCGGTGGCCGAGGAAACCGGCTGGGTCGATGCCTTCGGGCGCTGGGCGTTGCAGGAGGCCTGCCGGCAGGCCGTCGCGTGGCCGGCGCGGCTTCGCGTCGCGGTCAACTTGTCGGTCCTGCAGTTCGGGCGCGGCATGCTGGAAAGCGACGTGGCCGGCGCGCTGGCCGAAGCGGGGCTGCAAGCGGGCCGGCTGGAACTGGAGGTGACCGAGACGTTGCTGCTGCGCGCCACCGACGCCAACAGCGCCACGCTGGCCGGCCTGCGGCGCATGGGCGTGCGCCTGGCGCTCGACGATTTCGGCACCGGCTTTTCCTCGCTGGCCTACCTGCGGCGGTTCCCCTTCGACAAGATCAAGATCGACAAGTCGCTGATCAGCGACCTGCCCGACGCCGATGGCGGCGACTCGATCGTCCGCGCGATCGTCGGCCTCGGCCGCAGCCTCGACATCCCGGTCACGGCCGAAGGTGTCGAACGGCCGGAACAGCGTGCGTTCCTGCGCGAGGCGGGGTGCGCCCAGGCGCAGGGTTACCTGTTCAGCCCGCCGGTGCCCCCGGCGCAAACTCCCGCACTGCTGAACCGTTGCTGGCCAGGCTGAGGCACGCCAGACCCGGGCGCGCACCGCACCCCTTCCCATGCCGTTTCGAGGACGCTACGATGGACATGCAAGGCCTGCTGCTCGCCGCCGACGAGGTCGCGCCAACGCCGTTCCAGATACCGGGCGCGTCCGGCACGTTCCTGATCCAGATACTCAACGAGGCAGAGGACCGGGGCGTCGTCACTTCCATCGTCCACCTGCCGGCGGGCGGCCACATCCCCGCGCATCGCCATCAGGCAGGGGCGGAGATGCACTTCGTGCTGGTGGGCGACCTCATCGATGCCGGCAGGCCGTTAGCGGCCGGCGGCTTCCTGACCCATGCCGCCGGCCAGGTACACGGCCCGCACGAGAGCCGGGGCGGGGCACGCGTGCTCACCGTTCAGCAATGGCAGTCAAAGGACGGCGCCTTCGACTTCGAGCCGGTCTAGGCGCGCCGGCGGCCATCGCTCCCCTGGGTCTGGCCGCATGGCGCGCGATAGCGGGTTCAACCCATGCGCCGGAGCTTTATGCGTGAAGCGATTTCGCTGACCGCCTGCAACGATGACGGGTGCCGATCCTTCGGCTTCATACCCGGCCAGAACACCGAGGCGACAGAAAACACTACAACAATTCCGGCTACGCTCCCGAATACGGTATCAGCCACGGCACTCTCCGCTCAAGCCTTAGACAATCTAAGGTTGTAACGTTTATCGTTCACAAACGTGTGAGTGTCAATTCGTAACGACCTAGCTACGGTGGGTTTTGCGGGCACTTGACCGAACCGTTCAGTCATCTACGGTGCCGCGTGCAATGATCCGAGGCGATCGTGGACGACCTGACCCATCCGGCCCTGCTGAACGAGTATGGCAATCCCGCGCCCGCCACGCCCGGCGTCACCACGGCGCGACGGTGGCCCAGGCTGCTGGCGGCGGTCATAGTTGTGCTGCTGCTAGCCGGCGGCGGCCTCGCCTACTGGCTGGATGCGCGGCACTACCAGAGCACCGACGACGCCTTTATCGACGCGCACATTTCGCAGGTCTCGGCCCAGATCAGCGGCCGCGTCGTCCGCCTGCTGGTCCGCGACAACCAGACGGTGCGCGCCGGGCAGGAGCTGGTGACGATCGACCCGCGTGACGCGGCGGTCAGGCTCGACCAGATGATCGCCCAGCATGACCAGGCGGCGGCACAGCTCGAACAGGCCCGCGCCACCCTGCCGATACGGCAGGCCGATCTCGACGAGGCGACTGCCAACATCCGCGCCAGCCAGGCCGACCGCACGCAGAGCCAGCGCGACCTAGCGCGCTACACCGCCATCAACCCGCGGGCCATCAGCGCGCAGCTGATCGATCAGGCCCGCGCCGGCGCCAGCAGTACCCAGGCCCGGTTGGACGCGGCACGCCATGCCGAAGCCGGCATGCGCGCCCAGCTCGCCGCCGCGCGCACCCAGGTGGATGCGGCCGCCGCTGCCCTGCGCACGGCCGAAAGCAACGTGGCCGATGCGCGGCTGCAGCTGAGCTACACCCATGTGGTGGCACCCGCCGACGGCCGCGTCGCCCGGCGCACGGTGGAGGTCGGCAACTACGTCAACCAGGGCCAGTCGCTGCTGGCCGTGGTGCAGCCGGATTGCTGGGTCACCGCGAACCTCAAGGAAAGCCAGCTGACCCGCCTGCAGCCGGGCCAGCCGGTCCGCGTGACGGTGGACGCGTTTGCCGGCCATCTGCTGGCCGCCCGTGTGGACAGCCTGCAGAGCGGCACCGGCTCGGTGTTCAGCAGCCTGCCGGCCGAGAACGCCACCGGCAACTACGTCAAGATCGTGCAGCGCCTGCCGGTCAAAATCGTGTTCGACGACGCCCAGGCCTGCACCAGGATGGCGCTGGCACCCGGCATGTCGGTCGAGCCGCGCATCACGGTCCGCTAGCGTGGCCCAGCCTGACGCGGACACGGCCGTCGCAAACCGGTCCGGCGACGACCTGCCCTACTCCGCGGCGGGCGACCGCAGCCCCTGGCTGATCGCCGTGGTGGTCTCGATCGCGACGTTCATGGAGGTGCTCGACTCCACCATCGCCAACGTGTCGCTGCGCCACATCGCCGGCAGCCTGGCCGCCAGCCAGGACGAAAGCACCTACATCATCACCAGCTACCTGGTCAGCAACGCTATCGTCGTGCCGATCAGCGGGTGGCTGTCGAACGTGGTCGGCCGCAAGCGGTTCTACATGATCTGCGTGGCGCTGTTCACCGTCAGCTCGCTGCTCTGCGCCACTGCCAGCTCGCTGCCGGAAATCCTGCTGTGGCGGGTGCTGCAGGGGGTGGGGGGT
>CAXUGD010000402.1:0-3188 GCA_964250355.1 uncultured Acetobacteraceae bacterium | reverse complement strand
TCCTGAGCCAGTTCGGCTTGCGCGACTTGGCCGAGCTGCCGAAACGGTCCGAGCTGGTGCTGGAGGACGCCGTGCCGGCCGCCGAACCCGGGGACGGCGCCCCACCGGGCTGATACGTTGCGGCGCACGGGCCGGACGCCTATGAAGCCACGCCAAGGCAGCGGAAAACGAGCCATGGCCCCCGACAGCGTTCAGCCTACCGGCCAGCCATCGGCCAGCCGCATCGCCGAGGCGCTGGCCTTCGACGACGTGCTGGTGGTGCCGGCCTACTCGCAGGTGCTGCCCGCCCGCACCGACACCCGCACCCGGCTGACCCGCACCATACCGCTCAACATCCCGCTGCTGGCGGCCGCCATGGACACGGTGAGCGAGGGGCCGATGGCGATCGCCATGGCGCAGCAGGGCGGCATCGGCGTGATCCACAAGAACCTCACGGTGGACGAGCAGGTGGCCCAGGTCCGCTCGGTGAAGAAGTTCGAGTCGGGCATGGTGGTGAACCCAGTGACCATCCGGCCGGAGCAGACCCTGGCCGACGCCCGCGCGCTGATGGCGCAGTGGCGCATCAGCGGCATCCCGGTGGTGGAGGGCGACGGCCGGCTGGTGGGCATCCTGACCAACCGCGACGTGCGGTTCGCGACCGACCCCAGCATTCCGGTGCGCGCGTTGATGACGCACGAGACGCTGGTGACCGTCACCGGCAACCCCGGCCCGGACGAGGCGCGGCGCCTGCTGCACCACCACCGCATCGAGAAGCTGCTGGTGGTGGACGAGGCGTTCCGCTGCGTGGGGCTGGTGACCGTGAAGGACATGGACAAGGCGCAGGCGCACCCGCTGGCCAACAAGGACGAGCTGGGCCGGCTGCGCGTGGCGGCGGCCACCGGCACCGGCGAGGACGGGCGGGCGCGTGCCGAGGCGCTGATCGATGCGGGGGTGGACGTGATCGTGGTGGATACCGCGCACGGCCACAGCGAAGGCGTGCTGGCGCAGGTGGACCGCATCAAGCGCCTGTCCAACGCGGTGCAGGTGGTGGCCGGCAACGTGGCAACCCCCGAGGGTGCGGCCGCGCTGATCGACGCGGGGGCGGACTGCATCAAGATCGGCATCGGCCCCGGTAGCATCTGCACTACCCGCGTGGTGGCCGGCGTGGGCGTGCCGCAGTTCTCCGCCGTGATGGAGACGGCGGCCGCCTGCGCCGCGCGCGACGTCCCCAGCATCGCCGATGGCGGCATACGCACCAGCGGCGACATCGTAAAGGCGATCGGTGCCGGCGCCGAAGCCGTGATGATCGGCAGCCTGCTCGCCGGCACCGACGAGGCGCCCGGCGAGGTGTTCCTCTACCAGGGCCGCTCCTACAAATCCTACCGCGGCATGGGCAGCATCGCGGCCATGTCCCGCGGCTCGGCGGACCGCTACTTCCAGCAGGAGGTGAGCGACAGCCTGAAGCTGGTGCCGGAGGGGGTGGAGGGCCGCGTGGGCTACAAGGGGCCGATGAGCGGCGTGGTGCACCAGCTGGTGGGCGGGCTGCGCGCCGGCATGGGCTACACCGGGTCGGCCACGATCGCGGAGCTGCGGGCCAACACGCAGTTCAGGCGGATCACCGGGGCGGGGCTGCGCGAAAGCCACGTGCACGACGTGGCGATCACGCGGGAGGCGCCGAACTATCGGCAGGAGGGGTAGGGTGGTTACGCTGGCAGAGCGGCTTGCAGGTCGGTTCGCGAAAAGTCGTTCCCCTTGAACAGCAGCGGATACCCGGTGGCGCGCGCAAGCGCGTAGGAGAAGCAATCGCCGATGTTCAGTGCCGCCGGGTGGCGCCCCTTGCCGTAAGTGCGAAATGCCTCGATCGCCAGCATGGCGTGTTGTGCCGATACGGCAACGACATCGCCGTCGAGCGCTGCAAGGAAACGTTCCAGCTGAACGCGCCCTCTCTCACCCTTGCGGCCCTCGATGACGAGGGAGAGTTCGACGCGCGTCACAGCCGATAGGAGACGTGGCGACGCCGTGCGTAACGCCGCCGCGTAAACCGCTGCATCTGCCTCGGCGAGAAGGATGGCTACCAACGCAGACGTGTCGATCACCACATGCCGGTCTCGTCGTATCCGATGATTTCATCCGGCGTCCGCGTATCGTGGTCGGGCAGCGCCGCGCACTCCCGGCCGATTGCCATCAGCTGCTCGGCCAGCCCGATAGACCCCTGCCGCAGCCGCTCGCGCTGCAGCCGCTCCTCAAGCGCCGTTCTGATCGCCACCGTCAGCGTCTCGCCGGTCATGCGCGCCACCTCACGCGCCAGGCGGTCGGTCTCTGGGTCCTTGAGGCTGAGTGCCATTCAGCTACGCCTTATATAAGCGAGGCTAATGTATATACCGCAGGGTCTCGCGTGCAAGTGCAGCCTAGTACGTAGCAAGTAGCCCGCATCGGGTGCGATGCGGGACCGGCCGGCGGCCTAAGTGGTCGGTTCCAAGCTGCCATCTTTCTCCCGCCAACATCGCCTATCCGATCCGTGCCATGCTGCCGCGATGTCCCAGCCGCGCCGCAAACCGATCGTCATCCTGCCTGACACCAGCCCCCTCGTGCACCTTGCGGCCGTCGATGCTTTGGGGGTTCTGACCGGGCTTGGCCGCGTGGTCGTGGTTGACGTCGTCGCCCTGGAATCCACATCCGACCCAACCAAGCCCTACGCTGCGGAAATTGCCGCGTGGATCGAGCAGGGCGCGATCCCGGGCAGCAATCAGCCCGTCGAAGTCGCCACGACCGAACTCGGCGCCCTCTACCGGCTGGCTATCGAGCAACACATGAGACCGCCCCGCAACGCCGGCGAGATCGGTATTGCCGAGTGGCTGTCCGACGCGTTGCGCGATGCCGGCGGACCGGCCCTCGTGGTCTATGAGAACGGCCGGATACCCAACATGCTGGCTCGCGAAGGCATTGCCGGGACCGTCGCGGTCGCGACTACTCGCAACGTGCTTGAACTGGCGCAACGCGAAGGCCTGATCGGGGATGCCGAAGCCCTGTGGGCGCGCATCGCCGAGGCGGCACCGACCGCCAACCCCGCCTCCATCCTCACGATCATCAACCCGCCGAAGCCATGACCGATCCCGCGCCCCATCCCGCCCTGCACCGCTACTCGAGGGGCGAGATCTCGGCCAACAAGGCGGCCGACCTTCTGGGCGGCGGCGCCACGGTTGCCGATG
>CAXUGD010000401.1:0-3207 GCA_964250355.1 uncultured Acetobacteraceae bacterium | reverse complement strand
CTCTCCGACCGCACGCGCGAGCGGGCGGTGGAGCGGATGCGGGCGGATTTCGTGGCCAATGCCAGCCACGAGCTGCGTACGCCGCTGGCGAGCCTGATCGGCTTCATCGCCACGCTGCGGGGGCCGGCGGCCGACGACCCGCCGGCGCAGGCCCGTTTCCTCGAAATCATGGCCGAGCAGGCCGAGCGGATGAACCGGCTGATCGACGACCTGCTCAGCCTGTCGCGCATCGAGATCACCGAGCACCAGCCGCCGTCCGGCCAGGTCGATATGGAGGGCGTTGTCGAACGTGTCCTGGCCGGCCTGCAGCTCGGCATCGCCGGACGGCGCGTGCGGCTGGACTTGGCGTGTCCGCCCGGCCTGCCCGGCATCCCCGGCGATGCCGACCAGCTAGAGCAGGTGGCGCAGAACCTGCTGGAGAACGCGCTGAAATACGGGCGTGCCGGTGGCGTGGTCCGGGTCGCGCTGAACCTGGCTGCGGGCGGCAAGTGGCCGGCGCGGTCCGGCATCGTGTTCTCGGTGGCCGATGACGGCCCGGGCATCGCGCGCCAGCACCTGCCGCGCCTGACCGAACGGTTCTACCGCGTCGATACCGGCCGCTCGCGCGCGGTGGGCGGCACGGGGCTGGGGCTCGCCATCGTCAAGCACATCGTCAACCGCCACCGCGGCGTGCTGCTGATCGAGAGCGAGGCCGGCCACGGCGCCACCTTCAGCGTGTGGCTGCCGGTCGCCTGACACCCCGCGGCCGCGGCCAAAGGTCTAGATTGCGGCCAGTTCGGGGTGAATGAGGCCCAGTACTGCCAGGCCCGCGCCGGCCAAGCCCAGCAGCAGGCCGCCCCATACCAGCATCACCGATCCGGTAATCACCGACGCCGTGGTCAGCACGATGCCGAGCTGCAGCGCAGCGGCCGCGTTGTCGAAGGATTCCAGCCGCAGGTGAGCGCGGTCCCGCTCGGCCTCCAGCGCGCGGGCATGGTCTGCCAATGCGGTCTTGCCGGTCTTTGGGTCGTTCTCGAAGCGGTCGATGTCGGCGGCGAACTTGCGGGCCACCTCGTCATGGGCGGCGGGCGACGTGGCGGGCAGCAGCGCCGCCATCTGCGCCAGCTCCCGCACCTCGTTGGCCCGCGTCGATTTCGCCTGGTACTCCGCCCACACGTCGGCCGCCGCGACCGCGCTTTCCGACATCCGCGTGTCGGCATGCTGGGCGCCCTGTTCGCAGAACGCCAGGCCCGCAGCCAGCACGGCGATCAGCAACGCGGTGTGGCGCCGCCCGCCATGGGCCGCCGCCTCGGCATGCTCGTGGGTTTCCAGCGTCTCGCCCATCGGCGGTTCCTCCCAAGCTCAAAATACAGCGTCACGCCGCCAGGATGGTCAACGCTTCGGCCACGCCGATGCGCCCGTCATACAGCGCCCGGCCGACGATCACGCCCTCGATGCCGGACAAACCCGCACGCGGGGGGGCGGCCTGCCGCAGCGCCTGCAGGTCGGCCAGGCTGCCCACGCCACCGCTGGCGATCACCGGGATGGCGACCTGGGCGGACAGGGCCAGCGTCTGCTCCATGTTCAACCCGCCCAGCATGCCGTCGCGCGCGATGTCCGTATAGATCAGCGCGCTCACCCCGGCATCCTCGAACCGCCGCGCCAGGTCGGGCGCGCGCAGCGTCGATGTGTCCGCCCAACCCTCGGTCGCCACGAACCCGTCCCTGGCATCGATCCCCACCGCGATGCGGCCGGGGAAGCTGCGGCAGGCCTGATGCACCAGTATGGGGTTTTTCACCGCGGCCGAACCTAGGATCACCCTGGCCACCCCGGCAGCGAGCCAACGCTCGATCCCGGCCATGTCGCGTATGCCGCCCCCCAGCTGCACGGGCACCCGCGCCTGGGCCAGGATGGCCGCAACGGCGTCCCCGTTGACAGACCGGCCGGCAAACGCGCCGTTCAGATCAACCACATGCAGCCATCGGCACCCCGCCTCCTGGAACGCCGCCGCCCGGCGTGCGGGGTTGTCGTCGTACACGGTCGCCTCGTCCATCTCGCCGCGCTTCAGCCGCACGCACGCGCCGTCCTTCAGGTCGATGGCGGGGTACAGGGTCAGCGTCATGCGGCAGGGTCGCTGGCCGGCTTCCTCAACGTCTTGGTGTAGAAGAACCCGCGCAGCGTCTGCCCCCGCACCCGCGCGTATTGGGGGTGCACGCCCCAGCGCTCGAACCCCATCGATTCGTAGAGCGCGATGGCGGCCTCCTGCGTTTCGCGCACGTCCAGGTTCAGCACGCGGTAGTTCAGCGCCCGCGCCCGCTCCTCGATGCGCAGCATCATCAGCCGCGCCAGGCCGTTGCCGCGCGCGAACGGGGCCACGAAGCTGTGCATCACGCTGCCGGCGAACGACTGCGCCTCGTTGTTGCGCGGCTGACGCACCAGCTGGGCCGACCCAGTGATCACGCCGTCGGCGCGGCCCACGAACAGCTCGCGTTCCGGCACCATCATCACGCCGCGGAAGTAGCGCTCCAGCGCCTGCTGGCCGGGCGGGCTGATCCAGCCGAACCCGCCGCCGTCCAGGATGGCGGCGTTGGTCGCCTCGCAGAGTGCGGCCATGTCGTCGTCGTGCAACTCCGTCACGTGCTCCACCAGCAAGCCGGGCGTTTGGGCCTGTGCGGCGGCTTTCATGGCGACCAGCGGAGGAAATTGGCGAGGATGCGCAGCCCGACCTCCTGGCTCTTCTCGACGTGGAACTGCGTGCCGGCCCGGTGACCCCTGGCAACCAGGGCGGGCACGGCCCCGCCATAGTCGGTTGTTGCCACCACGTCACGTTGAACCGCGTTTTGCAATCCGTAGCTGTGAACGAAGTAGGCGTGATCGCCCTGTTCGATCCCTGCCAGCAACGCATGTGAGCCGGGCGTGAAACGGAGCGCGTTCCAGCCCATATGCGGAAGCCGCAACCTGGCGGCCGGCAGCGGGCCGACCTCGCCGCCGAGCCAGCCGAAGCCGGCCGTCTCTCCATGTTCCAGTCCGCGCTCCGCCATCAGCTGCATGCCCACGCAGATGCCCAAGAACGGCGCTGCCGAGGCCTGGATGGCGGCCCACAGACCCGGCACGGCCGCCAGGCCCTCCGCACAGCTTGCAAAGGCGCCCTGGCCCGGCAGCACCACCCGCTCGGCGCGCGCCACCGCCTTGAAACAGGCCTCGGCCACGTGGTGGGCATTGGTGCCG
>CAXUGD010000400.1:0-3214 GCA_964250355.1 uncultured Acetobacteraceae bacterium | reverse complement strand
GCAGGCGCACGGCCAGCGCCTCGGCCTCCGCCGATGCCACGGAGATCTCGAACCCGTCCTCGCCGGTATAGCCGCTGCGGCTGATCCAGATCGGAATGCCGGCCAGCGCCGTCTCGGCTACACCCAGAAAGGGCAGGGCGGCCGCTTGCGGGCACAGCCTGGACATCACGTCGATGGCAAGCGGCCCTTGCAGCGCCAGCAGCGCGCGGTCCCCATGCAGCTCGGGTTCCAGCCCGTGGGTGCGCAGGTGAGTGATGTCGGTCGCAGCGCGGGAGGCGTTCAGCACGACGAACAGGCGGCCGGGGTAATGGGCCACCATCAAGTCGTCGATGATGCCGCCGGCCTCGTTGGTCAGCAGCGTGTAGCGCTGGCGCCCGACCGCCAGGCCGGCGACGTCGCCCGGCACCAACCCTTCCAGCGCAGCCGCGGCGCCCGCCCCGTGCAGCGAGACCTGGCCCATGTGCGACACGTCGAACAGCGCGGCGGCGCTGCGCGTCTGGGCGTGTTCGGCCAGCGTGCCGGCGAACTGCACGGGCAGCGACCAGCCGGCGAAGGCAATCATCCGCCCGCCCAGGCGGCGGTGCAGGGCATCGAGAGGCGTCGTGCGAAGGGTGTCGGACAGGGTGTTTGGTCCCGCAAGTGGTCAGAGCCGGTCCGGTTGCCCGGTTGGTCTGACCCCCCTCTGTCGTGGTAACCTGAAAGATTCGGGTTCGGGGTGTCCCCTGCCCTTACTTCTTCGGTGCGGCGGACTGACGCCGGCTTTCCAGAGGTCCCGATCCCCGATCGCGGTCCTGGGTGCCTGAGCGTTTCCGGGGGCCGGTTGCGCCTTCGGCGGCAGGGTCGTGGTCCTGCTGCTCTCCCGCGAGGGACATGTGGAACGGGCGACGTATGGCCTGTGCCGGCGCGTGCCGCAAGGTCTAACCGGCAGCCTTCAATTCCACCGTCTTCAATCCGACCGATCTTCGCGGTAGCCTGGGGTGATGAGATACCTTGTGCTGTGCGGCCTGCTGTGGGCCGCCCCGGCTTTGGCGGGCGAAGCGGAAACGCTGTGCGCCCGCAACCCCGCCTACACCCCCGCTATCATGCTGGCCATCGTGCGCGAGCAGTTGTCGCGCGACCACGATCCGGCGCTGGATGCCGACACGCCGGAGCACCTGGCCGAGCAAGCGACGGCGCAGGGCATCGCCGAATGTGCGGCAGAGGTGCGGGCCGATCCGTCGATTGCGGCCGCGCTGTCCGGGCTGGCAGAGGCGGACCAGTCGGTCGGCTGGGACGCCTACAACACCGCTTGTGCCGACCACCGCGCCAGCCGGGGCCAGTGCATCACCGCCGAGGTGGGCGCCGCGCGGGCGCTGAAGCGCATGATGGCCGCAAACACCCCGCCCGGTGCCCGAACGCTGGTGCAGGCCTGCGCGCTGGTACTGCAGACTGACCCCGCGATGGCCGAGTGGCGGTCGTGTGTGGACCAGACGCTTGCGGTGCACGCCAGCGAGGACGCCGCCAAGCGCTGCAAGCTGTCCGCCAGCTGGCACGTGGCCAAGACCGGGGCCGATGCGGGGCGGGTGATCGCCGAGTGCCTGCGGCGGTAGCAGGGGGTGGCGCCACCTGGCCGCTCTCCGGGCCAGGTGGCGGCGGCGTCAGCTCAGGTTGAACACCACCTTCACGCAGCCGTCCTTCTTGTCGCGGAACGTCTTGTAAAGGTCGGGCCCGTCGTCCAGGTTGCGGCTGCGATGGGTGATCAGGAAGGTGGGGTCGATCTTGCCGTCCACGATCAGCTTGGTCAGCGGCTCCAGGTAACGCTTCACGTGGGTCTGGCCGGTCTTGAAGGTCAGGCCCTTCTGCACGACGGCGCCCATGTTTACCGGCACCGGCCCGGCATACACGCCGGGCACCGAGACGATCCCGCAGGAGCGTACTGCCTGCACCGCCTGCTCCAGGGCGTAGGGGCGCTGGGTGGATGTGACCGCCTCCTGTATGGCGCTGACCACGCCGAACATGCCGTGACCGGCGGTCGCCTCCATGCCGACGCAGTCGATCACCGCGTCCGGACCCTGGCCATCGGTGATCTCCTTGATGCGGTCCAGCACCTCCTCGTGCTTGAGGTCGATCACGTGCGTGGCGCCGGCCTGCTTGGCCAGGGCGATGCGCTCGGGCACCGTCTCGATCACAATGATCTTCTCGGCGCCCATGATCTGGGCGGATTTGATGGCGAACAGGCCGACTGGCCCGGCGCCCCAGATGGCCACCGTCTCGCCGCCCTTGATCTCGCAGTGCTCGGCCGCCTGCCAGCCGGTGGGAAAGATGTCGGTCAGGAACAGCAGGTGCTCGTCATCGATGCCCTCGGGCGCCTTCATCGGCGCCACGTCGGCCATCGGCACCCGCACGTACTCCGCCTGGCCGCCCCAGTAGCCGCCGGTGATGTGGGCGTAGCCGAACAGGCCGGCGGTGGGGTAGCCGAACATGGTGGCCGCCATCGCACCGTTGCGGTTCGACTTCAGGCAGCACGACCAGTTGCCCATCTTGCACATGCGGCACTCGCCGCAGTTGATGTTGAAGGGGACCACGATCTTGTCGCCCTTCTTCCATTTGTGGTCGGGCGACCCGGTCTCGACCACCTCGCCCATGAACTCATGGCCCAGCACGTCGCCCTTCTCCATGGTCGGCATCTGGCCGTCGAACAGATGGAGGTCGGAGCCGCAGATGGCACAGGCGGTGACCTTCACGATCACGTCGCGCGAGTCCTCGATCTTGGGGTCGGCCACGCTGTCGCAGCGTATGTCGTTCTTGCCGTGCCAAACGAGTGCTTTCATGGATTTCTCTTTCCGTGGGTGGCTGGGGTGTCGGGTGCAGCCAACACGCCGGCGCCGCGGCCCGGTTCCACTTGTGCCAGCGTGCGAAATGTTTTCGCTACGGCCGGATGCGGCGCAGCAGCAGCCTGGTGCTGCCGGCGTTCTGCGCGTGCGGGTGGGCGGCAGCCAGCACCAGCGGGCGCAGGCTGGGCAGGTTCAGCCAGTGCGGCAGCTCGCGCCGGATTACCCCGCCTCCCTCGCCCGAGCCGCGGCCGGTGATCACTTCCACGCAGCGCAGCCGCTCGGCATGGGCGTTGACCAGGAAGCGCTCCAGCGCGTGGAAGGCCGCCTGCGCCGTCTTGCCGTGCAGGTCGAGCGTGCGCGCCGGCACCATCTTGCCGCCGCGGAACCGCCCCCAGCTGGCC
>CAXUGD010000399.1:0-3225 GCA_964250355.1 uncultured Acetobacteraceae bacterium | reverse complement strand
CCCCCGCACCCGCACCGGCCAAAGCGGGCCGATCCTGCAGGGTGGCGAACGGACGGTGGGGCAGACCGGAATCCCGCTCCAACCTCCGTTCCGCGTCGGCTTGGCCGGGCGCGTGCAGGCCGGCCACGGCGCGAAAGGCAAGCAGCAGGAGGGCCGCCAGGATCAGCAGCAGCAGGGCCATGTGCAGCCACGGCGGCAGCAGCGCGGGCAGGCCGAGCAGGGCCAGCCCGATCGCGGCTGCACCGGCGGCCACCACCGGCCAGAAGCGCACCGCGATCAGCTCGGCCCAAAGCACGGCCCGGGCCGCCAGCAGGCGGGCGGCTAGACGGCGCTCGGCTCCCGCCACCTTCACGCGGGCCGCTCCGGCACGCGCTCATCCGCCCATAGGTCGGGCACGCGGCCGCGCGCCCGGATCAGCGCCGTGCCACCTGGCAGGCGCCCGTCGATCAGCACGCCTGCGGCTGTGGGACGTGCGTTGTAGGTGGAGCTCATGACCGAACCATAGGCACCTGTGTCGAGGATCGCCACCACGGCATCGTCGGGCAGGGCGGCCAGCAGGCGGGCACGGGCAAAAAAATCGGTGCTTTCGCATACCGGGCCGGCGACGTCAGCCTGCTCGGGTGGGGCGGTCAGCCCGGCCGGCGAGACTGGCACGATGCCGTGCCAGGCGTCGTAGAGTGCCGGGCGGGCCAGGTCGTTCATCGCCGCGTCAAGGATGACGATCGGCCGGGCCAGGCCGGCGCGGCGGGTGCGGACGACGGAGGCGAGCAGCACGCCCGCCGGCCCCACCAGCCAGCGGCCGGGTTCGATCGACAGGCGAAGGCCGAGCGGCGCGAAGGCGGACCGGATCGTTGACGCCCAGGCTTGCGGCAGGGTGGCCGGCTCGGCTCCGTAGGGGATGCCCAGCCCGCCACCGCAATCCATCGTGTCCACCGTCAGGCCGCCGGCGCGAAGCGTCGCGACCAGGCCGGCCATGCGCGCGTAGGCCGCGGCGAAAGCGGCGGGGCTGAAGACCTGGCTGCCGATATGCACGGCCAGGCCGACCGGCACGATCCCGGGTAGGCGGGCTGCCTGCCCGTAGAGCGGCGCGGCGTCGGGCAGCGGGATGCCGAACTTGTCGCCGGCGCGGCCGGTGCTGATTCGCGCATGCGTGCCGGCATCGACGTCCGGGTTGATCCGCAGGGCGATGGGCACGCTGGCCCCGCGCGCCTGCGCGATGGCGGACAGGGTGTGCAGCTCCTCCGGACTCTCCACGTTTATCTGGGCAATGCCGCAGGCGACGGCCTGGGCTAGCTCGGCACCCGTCTTGCCGACACCGGAAAACACGATGCGCCCGGCGGGGACGCCGGCATGCAGCGCACGGCGCAGCTCGCCGCCGCTCACCACGTCCGCGCCCACGCCCAGCGCCGCCAGCACGCCCAACACCGCCAGGTGGTCGTTCGCCTTGACGGCGTAGTGCATGGCGACACCCGGCATGGCATCGGCCAGTGCCGCCACACGCCGGCGCAGCGTGTCGGCGCCGGTCACCCAGCAGGGCGTTCCGTGCGCGTGCGCAATGGCGGCGAGCGGCACGCCGTCGAACAGCAGCCCGTCCATCGCGTGCACGCGCAGGCCAGGCCGCGCCGCAATCAGCTCGGCCGCGAGCGGCTCGACGGATGCGGGGGGAGTCACACCGCCAGGTCAGGTGACCAGTTTCGTGCCGACCAGGAACAGGACGGAGGCCAGCACCGGCCGCAGCCCGCCTTCCGGCAGGCGCGGCGAAAGGTAGCTGCCGATCAGGATGCCGGGGATCGACCCCATCAGCAGCTGCCCCAGCAGCACGGTGTTCACGTCACCCATCTGCCAGTGGCCCAGCCCGGCGATCAGCGTCAGCGGCACGGCATGCGCGATGTCGGACCCCACGATGGAGGCCAGCCTGACCCGTGGATAGAGCAGGATCAGCACGGTCACGCCGAGCGCCCCGGCGCCCACCGACGAGATGGAGACCAGCACGCCGAGAACCACGCCGCTGACCGTCGTCAGCACGGATGCGGTCCGTTCGGACGGCTCCCCAAGGTGGCGCGTCAGCGTATCGATGATCCAGCCGCGGAACAGGATGCTCACCGCCGTCAGCAGCAATGCGATGCCGAGGCTGAAGGTGATGGTATCCGCCACGCGCTTGCTTTCCGGCCCGAACCAATACAGCCCGGCCAGCGTGGCCGCCGTCGCCGGGACCGAGCCGTAGGCCAGGCGGCGGACGATGCGCCAATCGACGGTGGAGCTGGCATTGTGTACCATGGTGCCCACGGTTTTGGTGATCGCGGCGTAGAGCAGGTCGGTGCCGACCGCCTTGGTGGGCTGGATGTGGAACAGCAGCACCAGCAACGGGGTCATCAGCGAACCGCCGCCGACCCCCGTCAGGCCGACAACCAGGCCCACCAGCAGGCCCAGAAAAGGGTAGGCTAAAGCCATGGACGACAGCATGATGACGCTTTCCGGTCTGGTCTTCGCACTCGCACACTAACCTGCGACAGGAGAGAAAGTGAACAGCTAAATTCTACCGTGTTTCTAGGAGAAACACGGTGCTTCGTCGTGGAAAGCTGTCGGCTGTCGCCACCTTACAGGGCAATCATGAAGATTTTGCAGGTGCTGCCCGCGCTGGACACCGGCGGGGTGGAGCGCGGCACCGTGGAGACGGCCCAGGCGATCGTGGCCGCCGGCGGTCAGGCGCTGGTGGCCAGTGCCGGCGGTCGGCTGGTGGCGGCCGTGGAGCGGGCCGGCGGCCGGCACGTGACGTTGCCGCTGATGACCAAGGATCCGCTCAACATATGGCTGAACGCCGGCCGGCTTGCGCGCGTGCTCCGCGCCGATCGCGTGGAGCTGGTCCATGCCCGCTCCCGCGCCCCGGCCTGGTCGGCCCTGTTGGCCGCCCGGCGCACGGGCGTGCCGTTCGTGACCACCTGGCACGGCGTCTATGGCGAGGATTTTCCGGGCAAGCGCCTCTACAACAGCGTCATGGCGCGCGGCGAGCGCGTCATTGCAATCAGCCGTTACGTGGCCGAGCGCGTCGCTTCGGGCCACGGGGTTCCGCCCGCGCGGTTGCGGGTGATTCCGCGCGGCGTTGACCCTGCGGTGTTCGACCCCGGCCGTGTCAGCGGCGACCGGATGCACCGGCTGGCGCAGGCATGGCGGCTGCCTACCGGCGCACGCGTCGTGTTGCTGGCGGCCAGGCTGACCCGCTGGAAG
>CAXUGD010000398.1:0-3236 GCA_964250355.1 uncultured Acetobacteraceae bacterium | reverse complement strand
GGGTGGTGGGCCTGGCGGCCGGCCAGGCGCCTCTGCGCGGCACCGCGCTCGCCCAACGCCGGGTGGCGCTGGTGCTGGGTGCGGAGGGCGAGGGCCTGCGCCGCCTGACCCGCGACACCTGCGACGAATTGGCAGGCCTGGCCATGCCCGGCGTGATGGAAAGCCTCAACGTCTCGGCGGCGGCCACAGTGGGGCTATACGAGCTGACGCGGCGGGCTTAAGCCGGCCGGTCACGTATCGGTGAACAGACAGGCAGCACCTGCGGTCTGCACGCGGCCTTAACACCTGGGCCGCATGATGCCGGCCATGAGCACAGCAGCCGCCCAACGGACGCCCTGGCAGACCTTGCCGGAGGATTTGCAAGCCGCATTGGCGCAGCAGGCGCTGCGCCGCGCGGCACTGATCATCGCCGAGCAGGCGGAGCTGTTTGCCGTGCAGTTCAAGGCGGGCGTGCTGCAGGACCGCGGCGCGACCGACGGGCTGAAGCTGTTCGCTGCCCTGCTGCGCGAGACCACGGTCGAGACGCTGGCCCCGATGGGTTGTGCCTGAACGCCGGCCCGTCCTTTCCGCTCGGACGGCGGAAGGGACGGGCCGGCGCGTCGGTGATCGACCGTTAAGCGGCCGGTCAGCCGTTGCCGTCATCCTGGCTGTCGCCCCCGTCGGCGGGGGCTGGGGTGATAGCGACGAACAGGTTCTCTCCGTTGCGGGTGATGCGCAGGGCGACAGCCTGGTTGTTCTTCAACTGCTCGCGGATGGCGCGGGTGGCGTCGCCCGTGCCGCCCACCGCGTGCTCGCCCACGCTGGTGATCAGGTCGCCGGGTTGCAGGCCGGCCTGCTCGGCAGGCGAGCCGGGCTTCACCTCGGTGATCACCGCGCCGCGGGCGCTCTCGGGCAAGTCGAGCTGCTGGCGCAGGTTGGGCGTGATGCCCGAGAGTGCCACGCCCAATCCCTGGCTGTCCGCACCGGCCACGGCTGTGCCGCGGCCCGAGCCGTCGCTGGGCAGCGTGCCCACGGTCACGTCCACCGTCTGCGCGCGGCCCTGGCGCAGCACGTCGAGCGTGGCATGCGACCCTGGCACGACCTGGCTGACGTTGATCGCCAGCTCGCGCGGGTTGCCCACGTGCTGGCCGTTGACGGCCACGATCACGTCGCCGGGTTGGAGGCCCGCGTGGCTGGCCGGACCGTCCGGCTCCACGCTGGCCACCAGCGCGCCATGCGCGTCGCTGCTGCCGCCCGGCAGGTGCAGCGCGTCAGACATTGCGGCGTTCACCGCCTGCGCCTGGACGCCGATGTAGCCGCGGGTGACGTGGCCGGACTTCTCGAGCTGCGAGACGACGCTCTTCACCGTGTTGGACGGGATGGCGAAACCGATGCCGACCGAGCCGCCGCCGTTGGGCGAGATGATGGCGCTGTTGACACCCACCACGCGGCCGTCTTGGGTGAATAGCGGGCCACCGGAATTGCCCTGATTGATGGGCGCGTCGATCTGGATGAAGCTGTCGTAATTGCCCTCGCCGATGTCGCGGCCGCGCGCGCTGACGATGCCGGCGGTCACCGTGCCGCCCAGGCCGAACGGGTTGCCCACGGCCACCACCCAGGCGCCGGGCTGGGCCGCGTCGCTGTTGCCCAGGTTGATGAACGGCAGGCGGCGGTTCGCCTTCACCCGCAGCACGGCCAGGTCGGAGGCCTTGTCGCGGCCGATCACCCGGGCCGGCAGCACGGTGCCGTCGTCCAGCGTGACGGAGACGGAGGTGGCGCCGCGGACTACATGGTTGTTCGTCACGATGGTGCCGTTTGCGTCGATGAGGAAGCCCGAGCCGCGCGCTTCCACCAGGCGCTGGCGCTGCTGCTGCTGCGGCATGGCGAAGGGAAAGCCGAACGGGAATCCGCCCCCGCCGTGGCCGAAGCCGGGAAACCCGCCGCCCCCGCCCTGCTCCTCCTCGTCGGCGTCGGGACGCATCTTGCTGGTGATGGAGACGACGGCCGGTTTGACCTGGTTCACCAGGCCGACGAAGTCGGGCAGCGGATGGCTAATCTGTCCGGGTTCGATGGCGCCGGCCTTGGGCTGCACCACGCCCGGGTCGTTCTGGGCGTGCGCGCCGGATGGCAAACCGACCCATGTCAGGCCGCCAGCGGCGGTGCCGGCCAGCAGAACGGCAGCCAGGGTGTTGCGCCAGGGTTTGCGGGGCGAGGTGCTCATGGGTTTCGGTTCTCCGGGGTGGATGGCGTCGTCGCGGATTATCCCGCTTGCCTGTTGCAATATAGACGCAGGGGTGAACGTTCCATCGTCATCGCGGTGAAACCCCTGTCATGATGCAGGTGTCACTGGCCGCAACGGCAGCACGGGCAACGATCTTGGCAGCGTGCCTGCAACGCCGTATCCGGCGCCCACACCGCATCGGGGATGGGACGCATGAACGACTATTTTTCGCTCCAAGGGCGCACGGCGCTGATCACCGGCGGCTCGCGCGGCATCGGCGAGATGATCGCCGAGGGTTTTCTGCGCGCGGGCGCCGCAAAGGTTTACGTCTCGGCCCGCAAGGCAACCGCCTGCGAGGAGACCGCGCAGCGCCTGTCGCAGTACGGCACCTGCATCGCCCTGCCCGGCGACGCGTCGGGGGGGGATGGCGCGCGATCGATGGCCGAGCACTACCTCAAGCACGAGGCCACGCTCGACATCCTGGTGAACAACGCGGGCGCCGCCTGGGGCGAAAGCTTCGACACCTTTCCCGAGAGCGGCTGGGACAAGGTGATGGACCTGAACGTGAAGACGCCGTTCTTCCTCACGCAGGCGCTGCACGGCGCGCTGAAAGCTGCGGCGTCGAAGGAGCGGCCGGCCAAGGTGATCAACATCGCCTCGATCGACGGCGTGTCGGTGAGCATGCAGGAGACCTACTCCTACGCCGCGAGCAAGGCCGGGCTGATCCATCTGACCAAGCGCATGGCGCTACGGCTGATCGAAGACAACATCGTGGTGAACGCGATCGCGCCCGGCGCTTTCGCCTCCAACATGAACAAGTTGGCGCGGGACCACGCCGACGAAGTCTCCAAGGTGATTCCGTCGGGGCGAGTCGGCACCAAGGAGGACATGGCCGGGTCGGCGATCTACCTCGCCTCGCGGGCGGGCGACTACGTGGTGGGCGGCACGCTGGTGGTCGATGGCGGGGTAGCCTGGAAGCGGTAGCGCGACGCTACTTGGCGCCGGCGCGGTTGTCGTCGGTGCCGGCGCCCAGCGG
>CAXUGD010000397.1:0-3258 GCA_964250355.1 uncultured Acetobacteraceae bacterium | reverse complement strand
GCGGCCGCCAGCGCCTGCCCGCGCGCGGGCACCCCGAGCGCGGCCGCCACCTGGGCCAACTGGGCGCCGATCTGGGCGAAATCCTGCGGCTCGTCGAACTGCAGCACGCGCACGCCGCGGGCGCGCAGCAGGGCCACGGTGGTCTGTGCGCCGCTGCGTCCGGCGAGCACCAGGCTGGGATGCAGACGCAGCACCGCTTCGGCATCGGCGCGCACGCTCGGCAGGTGGGCGGCCTGGCCCGCCACGAACGACAGCGCGGGATCCCGCGCCAAAGGCTCCAAGGCAACAACCGTCTCCGGCGCCAGCAGAACCAGCAGCTGATCGGTACACAAATTCAGCGAAACCACGCCGGATGCAAACGAAGCGTTGCTGAAAAGCACCAAACCCCAGAGTAAAAGTTCTTTGCTTCTTTCTTTCAAGAAAGAAGGCCTTCCCTTACCCTTACTCAAAGGGCCACCGCCCCCTCATGCTTGGCCTTGTGCTCCGGCTCGACATGGATGCTCACCACAAGCTGCTCCATGTCGGCGCGCAGGGCGGTCTCCATCCGATCGCAGATCTCGTGCGCCTCGTCCACGCGCATGGAGCCGGGCACGACCAGGTGGAACTGCACAAAGGTGCTGCGGCCGGCCTGGCGGGTGCGTATGTCGTGCGCCTCGATGGCGCCGCCGCCCTGCGCCATCAGCACGCGCTCGATGCGCTGCACGGTGTCGTCCGCCGGCGCCATGTCCATCAGCCCGCCCACCGAGGCGCCGATCAGGTGCACGCCCGACCACAGCACGTAGGCCGCGGTGCCGGCGGCCACGACCGGATCCAGCCAGAACCGGCCGGTCAGCAGCACCAGCCCCACACCGGCCACCACCCCGATGCTGGTCACCACGTCGCCCATCAGATGCCGCGCGTCGCCGGCCAAGGCGGGCGAGCGGGCGCGGCGAGCGGCGCGGAACAGCACGGAGGCCCACAGCGCATTCACCCCGGTGGCCGCAACGTTCAAGGTCACGCCCAGCGCCGGCGCACCGAGCGGCACCGGGTGCCACCACGTGTACCAGGCATGCTGCAGGATGCTGATGGAGGCGACCACGATCAGCACGCCCTCGACCACGGCGGCCACGAATTCTGCCTTGTCGTGGCCGTAAGGGTGGTTGCGGTCGGCGGGCCGGGCGGCAAAGCCCAGGGCGGCCAGCGCGATGACGGAGGCGGCCACGTTGACCACGGTTTCCAGCGCGTCGGAGTAGAAGGCGGCGCTGCCGGTGACGCGCCAGGCCGACGCCTTCAGCGTCAGCACGGCCAGGCCGATGGCGATGCTGCCGGCGGCAATGCGCATCGTTCTGTTCATCGCTGGCCTCCGCACGCCGGCCGTATCTAGCAGCGCCGATGCGGGCGCGCTACGCGCCGATCAGGTGCAGCACCACCTCGCGCCGATGCGGGCGGGTGCGGTGTTCGTAGAGGTAGATGCCCTGCCAGGTGCCCAGCACCATGGTGCCGCCGGTGACGGGCACGCTCAGCTGCGTTTGGGTCAGCGCGGCGCGGATATGGGCGGGCATGTCGTCCGGACCTTCGGCATCGTGGACGTACAGGCCGCGCGCTTCGGGGGCGATGCGGGCGAAGAAGGCCTCCAAGTCGGCACGCACGTCCCCATCGGCATTCTCCTGCACCAGCAGCGAGGCCGAGGTGTGGCGGCACCACAGCGTCAGCAACCCGGTTTGCACCGGGTGGCTGCCCAGGAATGTGCGGGTTGGCTGGGTGATGTCCATCAACCCGCGGGTGCGGGTCTGGACGTGCAGTGTTTCGGTCGCCTGCTGCATGCGTCACCTTCAGAAACCGATGCGCGTTCCGGCCAGGAACGAGGCGCCGGGTGTTTGGTAGCCGTTGACCGGTTCAAAATGCGTATTGGCAAGGTTCTTGCCCCAGACGAACAGCTCCACGCGCTTCGTCGCCTGCCACGTGGCGTTGAGGTTGAAGACCACGCCGGAAGGCGACACGCCGGGCACGAAGCCTTGCACGCCAGAGTCACTCGTCAGGTAATCCCCGAAGGCACCGACATACAGCACTTCCGGCACGATTGCGACGCCCGCGACAGGCGAGATGCGCAAATCCGCCGATCCCTGGTTGTAGGGTCGCCGTAGCAGCAGCACGCCGGTGCCGAGGTCGCGCGCATCGGTGTAGGTGTAGGTGAGGTCGGCCTCCAGCCAGCGCGCAGCCCGCACGGTGAGCGAGGTTTCGACGCCCTGCGTGCGCGCGCGGTTTACGTTGACCGGCGTGTAGTCGAGGGTCGGCAGCAGCACCTGGCTTATCAGGTCGGTGATGCGGTTGTGGAAGTAGGTAGCCGAGACGCTGCCGGCGACCGCACCGGCGGGCGGCAGGTCGAAGGTGACGCCGGCCTCGTAGCCCTGGCCGCGTTCGGGACGCAGGTTCGGGTTGCCCGCGAAACCGTATCCGTAGCCGTAATTGTCCGTGCCGTAGCGATCGTTCAGCGCGGGCGCGCGGAAGCTGGTCCCGTAGGAGGCCTTGATGTGCGCATCCACCCCCGGCATCGCGAGCACGCCGCCGACCCGCCAGGTGAACGCGTCCCCGGCGATGGTCGTCGCGTCTTCGCGCAACTGCCCCGTCAGGGCGAGGCGCTGCAGCACGGTCGATTGCACGCCGAGGAAACCGGCATCGTAATCCGCATGTGCGCGGACTACCCCGGTGCTCGGCACGCCGAAATAGGCGTCGCTGGTTTTCGAATCGGCGCGGTCGGCCTGGTGTTCGTAGCCGAAGGTCAGCGCGTTGGCCTGCAGCACGGCACCGTCCGGCAGGCGCACCGTGTTGTTCCACTGCACGTCGGCACGGCGGCCGTGATAGCGGTCGTCCTGCTGCGCCCCGTTGGGGTCCTCCGGCTCGAGCGTGACGGTGTAGCGGCGGTCGTGCTGCAAGCCGGTGAGATAAAGGCTCGTGTCCCACGCCCCGCCCAGCAGCGTGCTGGTGACGCCCAGGCGTCCGAACAGGGAGGCGTCGTAGCCGGAGGCGTTGCCGGCGTCGTAGCCGGCCTCGTCGTAACCGTATTTCGCGTCGCGCGCCCGCACCAGCACGGAAAACCGCGTGCCCGCGAACGGCGTGGCGCCAAGCTCGACCTGCGCCAGCTTGCTGCGGTCGCCATCGACCTCCCCGGTATAGACGCCCCTCACCCGGCTGGGCGTCTGGTCGAAGCCGCGGTCCGACAGGCCCTGCACGGTCGCCGCGTAATCCCAGATGTCCAGGCCGCCGGCGACCGTGCAGGGC
>CAXUGD010000396.1:0-3261 GCA_964250355.1 uncultured Acetobacteraceae bacterium | reverse complement strand
CTGCCGCATAGGCGCCGATCTGCTGGGCGACCAGGATCGGCGCGTGGTCGGGGTTGACGAACCAGTCCAGCAGCACCGTCAGCCGGTCGGCCGCGCGAGCCGGGGGGGCAGCGAGCAGCAGCAGCACCGCCAGCGCCGCGCGCATCAGAATGGCGACGACAGCGTGAGGATGGCCGCGAAGCCCGGCCCGACGAAGTAGGTGGGGGCGGCGCCGGGGATCGGCGTGACGTGCACGCCCACCGCAGGCTGTGCGTTGGGCTGCACGGAGGCGATGCCGGAGAGGAACTTCGCGTCGGTCACGTTGACGAGGTTCAGCCGCAGTTCCGGCCGCTTCGCGAACGCGCTGCCCGGCAGCCGCACGCCCAGCGCCGCGTCGGCCTGCGCGTGAGGCGGAATACGTTCGTCGTTGTCGAAGGTGGCGAATTGCGCGCCGACGTATTTGACCGCGGCGGTGCCGAAGAACCGGCTGTCATCGTAGTCCAGGCCGATCGCGCCATGGAAAGCCGGGCTGCGCACGGCGGTCTTGCCGGCCGTGCGCAGGTAATCGCCGTCGATCGCGAAATCGTTGTCGATCGTGGCATGCAGGTATTCGGCGGAGAAATAGGGCCGCCAGTGATGCAGCGGTTGCAAGCCGAGCTCCGCATCCACGCCGCGCGAGGTCTGGCCGCCGGCGTTGATGCTGCTGCCGATCGAGCCATCTACCAGAGTGGAGACCTGGCGGTTGGTGAAGTTGTAGTTGAACAGGGTGACGGAGCCATCCAGCCAACGTCCCTGGTAGCGGTAGCCGATTTCTTCCGAGATCGAGTACTCGTCGCGTTGCGCGGCACCTTTTGTGTACTGGTCACCAAAAACGTCGTAGGTGTTGTAGAGCACGTATTCGGTGGCCGAGCGGAAATTGGTAGAGACGCTGGCAAAGATCTGGCTGTGCGGTGTGACCCGATAGCGGATGGCGGCGCGCGGCAGCGGCTGTGCGCTGTTCAGCCCGACGCGGTATTGCGGCCCCGGCAGGCTGTTCGTGCCGTCGCGGTTGACGATCGCGTATTTCAAACCGGCGTCGAGGCGCAGGCGGCCCCCCAGCAGGCTGATCGTGTCGCCCAGGAACAGCATGTTGACCTGCTCGCGCGTATGCGCCTCCTGCGCGGACAGGGTGCGGCCGTCCGGCGTCTTGATCGTGTACGGAAAACCCCAGATGGAGGCCGGTTCGCCATCGGCGCCAACCGGGGTGAAGGGTTGCGGATCGTAGTCGTCGGCGTAGTCGTACCACCAGCCGGCGACCAAGCGGTGGGCGCCCAGCGTTGCGGACAGCTCGCTGGTGGCGCCGGCGCGATACTGGTTGCCGATGTAGTCCGCCAGCACCAGCGCCTGGCCACCATGCGCGTTGGGTATCGCAAGCGGCCCGACGATCGGTTGCGTGCCGAGAAACAGGCCGGTGGTGGGCAGCGTGGTGCCATACGGCGTGTTGCCGAACCCGTGTTCGAAATACGGGGTGATCTCGAGAGCGAGCTTGTCGGTCAGGGTGAAGTGCGACGGCACGCTCACCTGCTCGTCACGCCAGGTCTGCTGGTACAGCTTCCAGTAGTTCGTGTTGCCGGGCGAGAAGGCGGCGTCGTAATTGTAAGAACGACCGCTAGCGGACCAGTCCTGCAAAGTCGGCATCGGATACGAGCTGAGAATCGCGTCGTGGTACGAACCGGGGGCCGCAACGCGGCTGCCGTCGCCCCAACTCTCTTCCACCTTGAAATCGACAAGCTGGCGGTGGTCGCGCCCGGCGCCACGGGAGTTGTCGGCTTCCGTGTTGGAAAACGACAGAAAGCCGCGCAGCCCGGTGCCGGCGACCTGCCCGCTGTCGAGGCGGATGAACTCGCGGTTTTCGTGGTAGGAGCCGATGCCGGCGGACACGAAGCCGCCCGGTGCCGCCAGGGGGTCGCGCAGGCTCAGCGTGATCAGCCCGCCGCTGGCGTTGACCGTGGGCGTGTCCAGGTCGGCCGTACCCTGTTGCAGCGACACGCTGCGCAGGTTTTCCGCATCCACCCATTGCGACGGGTAGCCGGCGTAGTAGCCGATGTCGTTCACCGGCGCGCCCTCCACCACGTAGGCCAGCTCGTCGCCGTTCAGGCCGCGCACGGCGATGTTCACGCCGGGCGAGAGGCCGTACGGATCGCTGGTCGAAACGTCCGCACCCGGCGACAGCCGCAGCAGCTCGAACGCGTTGGAAGTGGGCGCTTGCTTGGCGATGAAGTCGGTAGAGACCGTGCTGCGCGACACGGCGGCGTCTTCGGGGCCGATCAGCCCGCCACCCGCGGCCCCCGCTGCGGTCACCACGATCTGTTCGGCGGGCGTGCCGGCCGGCGCCGTCTGTGCGCCCGACACGCGGGGCCACGCGGCACAGATTGCAAACACAAGAGGTCCCAGCAGCCACAACGCCCACGGCCCACGCACACCGCCATCTCCTCATTCAGGGGAGATGGAAGGAAGAGGGGCCAGCATGCTGTCTTCCGCACCATTCCCTCCGCCGGCATGACCCGGATCAGGTTCCCCGGTCGGCCCGTGTCAGGGCTGTTCCGGCAGGGTTTGCGTGCTGCGCGGATCCCGGTCAGGACCCGTGCCAACGCCGTCTCAGCCCCTTGTCGGGGCACCCCTTGGTGCAGCGACCATCGAACCGGCAGGCGGCGCTGTCAACAGCGTTCCACAACGCTGTCCAGGAAGTCCTGGCCGTCGGCGCTGCCGAACCAGGCCGCGTGGCCGAGCAGGAAGTCGGTGTAGGCGGCCTCTGCATCGCGCGCCGACCCGGTGATGCCGTGAAAATAGGCCAGCTCGGACAGGGCAAAATCCACATGCACCAGCGGCAGGATGTGGCGCAGCGCAGCGGCCTGGCCGGGGGCCAGCGGCAGCACGCGCGTGTAGCCGCTCAGCAGGGCACAGGCCAGGTCGGCGCGGCCGATGGCGGTGTAATGCGGTGCCAGGTCCAGCCACGCGACCGCGTTGCGTTCGATGGCGGTCGCCAGGTCGAACACCGCGCTGGCGCGGTTGCACAGGCCGAAATCCAGCACGCAAGACACCGCGCCCCCGCGCCACAGCAGGTTGGACGCATGGAAGTCGCCATGCACCCAGAGTGGCGTCAGGCCGGGGAGGCATGGCCGCAACGGCCGATACCAGGGTAGCAGCACCTGACGGAAGTCGTGCTGCCACGAGCGGCCGGCCAGCGCCGCGCGCAGGAGGGCGTCGGCGGCCAACTGCCGCTCGAGCGCGCCCAGCGGGTCG
>CAXUGD010000395.1:0-3262 GCA_964250355.1 uncultured Acetobacteraceae bacterium | reverse complement strand
GGCCGCTCTCGTCCACCCGCATCCGCCGCGTGCTGCAGGACGGCTACCCCGAGCGCGCGACCGCCGATCTGGGCCGGCCCTGGGCCATACGCGGCGTGGTGGCGCATGGCGACCAACGCGGCCGCACCATCGGCTTTCCCACCGCCAACGTGCATGCACGCCGCCACCTGGAGCCGGCGCGCGGCGTGTATGCCGTGCGTGTGCGGCTGGACGGTGGCGGCGTGCATGATGGCGTGGCCAATATCGGCCGGCGGCCCACGGTGAGCGAGGGGTTGGAGAGCCGGCTGGAGGTGCACCTGTTCGACTTCGACGGCGACCTGTACGGCCAGGAAATCTCCGTCGCCCTGCACGGTTTTTTGCGTGCCGAGCAGAAATTCGCCAGTTTCGATGCGCTGCGCACGCAGATCGTGGCCGATGCCGAGGCTGCCCGAACCATGCTGAGAGCCCGATGACCGAAACCGATTACCGCGACACGGTGTTCCTGCCGAAGACCGACTTTCCGATGCGGGGCGACCTGCCCCGGCGCGAGCCGGCCATCCTGGCGCGCTGGGCGGCGACCGACCTGTGGGGGAAGCTGCGTGCGCAGGCGGCGGGCCGCGACAGCTTCATCCTGCATGACGGACCGCCATACGCGAACGGCAACATCCATATCGGCCACGCGCTGAACAAGATTCTGAAGGACGTGATCAACCGCGCGCAGCAGATGGCGGGCTACGACGCCTGCTACGTGCCGGGCTGGGACTGCCACGGTCTGCCGATCGAGTGGCAGATCGAGGAGAAATACCGCAAGGCGGGCCGCGACAAGGATGCGGTGCCGGTGCTGCAGTTCCGCGCCGAGTGCCGCGAGCACGCGGCCAAGTGGCTGGCCGTGCAGGCCGACGAGTTCAAGCGTCTCGGCGTGTTCGGCGACTGGGACAACCGTTACGCGACGATGGATTTCTCGGCGGAGGCGGCGATTGCCGGCGAGATACACCGCTTCGCGCTGAACGGCGCGCTGTACCGCGGGCTGCGGCCGGTGCTCTGGAGCGTGGTGGAAAAGACCGCGCTGGCCGAGGCCGAGGTGGAATACGCGGACCACACGAGCACCACGATCTGGGTGCGTTTTCCGATTGTCGGCGTTAACCGAGAGGATGTCGCGGGGACCGCGCTCGGACACTCTCCTCTGCTCGATCGTCTGAAACCGACATCGGTGGTGATCTGGACGACGACGCCGTGGACCATTCCCGGGAACCGGGCCATCGCATTCGGTGCCGCGATCCAATACGCGCATTTCCGCGTCGATGGCGTTGCGGAGAACAGCCTGTGCCGGGTGGGTGAGCATCTTCTCGTAGCCCAGGAACTGCTGCCGCACTTCGTGGCCGAATGCGGCATCACGCTTCATCACGTCCTGAAAGAGTACGTCGGCGCAGACTTAGCCGGGCTGGTGTGCGAGCACCCGTTGCGCGGCGAGGGCTACGACTCCTTCGCAGTGCCACTGTTGATGGGCGATTTCGTGACCGCCGATCAGGGCACCGGCTTCGTGCACATGGCGCCGGCGCATGGCGAGGACGATTTCGCGCTGTGCCGCGAGAACGCCATCGAAGTGCCTGAGACCGTGGCCGATGACGGCACGTATTTTCCCTGGGTGCCGTTGTTTGCCGGCGTGCACGTGTTCCGCGCGGCCAAGCCGGTCTGCGCCGCGCTGATCGAGGCAGGCGCGCTCGTCAAGCAGGGAACGCTCGTCCATTCCTACCCGCATAGCTGGCGCAGCAAGGCGCCGCTGATCTTCCGCGCCACGCCGCAATGGTTCATCCGCATGGACGGCACCGACGCGATCCGTGCGCGCGCGCTGGAAGCGATCGCGGCGACCCCGTTCGTGCCGCCGGCCGGCCGTAACCGGCTGGCCAGCATGGTGGGCAACCGGCCGGATTGGTGCATCAGCCGCCAGCGCGCCTGGGGCGTGCCGATCGCCGTGTTCGTGGAGAAGCGCACCGGCGCTCTGTTGCGCGACGAGGCGGTGATGGCGCGGATCGCCGAGATCTTCGCCGCCGAAGGGGCCGATGCCTGGTACGCCTCCCCGTCGTCGCGCTTCCTGGGCGCCGAGTACGACCCGGACGAGTACGAGCAGGTGCGTGACATCGTCGATGTGTGGTTCGAATCGGGCTGCACCAACGTGTTCACCCTGATCGACCGCGGCCTGCCCTGGCCGGCTGACCTATACCTGGAAGGCTCAGACCAGCATCGCGGCTGGTTCCAATCCTCCCTGCTGGAGGGGATCGGCAGCCGCGGCCAGGCGCCGTTCCGCGCGGTGTTGACGCACGGCTTCACGCTCGACGAGCAGGGCCGCAAAATGAGCAAGTCGGTGGGCAACGTGGTGGCCCCGCAAAAGGTGATCGACGAGTACGGCGCCGACATCCTCCGCCTGTGGGTGATGAACGCCGACGTCACCGAAGACCAGCGTGTGGGCAAGGAGATCCTGAAGCAGCAGGCCGAGCTGTACCGCCGCCTGCGCAACACGCTGCGCTGGCTGCTGGGCGCGCTGTGGGGGTTCTCGGACGACGAGCGTGTCGAGTACGCGGAGATGCCGGAGCTGGAACGCTACGTCCTGCACCGGCTCAGCGAGCTGGACACGCGCATCCGCCACGCGGTTGCCACGCATGAGTGGACCGGCGTGTATCCCGAGCTGCACGCGTTCTGCAGCGCCGACCTCAGCGCGTTCTACTTCGACATCCGCAAGGACTCGCTGTATTGCGACCGTCCGGACAACCTGCGCCGGCGTAGCGCCCGCACGGTGCTCCACCATCTGCACCGCGCGTTATGCACGTGGCTCGCCCCGGTCCTGTGCTTCACCGCCGAGGAGGCTTGGACGGCCCGATACGGCCAAGACGACAGCGTGCATCTGCACACCTTTCCGGAAGCCCTCCCCGAGTGGAACGACATCGCCTTGGCCGCACGTTGGGCGCGTATCCGCACGCTTCGCGGTGAGATCACGACCAAGATCGAACTCTTGCGCAGCACGGGCGAAATAGGATCGTCATTGCAGGCGAGCGTCGTTCTGCATGCCGATCATGAACAGGCTGAATTGCTGCCCGAAGAGCACTGGCCAGACGTGGCGATCGTCTCCAGCATGGCGGTGAAAGGCGACGGCGGCGCAGGGCGTTCGATACAGGTCGGCGTCGCACCCGGCACCAAATGCGCCCGTTGCTGGCGCGTGCTGCCCGAAGTCGGCACCGGCGCCGCCCACCCGACGCTCTGCCTGCGCTGCACGGACGCGGTCGAGCAC
>CAXUGD010000394.1:0-3268 GCA_964250355.1 uncultured Acetobacteraceae bacterium | reverse complement strand
GCCCAAGGCGAGCGTGCCCGCGACCGAGAGCGTGCCCCCCGGCCCCGCCACCATCGTGCCCGAGGCGAGGCTGGCGCTGCTGGCCTGCACGGCCGTGGCCCGCCCCAATTCCAGCAGGCCGCCCGCCGCACTGCCGCCCACGCTCAGCGCGCCCAGCGAAAAACTGCCGGAAAGTTGGGTATTGCCGGTGAACAGGGCGGCTGCCACCACACCGCTGCCGGTGATGGTCTGCACCTGCGCGCCCGACGGGCCCGCGATCGTCACACTATCCTGCGCACCGGGTGCCACCAGCGAGGGGCTGGTGCCGTCGGTCACATCCGCCCAGTTGGACCCGAGCGACCATGCGCCCCCCCCGAGTGTCAGCCACACGAAACTGCGCGTCGTCATCGGGCCCTCTCAATCGCCAGCGGCAGAAGAGGACGTTTTGGACGCGCAACCTTAATGAAGCGGAAAGATCAGGACTGCAAGTCTATTACGGATTCAGAACGATAAATTCAGCCGCTGCGGAACAGGGCAAGAACAAGGCTGCACGCCAGCGCGCCTGCGAAGATGGCAAACAAGATGCGCGTCAGCCCCACCGCCTCCGTCGATATAACGCCGAAGGTCAGCAGCCCGGTCAGCAGCGACAGCACGCTCAGCACCCCAAGCCAGCGCAGCATGGTTGTCCCCCTGTCCGGCCCCGGCCGCCCTTGGCGCTTGCCCTGCGGCCAGAACGTCTAAATATAGCGGTTCCGGGCAGCGTTTGTCGCGCCCGATACGTCAGCCGTGCCGCTGGGGCAAGGCGGCTGGCGGCCTGCACGGCACCGGCGCCGGGCGCGCTGTTCACGCCCGAGGAGGACCGATGAGCAGCACCAATCTCCGGCCGGAGGCTCTGCCGATTGCCAGCGTGCCGCTCGCTGCCGCCTATCGCAGCGTGCGCAGCCACACCGAAAGCCTGGCCGCCAGCCTGTCGGCAGAAGACCAGTGCGTGCAGTCCATGCCGGATGCCAGCCCCGCCAAGTGGCACCGCGCGCACACCACCTGGTTCTTCGAGCAGTTCGTGGCCGTGCCCAACATTCCCGGCTACCAGCCGTTCGACCCGCGCTACCAGTTCCTGTTCAACTCGTACTACGAAGCCGTGGGTGCCCGGCATCCCCGCCCGGCCCGCGGCCTGCTGACGCGTCCCACGGCGGACGAGGTGGGCCAGTACCGGCGCGCCGTGGATGCCGCCATGCTGGGCTGGCTGGAACACGCGCCGCCGGCTGCCGCCGCCCTGGTGACGCTCGGCCTGCACCACGAGCAGCAGCACCAGGAACTGCTGCTCACCGACATCCTGCACGCGCTGGCGCAGAACCCGCTGCTGCCCGCCGCTATCCCCGGCTGGCGCGAGCCGTCCTACGCGCCGGGACCCACACGCTTCGTCGATCTGCCGGGCGGCCTCGCCTCCATCGGGTGTCGCGGCCGGGACGGTGTGGCCCAGGACGGTTTCGCCTTCGACAACGAGATGCCGCGTCACCGCGTGCTGCTGGCCCCCTGCCGCCTGGCCTCGCGCCTGGTGCGCAACGGCGAGTACCGCGCCTTCATGGAAGCCGGCGGCTATCGGGCGGCGGCGCTGTGGATGGCCGATGGCTGGGACTGCGTGCGGGCCCAAGGCTGGGACGCCCCGCTGCACTGGCGCCAGACGGACGGAGGCTGGGAGCAGATGACGCCCGGCGGCCTGCAGCCGATCGATCCCGAAGCGCCGGTGCGCCACCTCAGCTGGTACGAGGCCGACGCCTTTGCCCGCTGGTCCGGCGCCCGGCTGCCGACGGAGGCGGAGCTGGAGGTGGCGCTCACGATGCCGCAGACGGGCGGGATGGCCGAGCTGACCGGCCATGTCTGGCAGTGGACCGGCAGCGCCTACCTTCCCTATCCGGGCTTCCGCACCCCGCCCGGTGCCGTGGGCGAGTACAACGGCAAGTTCATGATCAACCAGATGGTCCTGCGCGGCGGCTCGTCGGCCACGCCGCCGGGCCACACGCGGCCCAGCTACCGCAACTTCTTCCCGCCGGACAAACGCTGGCAGTTCACCGGCCTGCGCCTGGCCCAGGACTGACGCCATGCTGGACGCCACGACCCCCGGCGAGGATGTCGCCGGCATCGCCCTGGCCGGATTGCTGGCCACACCCAAGACCCTGCCGCCCAAGCTGTTCTACGATGCGGAGGGCGTGCGGCTGTTCGAGGCGATCACCGCCCTGCCCGAATACTACCTGACGCGCACCGAGCGTGCGCTGCTGGCGCGCACCGCCCCCGAGATCGCGGCCTTCGCCACGCGGCCCAGCGTGTTGGTGGAGTACGGCGCCAGCGACGAGGCCAAGGGCATGATGCTGGTGGACGCCGCCCCCGACCGCCTGACCGCCTACATGCCTATCGACGTGGCCCAGGGCGCGCTGGCCGCCATGGCCGCCCGTCTTCACGCAAGCCGGCCCCTCTTGCGCGTCCATCCGTTCTGCGGCGACTTCCTGCGCCCGATCACCTTGCCCGACACGCTGGACGGCCTGGGCCGGTTCGGCTTCTTTCCCGGCTCCACGATCGGCAACCTCGATCCCGCCGCCGCCCGCGCCTTCCTGGCGGAGGCCGCCCGCACGCTGGGCGGGGCTGCCGCCATGATCGTGGGCGTTGACCTGCGCAAGGACCCGGACCTGCTGGTGCCGGCCTACGACGACGCCGCCGGGGTTACAGCCGCCTTCAACCTCAACCTGCTGCACCGACTGAACCGCGAGGCCGCGGCCGATTTCGACACGGCGCAGTTCCGCCACCGCGCGGTGTGGAACCCGGAGGAAAGCCGGATGGAGATGCACCTGGAAAGCCGCGCCGCGCAGGTGGTGCACCTGGCCGGAACGGCCATCCCGTTTGCCGCCGGCGAGACGATCCATACCGAAAACAGCTACAAGCACACGGTAGCCGGGTTTGCCGCGCTGGCGCAGGAGGCCGGCTGGCACCCGGGACAGGTCTGGACGGACGAAGCCGGCCTGTTCTCCATACACGCCCTGTCGGCACGCTGACGGGCCAGAACTTTCCGCGCGCGGGCAACGTTGCGGGGGTGAGTGCGGATCAGCGGGGCGGCATGCCATGAAGTACAAGCGGGCGGTGGACATTGCTTTAACGGCGCTCCTCTTCGAGTCGAGTGCCGCGATCGTGGACGCGGTGCGCGGGCGGCGCGGGTCGCCGCGCCCGGGCCCGTCTGACGCCACCGACCCTGCCGGCCCAAACCCGCAGGCCGTGGCAGCCCGCCTCCTTGCCGACCGCC
>CAXUGD010000393.1:0-3272 GCA_964250355.1 uncultured Acetobacteraceae bacterium | reverse complement strand
GCCCGGCCCAGCGCGGCCGGACGAGCCCAGCACCGCCTGCACCCCGAACCGCGCCATGACGCCCGCAATCAGCCGCCCATCGCGGTGCCGGCTGGCCAGGGTAGCGATGCGCCGCTGCCTGTGGCTGCGCCGTGCGGGCAGCCAAAAGGCCGGCGCCATCGGCAGGCGCTCGTGCCAGCAGGCCACGATCACCGGTCCTCCAGCCAGGAATGGCGCCAGGTGGGCCGTCCCCTCCAGGGTCCAGCGCGTGCTGCGCAACGTCAGGTCGAGGTAGAAGCCCAGCACCGCGGCGGCAATGCGCTGGGAAGCGGCACTCCTCAGCAGAGCGGCGAACATGCGGGCGTGGCTTTGAACACGGCAGGGCGGTAGCACGCAGGAGCCAGGGCGAATAGCGGTGCAGGCCGGCGGCGTTCAGCGGCGGTTAACCAAACCGGTCTATTACGGTTTCGCAGCGATAAAGCTGCGGATCGACCGGAAAGCGATGCGATGCGGAAACTGATCTTTCTTGTGACCCTGCCCTTCCTCGTGGATGCGGCGGTCGCCTATGCGTTGGCGCAGCCCCGCGCGGCCGCGCAGGACTTTGCCGACACCTACCCGGTGTTCTTCGATTGGGACCAGGCAGCACTCAGCCCGCAGGCGCGGGCCGAGTTGGCCGCGGCACGGCAGGCTGCCGCGCAAGGCCGCCCTGCGCGGGTTGCCGTGACCGGCGAGCAGGACGCGCTGGCCGGGCCAGCGTACCGGGCCGCGTTGGCAAAGGCCCGCCGGCACAGTGTGATGGCGGCGTTGCAGGGCGGCGGCGCACCCACCCCGGGCCTGCTTGAGGTAACGGAGTAGCCGGCCCTACCGATACGTCCGTTGATGGCGAAGCAAACCAGCCAAGACTCGATATACTGGGCGGAACAGCCGCTACACGCGCGCCGGCACGCCGATCGAGACGGTCATGCCCTGCCGGATCGGCACCAGGTTGGCCACGAACCGCTCGGCGCAGGCCCGCCAAGAAAAGGTTTCGGCGAAGGCGCGGCACGCGACCCGGTCCCCGCCGGCCAGGGCGCGCAGCACCGCCCGCCGGAGGTCGGAATCGACTGCGCCGATGGCGTCGCCGCCGCCCGCCAGCACGTCCTTGGGGCCGGTCACGGGAAAAGCGGCCACCGGCGTGCCGCAGGCCAGGCTTTCCAGCATGACCAGGCCGAACGTGTCGGTCAGCGAGGGGAACACCATGACGTCGGCCCCGGCATAGGCACGCGACAGCGCCCCGCCCTGCAACACGCCGGTGAAATGCACCGCGGGGTACTGCACCCGCAGCGTGGCCAGGAGAGGCCCGTCACCCACCACCGCCTTGGACCCCGGCAGGTCCAGGTCCAGGAAGGCCGCGATGTTCTTTTCCACCGCCACCCGCCCCACATAGAGGCAGACCGGCCGCGCCAGCCCGGCCCAGGCAGCGCGCGGCTCCATCTGGAACACCGACAGGTCCACGCCGCGCGACCAGGCGCGCAAGTCGCGGAAGCCACGCGCGGCCAGCTCCTGCCGCAGGCTCTCGGTCGCCACCATCAGCCCGTGGCCCGCCGCGTGGAACCGCCGCAGCCACGCGTAGGGCAGGGCCAACGGCAGCCGCGTGCGGGCGCGCAGGTACTCCGGAAAGCGCGTGTGGAACGCGGTGGTGAAAGTCCAGCCATGCGCGCGCGCCAGGCGCGAGGCGGCGATTCCCAGCGGCCCCTCCGTAGCTATGTGCAGCGCATCGGGCCGGAACGCCGTCATCAGCCGGCCCAGCCTCCGGCCTGGCAGGACAGAAAGCCGGATGTCAGGGTAAGTCGGACACGGCAGAGTGCGGAAGCGGTCCGGCCCGATCACCTCGGCCACGATGCCCAGGGCTGCCAGCTCGCCCACCAGGGTCGCCAGCGTGCGCACCACGCCGTTGACCTGTGGCCGCCACGCGTCCGACACGATCAGCACGCGCGAATGCGGCGGCGGGATGGCCAGGCTCGTGTCAGGCAGGTTCGGGCACCGGCATCTGTTTGGGCGAGACCAGCCTAGGCGCGAAGAACGACAGCTTGTTCAGCGCCACCCAGTCGATCAGCTCCAGCCGCCCGTCACAATGCTCCACCAGCGCGGTGCAGCTTTCCACCCAGTCGCCGGTGTTCAGGTACTGAACGCCATCGACCATGCGCATCTCGGCATGGTGGATGTGGCCGCATACCACGCCGTCGAACTGACGGCGGCGGGCCTCGCCGGCCAGCGCCGCCTCGAAGCGGTCCACGGCCTTGACCGCCTCCTTCACCTGCCGCTTGGCCCATTGGCTCAGCGACCAGTATGGGTAGCCCAGCGGCCGGCGCACCGCGTTGAACCAGCGGTTCACGTTCAGCGCCGCGCGGTAGGCCCAGTCGCCCAGGAACGCGAGCGTCTTGGCGTAGCGCACCACGCTGTCGAACTGGTCGCCGTGGATGATCAGCAGCCGCCGCCCATCGGCGGTCGTGTGCTCCGCCTCGCCCGCCAGCCGCACCCCGCCGATCTCCAGCCCCAGGCCGAGCCAGTCGCGGAACATCTCGTCGTGGTTGCCGGGAACGTAGAGCACGCGCGCGCCGCGGCTGGCATGGCGCAGGATCAGCTTGACCACCTCGTCATGCATCTCGTCCCAATACCAGGATTTGCGCAGGCGCCAACCATCCACGATGTCGCCGACCAGGAACAGGTGCTCCGTGGTGAAGGATCCCAGGAAATGGGCCAGGAAATCGGCGCGGCACCCGCGCGTGCCCAGATGCGTGTCCGACAGGAACACCGAACGGTAGGACGCCTTGGCCGATTGGCCGAAAGCCGGGGTGCTCAGGGGAGAAAAGGCGTTCATGGGCCTCACCGTACCGAGTGGATCTCCCCGCGCAACGTCTGCCGGAGTTCAGGCGAGCCAATAGGACAGGCGCCGCGCCGGGCGAGTGAAGTTTGCGTGACGCGACACCCTTGCACAACCGGGCGGCAGGGGTGCCAGCATCACACAGGCGGCGCCGGGCCGCAACCGAACCGCCACACCGGGAGTGGGGGTGTTCCGGGCTACTCCGGCGCCAGCGGGCTGCACGCCGCGGCCGCTGCCCTGGCCAGCACCACCATGCGCCGCGCCGCCACGCCCGCCCCGGCCATCTCGCCGGCCAGATGCTGCAGCAGCGGGCTGGACAGCAGGGCGTGCGCGGCCGTGTTGGCCGCCACTTCCATGCCCACCACCGCCCCGGCCGTCATGGCCGTGCGGCGTAGCAGACCCAGCGTGGCGAACACGCCCGGCCGCAACC
>CAXUGD010000392.1:0-3274 GCA_964250355.1 uncultured Acetobacteraceae bacterium | reverse complement strand
GCATGATCGCATTAGGTTGACCTTCAACCGCGATAAACATGCTCGCCAAAACAAAGAGCTACAGCACGATAGCTTCGGCTGCCAGAAGCTATCGTGCTGTAGGACGGCCCGCTTGATAAAAGGGCGCGCTCGCGCCACCACACGGCCATGCAGCGCGTCTTCTCCGGCATCCAGCCCTCCGGCATCCCGACCCTGGGCAACTACCTGGGTGCCATACGCAACTGGGTGGCGCTGCAGGACGGCCACGACTGCCTGTTCTGCGTGGTCGATCTGCACGCCATCACCACCTTCCAGGAGCCCGCCCGCCTGCGCGCGCAAAGCCTGGAGATGGCGGCAACCCTGCTGGCCTGCGGCATCGATCCCGGCCGCAGCGTGCTGTTCGCGCAGTCGGCCGTCAGCGCCCACGCGAGGCTGGCCTGGATCTTCAACTGCATCGCACGGCTGGGCTGGCTGAACCGCATGACGCAGTTCAAGGACAAGGCGGGCCGCGACCGCGAAGCCGCCTCCGCGGGCCTGTACGTTTACCCAAACCTGATGGCGGCCGACATCCACGCCTACCACGCCACGCACGTGCCGGTGGGCGACGACCAGCGGCAGCATCTGGAGCTCGCCCGCGACATCGCCGAAAAATTCAACCACGACTACGGCGTCGATTTTTTCGGCCGGATCGAGCCGCTGATCCTGGACCAAGCGGCCCGCGTGATGAGCCTGCGCGACGGCACCCGGAAAATGTCCAAGTCCGACCCGTCGGACCAAAGCCGCATCAACCTCTCCGACGACGCCGACACGATCGCGCTGAAGATACGGCGGGCCAAGACCGACCCGGAGCCGTTGCCGGCCGAGGCTGCCGGCCTGGAAGGCCGTGCCGAAGCCCGCAACCTGGTGGGTATCTACGCGGCGCTGGCCGGTACCGACCCGGCAGGCGTGCTGGCGGAGCACGGCGGACGCGGCTTCGGTCCGTTCAAGGAGGTGCTGGCCGAACTGTTGGTGGCGCGCCTCTCGCCCATCGCAGCCGAGACGCGGCGCCTGCTGGGCGATACGGGGCATCTGCAGCAGGTCCTGCGCGACGGGGCCGCCCGCGCGCGCGCCATTGCCGAACCGGTCGTGGCGGAAGCCGAGCGGATCGTCGGCTTTCTCGCCTGACCCACCCAAGGAGTGACGTTCTGTTTACCGGCGTGGAAAACCCCTGGCCGAAACAGGGTGTGCACCGCACATGGACGATGGCCGCGCCGTTCTGCGATCGCCTCTCCCTGAAGGATCACCGCCATCACAGACATTGCCCTGGCTCAGCCGGTTGCCGGCTTGGTTCCGGCCACACGCGGCAGCCGTTTCGACTCGGCGCGCCTGCACCGCATGATCGCCGGCAGCCGCGCCATACGGTCGCTGTCGATCGGCCTGCTGGCACGGCTGGAATTGGCCTTCCTGTCCGGCCACAAGGAGCCGCACGTGCTGGCCGACATACGCACCGCGCGCCGCGGCCGCGAGTCCCTGCTCAGCGGCAACGAGGCGTTCACGCTATACTCCATCGCCCGTGCCCAGGTCGCGCTGGGTGGCGAGATGGCCGAGGTGGGCGTGTACCAGGGCTGTTCGGCGCGCATCATCAGCATGGCCAGCGGTGGCGCGCCGCTGCACCTGTTCGACACCTTCGCCGGCCTGCCCGAGCCCGACAGCGACGAGCACGACCGGATGCGGGAGGGACATTACGCCGCCTCGCTTCCCTCCGTACAGGCGTACCTGGCCGACCGCGAGAACGTCAGCTTCTACCAGGGCCTGTTTCCCGCGACGGCCAGCCCGGTGGCCGACAGGCGCTTCGCCTTTGTTCACCTGGACGTGGATCTGAAATCCAGCACGCTGGGCTGCCTGGGCTTCTTCTACGACCGCATGATGCCCGGCGGCATCATCCTGACGCACGACTACTCGTATCTGGACGGCGTGCGCGAAGCGTTTGACGTGTTCCTGGCTGGCCGGCCGGAACGCGCCATCGAGTTGCCGAGCTCGCAGGCCATGCTCGTCAAACTTTAGACGCGGAACGCCTCGCAAGGCGGGCCGCATACCACGACAAAGGGCCGGGACAGTGCCCGGCCCTCGTTGTCTGCAAGAAAGAGGCCGGAGCTAGACCCCGGCCCTCACGCCACGCTGGATCGCAGGTTAGCTGCTGCTCTTCGCACAGCTGCCGCCGTTACGGTGCTCCGTGAAGGTGGCCGTGCCGACGATCGTGGCGCCGCTTAGAAACTCGATCACGGCGGTATTGAAGGTCTGCCCGGCCGCGAACTGGCCGGAGGCCGTCAGGAAGTCGCTGCCGCCCGGCGTCACCGCTACCGAAATCGTCTTCTTATACACCACGTAGGTGCCGGTCGCGATACTTGCCCCGTCGCTGTAGAACGTGGTCGAACCGACGTCGCGGTACGGACCGCTCGGGCCCTGTGTGGCCAGCGTCACGCAATACTCGACAGTGCTGCCACCCGGTACGGTGAACGTCACGTCATAGTTGCCCTTGGCCGAAAATGCATGGGCAGAGCCGCAGGCAGCCATCATGGCCAGCGCGGCCGTGGCGCCGCGGAGAGAAATAAAGCTCATGGAACCTCCAGATTGAGAAACGTCTGGCTGACCGCCATTGATTAATCCTATTTTAAGGAACTGCTCATGTCCAGGTATTTCGATAAAAATATCGAACAAGTCTCTATAACACGCTTTAGTTGCACTTCTCGATTGAAATTAACTCTACTGAACCGCTTTGATTTAGCAGTGTCAGCCGTTTTCTTTCGCGTAGGACGGGGCGGATCAGCCCCGACCCGGGCGGCCCCACAGTCCAGGTTCGGCAGCACCGCGGCGGGTGGATGATCCCGCGCGGCACCACCCGCAGCCCCGGGGCGGATCCCACGCGCCTGCCGGTCGGCCTCGACTTGCGGGCGATCAGCATCGCCGAAGGCGTGCGCGCCGGCCTGGCGGCGGCGCTGCCGGTGGCAGCCGCGGTCTGGCTGCACCGGCCGCATCTGTCGCTGGCGGCCCTGGGCGCGCTGCTCACCTGCATCGTCGATCCCGGCGGACCGTGGCGGCGGCGCCTGCCGATGCTGCTCGCTTTTATCGCAGGAGGAGCGCTGCTGCTGGGCGGTTTCGGGCTGGTCCGCAACGCCGGCATCGCCATGACCCTGGCCGCGGCCCTGCCGGCGCTGTTCGCCACCGGCTTCCTGCGCGTGTGGGGCGCGCCCGCCCAGGCGCTGGGCAACCTGCTAGCCGTCGTCCTGCTGCTGGGCACCGACGACGCGCTCAGCCC
>CAXUGD010000391.1:0-3275 GCA_964250355.1 uncultured Acetobacteraceae bacterium | reverse complement strand
AAGTGGCACGGCACCCATACCCGGCCAAGGCGGCCCCCGTGGACCAGGCAAGCCCGCCCGCACACCTGCTGCACGAGGCACGGTTCGGCCAGGTGACGCTCGATTGCGTGCTGGCCGCCAGCGAACCCCGGCCCGCCTGCCGCGTGGCCGACATACGCGGGGCGGACGCATTCTCGGCCGACGCGGCAGCCTGGCTGCAGACCAGGGCCGTGCGCTACCTGCCCACCGCACATTCTGGCGAGGCGATGCCCCCCGACCATCGCTGGCGGGTGGTGTTCCAGGATTTTGGTGGCACACAGAGGCGGGACGCTCCCTAGCAGCGTCCGGCCCCGGTCGCTGAAAGCCATCCCTTGCCCTACTCACCGTCGCGCCGCCACGCCGAGCTCGGCCCCCAGTTCTACGACGTGGTGCAGGCGGCCACCTTCCCCGCGCACATCCTGCGCTACCGAAACACGGCCTGGGCCGCCCGCGTCGGGCTGGAGGGGCTGAGCGACGCCGCGTGGATCGACCATTTCGGCCGCTTCGTGCCGCTGCCCGGCAGCTTCGAGCAGCCGCTGGCGCTGCGCTACCACGGCCACCAGTTCCGCAGCTACAACCCCGAGCTGGGCGACGGGCGCGGCTTCCTGTTCGCCCAGCTGCACGACCTGCAGGACGGCCGGCTGCTCGACCTGGCCACCAAGGGCAGCGGCACCACGCCGTGGTCGCGCACCGCGGACGGGCGGCTGACGCTGAAGGGCGGCGTGCGCGAGGTGCTGGCGACCGCCATGCTGGAGGCGCTGGGCGTGTACACCAGCAAGAGCTTCTCCCTGATCGAGACCGGGGAGGCGCTGGTGCGCGGCGACGAACCCTCGCCCACCCGCTCGGCCGTGCTGGTGCGCCTCAGCCACACCCACATACGCATCGGCACCTTCCAGCGCTTCGCCTACCTGCAGGATACCGCCTCGCTGCAACGCCTCCTCGATCACTCGGTCGGCGTCGCCCTGCCGGAGTGCTGGCGCGATGATGCGGCCGAGCGTGCCGTGACCTTCCTGGAGGCGGTGTGCCTGCGCGTGGCCGCGATGGGCGCGCAGTGGATGGCCGCCGGCTTCGTGCACGGCGTGCTGAACACCGACAACATCAACATCACCGGCGAAAGCTTCGATTACGGACCCTGGCGCTTCCTGCCCACCTTCGATCCTGACTTCACCGCCGCCTATTTCGACCATTCCGGCCTCTACGCCTATGGCCGCCAGCCGGATACGCTGCTGTGGAACCTGGTGCGCCTGGCCGAATGCCTGCTCCCGCTCGCCCCGCAGGCAAAGCTGGAACAGGCGCTGGCCGGCTTCGCTCCCGCTTTCCGCGGCGCCCTGGCCGGTGCCGTGCTGCGCCGCCTGGGCCTCCGCCCGCACGGCGAGGCGGACGCGCCGCTCGCCCAGTCGCTGTGGGATTTCCTCCGCGCCTCGCAGGCCCCCTTCGAACAGGTGTTCTTCGACTGGTTCGGCGGGAGCGTCAGCGCCGTGCGTGCCGCGCGCAGCCCGGCCGCCCCCTTCTACGCCGGCGCAGCCTTCGAGGCGTGGAGGACGGCGCTCGACGGCTACGAAGTCAGCGACCCGGCCCGCCTCGCCCATCCCTACTTCGCCGCGGCAAAACCCTGCACCATGCTGATCGACGAGGTCGAACGCATCTGGTCGCCCATCGCCGACGCCGACGACTGGTCCGCCTTCCACGCCAAGCTGTCGCAGGTCGGCACGATGATGGAGGCTTACGGCACCGGTCCGACTGCTTGATCCTGCCGAACGTCGCGGCAGTCTGGCCGAAGGAAGCAAGCGGTCCTTTTTGAAAAAAGGACACAAAAACTTTTGTTTTGGAGGTGGACGGCTGCGATGTTGCCGCGGTTGCAATCGGCTTTGGCGTCAGAAGCTTCCGTTGGAGTCCAGCATCGTGGGCACCGCCATGTCCGGCCAGCGGTGGCGGCCGTTGGCCAGCACGAAATGGATCTGCACGGTCGAGGGCAGGTTCGATTCCGCCCACCGTTTTTCCCACTTGCCGCCATCGGCCGCCTGCTGCCGGTAGGCCAGGTCGATCCGCTCGATGCCCTCGGCCAGCACGATCTCCTGCATGGGCGCCAGCGGCAGCAGCGCCGTGGCGTTGGCGTGCGGGCGCCAGCGCAGCACCAGCCGGTGGTGATCGTCCACGCCCACGGCCACCTGCGCGTGGCGCACGGGCTGTGTCTGCGGCTGGTCGGGCAGCAGCGTCATGAAAATGATCCGGTGCTCTTCGCCGGCCATCGGCTTCTCGTCCGCGCCGGCCGGCGGCGAGGCCTGCTCGATCAGCCGCCGCAGCACACGGTCCATCCGCTCCAGCCCCGCCGCGTTGTCGGCCAGCTTGGTCTCCAGCGTCCAGGCCGACATGCCGAACCGCGTCGCCTGACCCAACCCCGCCAGCACGAACCCCAGCACCACCAGCGCCACGATCACCTCGATCAGGGTGAACCCCCCATCGGCCGCCGGCTGCCGTTCCAGCGGCCCCGTCACGATCCCTCCGCGGCGCGCACGTCGAAGCGACGCGTGGCTATGCTGAACTGGCGCTCGCGGTGGCCCACCTTCCAGCTTTCCGTCACCACCACGTCGTACAGCACGGCGCGGCTGGGTTTCACGTCGTTGGCGCGGTCCTGGTCGCTGAGCTGCAGCTGGCGCGAGCCGGCTTCGCGGATGCGCAGGTGCCAGGTGAACCCCTCGCCATCCGCCCCGCTCGTCTCCTGCGGCGCGATCGCCGTTCCGTGCCCGATCGCCGCCAAATGCGAGTTGGCCAGCGACACCGCCTCGTCGTACTTGGCCGCCACCTCCGTCGCGTCCAGCCCGGCCACCGTTCCCCCGAACAGCGCGCCCATGGCCAGCGCCGCAATCACGAACGCCACCAGCACCTCGATCAGCGTGAAACCGGACTCCGCCGTCAGCCGGCGGCTCCCTGCAAACGAAACGGGCAACCCCCGCCTCTTTTTCGACGCCTCACGACCGGCGGCCCACCGGCTAAAGCGCATCGGCGACACTGACCTTGCCGGTGAGCCACTCGACGGTGACGTCCAGGCGCTGGCGGCCGGTGCCCAGTAGGATCTTGCCGCCGCTGGCACTGCCGTCGGCCGAAAAGCGGATCAGCCGGACGGGCCCCGGCCCCTGGATCGCGGGCGGCAGCACGGAAACGGACAGGTCGGCCGCCAGCTTGCGGCTGGGGCCGCCGTCGATGGCGAACACGTGCCGCGCCGGGTCGATTGCCACCGCCACGTCGTGGTCGCCCGC
>CAXUGD010000390.1:0-3321 GCA_964250355.1 uncultured Acetobacteraceae bacterium | reverse complement strand
GTGCAGCCCCTGCGGCAGGGTGCGGATGAAGTCGGCCGCGGCTGCAGCCTGCGCCGCGTCCCAGACCTCCGCCTCGCTGGCGCCCGGCCGGCCCAGGCCGATATTGGCCCCCACCGTGTCGTCGAACAGCATCACGTCCTGGCCGACATAGGCGACCGCGTCGCGCAGGCTGGCCAGCGTCAGCTGGCGCAGGTCGGCGCCGTCCACCAGGATGCGGCCGTCCGTCACCTCCTTCAGGCGGGGGATCAGCGTCAGCGCGGTCGATTTGCCGGCGCCGGACGGCCCCACCAGCGCCACCGTCTGCCCCGGCCGGGCGGCAAAGCTCAGCCCGTCCAGCCCCACGCGGCCGTCGGGATAGACGAACCGGACGCCCTGGAACTGCAGGTGGCCCCGCCCCGCCGGCAAAGGCTGCGCGCCCGGCCGGTCCACGACACGCGGCGCCTCGTCGATGATGCCGAACACGCGCACCAGCCCGGCCATCCCCTCCTGCAGAGCGGAGTTGAGGGCGCCCAGCGCCCGCACCGGCCGCGAGGCCAGCAGGAGGGCGGCGACAAAACCGGTGAAGTCGCCCAGCGTGTTTCCGCCATGGGCCGCCCGCCACCCGGCGAAGCCCAGCACGGCGGCAACGGCCACCCCGCCCAGCACCTCCAGGAATGGGTCCACCCGCGCCCGGTTGCGGTTCATCCGCAGCAGCGAGCGGTAGAGCTCCTCGAAGCTCAGGGCCGCGCGGCGCATCTCCACCTCTTCCAGGCGGTAGGCGCGCACGGTGCGCGCCTGAGAAAAGCTCTCGTTGAGCAGGGTGGCGGTCTGCCCCGTGCGCTCCTGCATCCCGCCCGAGGCGCGGCGCACCCGCTTGCCCACGCGCTGGATCGGCAGCGCGGCCAGCGGGTAGAGCGCCGCCGCGACCGAGGCGAACTCCCAATCCAGGTAGAACATCGTGGCAGCCAGCCCGACCACGGTCACCACGTCGCCCACCGCGTTCACCGCGCGGATCATCGCCTCGCGCACCGTGGTGGCGTCGGTGGTGAAGTGGGCGGCCAGCGCCGCCGGCGCTTCGCGCTCCAGGGTGGCCAGGTCGCCGCGCACCAGCTGCGCGAACATGCGGTCCTGCAACTCGCGTATCACCAGCAGCACCAGCTGCGTCACCAGCACCGTCTGCCCGTACTGCGCGGCCGCCTTGGCCGAGGTGATCGCCACCACCAGGGCGGGGATCTGGTACAGGATGCGGCTGTCATGCGCCTCGAACATGCCGAGCGCCCGCTTGATCACCACGGGGTATAGCGCGGTCAGCCCGGCCATCACCGCGGTCAGCACCAGCACCAGCGCCAGCCGCGCGGTGTGGCGGCGGATGTGCTCGCGCCATAGCCGCAGCATCATGGCGCGCGTCGTTGTCGGATCCTGCATCGCCGGTGCGTCTAGCACCCGGGGCGGAGCGCGTCAGTCCCGGGCGGGCTCCGCCGCCGGGTTGGCCGCGGCGGCGCTGCGCAGGTGCCAAAGCCGCTCGTGCGAGGCCATCAGGGGCGCCACCACGGCCTCGCGCCGGTCGGGCTTGGGGGGGACGCGTAGAAGGACCAGCTCCAGCGTGGTCAACAGGTCGGCCGCCACGGCCAGCTCGCCCTCGTCGCAGGCGTGATCGAAAGCGGCCTGTATCTTGTCGCTCAACCTTCGGCTGTAGCGTTCCTGGTCGGTCGATTGGGACGTTGTCTGCGACATTAATTGGTGAACCGCGTCTGGCTCCGCGCAGAATGCCAGAAACGTCACGCCGCGCAAAGCTTTTCGGTTATGCAACGAATGCCGCTCAGCAATGGGCGGGGTGCAGGTCCAGCGTTTCCAGCTTGCCGTCCATGGCGAAATCGCCGAAATCCATGGCGAGCCCATCGGCCACGCCGTTGGCGAAATACTGCATGCCGATCTCGTAATCCGGCGTCTCGGTCGCGCGGCCACGGTCGAAAAACGCGATGTGGACGCGGCCGGCGGACAGGGCAGCCAGGGCGGCCCATTTCTGGGCTGCCGGCGGGCGCCAGCTCTCCACCGTCACGAAGGTGTCCTGCGCGCCGTCGGCGCTGGTGCCGTCGAACAGCGGAACGGAGAGGAACTTGCGTCCCGCCATCGCAGCGTCGATCAGCGCCGCGGTGTGGGCCATCGGCAGCAGCGTGCCCGCCGGCAGCGGCAGCTCCTTTTTCTCGGGGCTGGTAAACGCCGCACGGCCGGGGCCGCCCGGGCGGTCCAGCACCGCGTGGCCGTCCAGCTGATCGGTCACCGCCTGGCCGGTCAGCTGCCTTGTGTGGAAGTCCAGATGCGTGCCGTCCTTGCTCTCCAGCGTCGCGTAATCCGAGACCATGTGGACGTCCTGGCCGTCCTTGTTGGTCAGGTCGATCACCAGGTGCTGCGAGGTGGTCCAGGCGGTGCAGGTGTCCAGCACGTCGTAGGTCATGGTGCCGTGCGCCTCCGTCACCTCCCCTTCTTTCGAGCGGTCCAGGGTCAGCCGATAGACGGCATGGTGCGCGGATAGCGTGGCTGCCTGGGCGGCCGACACCACGAGCAGTAACAGAAAGGCGGCGGACAGGCGCATGCTGGGAACGGTCTCCGGAGGCTGACTGAATGGCATGACGGCCGGGACTGCGCCAGGGAGCGGTGCAACCGGCTGCTCGCAGGCCCATTGTGCTGCCATGCTGCAAACGGACGAGGCCTTGGCCCGGGCGGCGGTGGATGACGGCGCGCGCACCTACTTCGCCGCCCGCCGTGCGCGCGTCCAACCGTTCATCGACGCGCATTTCTCGGTGGCGGGCACCCTGCGGCTGCACCGGGCGGCGCTGGGCTGGGACATCGCGCGCGCACCGCTGAACCTGTCGCTGGCCGCCCCGCAGATCGCCCTGCAACTGGCATCCCGCGCGGTCCGGCGCTGGTCGCCACGCGCCGCCGGCGTGCTGGGCCGCCCCATCCTGCTGCGCACCGCTGTCTCGCAAGAGGTCGAGTGGCTGTTAATGACCGAGCTGCTGGAACTGCCGTTCAGCCAGGGCCAGCGCCACGCCGGCACCGACGCGCTTTCAGCCGCCATCCTCGCCGCCCCTGCCGTGCGCGACCGGATCGAGGCCGCACGGGCCGCGATGGGTCTTCCCGATCGATCCCTCCCGGTTGAGGGTCGCGGTCGCGACGCATCGAGCCAGGTCCCTCTCCACGCCTGCGAGCAGGTCATCGGGTGCGCGGGCGGCGACGCCATCAGGTACATGACGCTGAGCGCGCACGCAGACTCGCCGGCGATCGTGACGTTTGCGGGGTCGCCGCCGAACGCGCCGATGTTCCTCCTGACCCACTGCAGCG
>CAXUGD010000389.1:0-3325 GCA_964250355.1 uncultured Acetobacteraceae bacterium | reverse complement strand
CCATTGGCCATGGCGCGCGCCACCGCCCCGATGTTGTCGGCCAGCTGCGGACGCACCAGGACCACGACAGGCGCGTTGCCGATCGGGTGAAGGTCGGCGCCCCCATCCTTGCCGGTCATGCGCGCCGCCAGGTGGTGCCCGCAGGCCCGTCCTCCAACACCACGCCCTGCCCGGCCAGTTCGCGGCGTATCGCATCGGCACGGGCAAAATCGCGCGCACGACGCGCCTGCAGGCGCTCGGCGATCGCTGCGTCGATCACCCTGTCGTCGCCACCGTGGAACCACGCGGCCGGATCGGCTTGCAACCCGCCCAGCAATCGGCCTGCTGCGCGCAGCCCGGACGAAGCGGCCGCATCGCCGGCCATGGCCCCGTCAGCCAGAACCCGCATAGCAGCCACGGCGGCAGGCGTGTTCAGGTCGTCGCACAGGGCGTCCTGCACGGTCTCGGGTAGAGCCGCACCGTCGGCCGGCGGCGTACGGTCCAGCGCGCGGTAGAAACGATCTAACTCTTGTTTGGCTTCGACCAGCGCCGTATCGGTAAAGTCGAGAACGGCGCGGTAATGCGTGCGCAGCACCAGCAGCCGCACCGCCTCAGCCGGCGCGCGCGCCAGCACGTCGCGCAACGTGAAGAAATTGCCGAGACTCTTCGACATCTTCGCCCCGTTCACCTGCAACATGCCGTTGTGCAGCCACACGCGCGCGAAGTCGCTGCCCGGAAACGCGCACAGGCTCTGCGCCCGTTCGTTCTCGTGGTGCGGAAAGATCAGGTCCGTGCCGCCGCCGTGGATGTCGAAACTCTCCCCCAGGTAACGCCAGGACATCGCGCTGCACTCGATGTGCCAGCCCGGACGCCCGCGCCCCCACGGGCTGTCCCACCCCGGCATGTCGGGCGCCGACGGTTTCCACAGCACGAAATCGCCGGGATCGCGCTTGTACGGCGCCACCTCCACCCGCGCACCCGCCAGCAGCTCGTCCGGGCTGCGGCCGGACAGCGCGCCGTACTGCGCGTAGCTGGCCACCGCAAACAGCACGTGGCCATCCGCTGCATAGGCGTGGCCGCCCCCGATCAGCCGTTCGATCACCGCAATCATCTCGGGCACGTGCGCGGTGGCGCGCGGCTCCAGATCGGGCGGCAGGTTGCCGATGGCGGCCATGTCGGCGTGGTAGTCCGCCGTCGTGCGCGCCGTCACCGCCCCGATCGTCTCGCCGGCCTCTTGCGCGCGGGCGGTGATCTTGTCGTCCACGTCCGTGATGTTGCGGACGTAGGTGACGCGCGGGTACAGGTGCCGCAGCAGCCGCGCCACCACGTCGAACACCACCGTGCTGCGCAAATTGCCCAGATGCGGCACGTCGTACACGGTTGGCCCGCACACGTACATCCGCACGTGGGCGGGGTCGGCGGGCGTGAACACCTCGCGCGTGCGGGTGCGGCTATTGTGGAACACGAGGGGCATGGTAGCCGGTTTGTGGGGAAAATCGGCCGCCCGCGCAATACGGCGCCGGTTGACTCCGACGGAACAGCGGCCTAGCTCTAATTGCGAGTGGTTCGCATCTTCTGGGATGCTGGAGAAACGACAGTGCGCGATCAGGCCACGACCCACGCGCCGCCACGACGGCCGGCCACCACGCGGCTGACCCGCTCGCTCGCCGTCTTCGGCCCCGGCCTGGTCGTCATGCTGGCCGACACCGACGTCGGCAGCATCATCACCGCGGGCCAGAGCGGCGTGCAGTTTGGCTACCGCCTGCTGGGCCAGCAGCTGATCCTGGTGCCGATTCTCTACATGGTGCAGGAACTGACGGTCCGGCTGGGCATCTTCACCGGACGCGGCCATGGCGAGCTGATACGCGAGACGTTCGGCCGCTTCTGGGCCTGGCTGTCCGCCGCCGGCCTTGCCGTGGCCACAGCCGGCGCCCTGCTCACCGAGTTCTCCGGCGTTGCCGGCGTGGGCGAGCTCTACGGCGTGCCCCGCGCGCTCAGCCTGGCGCTCGCCGCCGCCGCCCTGCTGGCCATCGTGCTGACCGGATCATACCGCCGGGTGGAGCGGGCGGCCATTGCGGTGGGGCTGTTCGAGGTTGCGTTCTTCTACGTGGCCTGGGCCGCCCACCCGGCGGCGGGCGAGGTGGCGCGCGGCTCGGTCAGCATACCCTGGGCCAACCCGCAATACCTCTACCTGTCGGCCGCCAACATCGGTGCGGTCATCATGCCGTGGATGGTGTTCTACCAGCAATCGGCGGTGGCCGACAAAAAGCTGCGACCGGAGCATTACGGTGCCGCACGGATGGACACCGCGGTGGGCGCGCTGCTGACTCAGCTGATCATGGCCGCCGTGCTGGTCGCCTGCGCCGCCACGATCGGCGCCCGCAACCCGAACGCCTCGCTGACCAGCGTGGGCGAGATGAGCCAGGCGTTGACCCCGTTCATGGGGGAGTTCACCGGTAAACTGGTGTTCTCGCTGGGCGTGCTGGGCGCAGGGCTGGTGGCTGCCATCGTGGCCACGCTGGCGCTGGCCTGGGGCGTGGGCGAGGTCGCCGGCTACAAGCGGTCGCTCGAGCTGCGGCCACTGCAGGCGCGCTGGTTCTACGGCCTCTACGCCGCCAGCGTGGTGGCCGGCGCAGTGCTGGTGGCGGTGTGGCCCAACCTGGTGTCGCTGAACGTGGGCGTGCAGGTGATGAACGCGCTGCTGCTGCCGGTGGTGCTCGGCTTCCTGATCGCGCTGGCGATCTTCAGCCTGCCGCCCGACCGCCGCCTGCGCGGCTGGTACATGTGGGTGGTAATCGGCGTCTCGGCGCTAACGACCGCGCTGGGCGTGTTCGGCGGCCTGCAAGGTGCCGGGCTGGTGTAACCACACCCACAACCCCCGTCACGTAAGGTCGCGGAACTTCCGGTTCAGGTCGAACTCGCGTGTCGTGACGTACCCCTCGATGCGTCCCAGGCGCTGCTCCAGCCGGGCCATCGTGTCGCCCACGGCCAACACGCCGGGGTGGAGCGGGGCGTCGGGCTGAGGGGCGCCGCGTGCACGCAGCCCGCCGCGGCGCCGGACAACCCGCCATGCTACGAACAGCCCCACCGCCAACAGGGCCGCCATTACCAGGTGCACCGCAGTGTTGTCGTGTTGCAGGCCGGGGGCGTTTGGGTCGCGCCGCCAGGACCCTGCTGAGGCCGCACCCCCGGTCTCGTCGGAGCCGACCGTGATCTCGCTGCCGCCGCTCGCCAAGCGGACGAGCGGCCCGGTGACCACGGTCAGCTTCACGTCGCTGCCGCCGCTGGCCGCCACCTGGCCGCTGGCCACCGTCGCGGCCCCCGACAGGTCGCCCGACCCGCGCAC
>CAXUGD010000388.1:0-3331 GCA_964250355.1 uncultured Acetobacteraceae bacterium | reverse complement strand
CGTCACGGGGGCGGGCTGGGGCCAAGCTGCGCGGATCAGGCTCAGGGGCGGGCCGAAGCCCAGGCCGTCCCACAGCGCCTCCGTCACGAAGGGTGCGGCGGGATGCAGGAGGCGGAGGATAACGCCCAGCACGTGGGCGGCAACCGCGCGCAGCTCCTGCTTGCCGGGCCCGTCCGGGCCGCCCAGCACGGGCTTGGACAGCTCCACGAACCAGTCGCAGAACAGGTTCCAGGTGAAGCGGTAGCAGGCCTGCGCGTAGTCATCGAAGCGGTAGGCCTCCAGCGCCGCCGTGGCTTCGGCGGTCGCGGTGTTGGCTGCATCCAGCAGCCAGCGGCAAAGCGGCGACTGCGCGCCGGCGGGGTCGAAACCGGGCAGGGGTGCCACGCCGTTCATCTGGCAGAAGCGGGCGGCATTCCACAGCTTGGTCACAAAGGCGCGGCCCTCCGCAACGCGGGCGGCACCTAGTTTGATGTCGCGCCCGGGCCCGGTCAGCTGGCAGACGGCGAAGCGCAGCGCGTCCGTGCCGTACTGGTCGATCAGGGCCAGCGGGTCGATGACGTTGCCCTTGGACTTGCTCATCTTCTGGCCGCGCTCGTCGCGCACCAGGCCGTGGATCACCACCTGGCGGAACGGCACGTCGCCCATCACGTGCAGCCCCAGCATCATCATGCGGGCAACCCAGAAGAAGATAATGTCGAACCCGGTGACCAGCACGTCCGTCGGGTAGTGGCGCGCCAGCGCTTCGGTGTGTTCGGGCCAGCCAAGGGTGGAAAACGGCCATAGGCCGGAGCTGAACCAGGTGTCCAGCACATCCTCGTCCTGGGTCAGCGCTGTTTCCGCGCCGAAATGCGCCTGGGCCGCCGCCTTCGCTTCCGCCTCCGTTTCAGCCACGAACACCTGGCCGTCCGGCGCATACCAGGCGGGGATGCGGTGGCCCCACCAGAGCTGCCGGCTGATGCACCAGGGCTCGATGTCGCGCATCCACGCGAAAAACGTGTTCTCCCACTGCCGGGGCACAAACTGCACGCGGCCGTCTTCCACTGCGGCGATGGCCGGGGCCGACAAGGTCTTGGCGTCGCAGTACCACTGCACGGTCAGCAGCGGTTCGATCACCACGCCCGAGCGGTCGCCATGCGGTACGGGATAGGTATGCGGCTCGATCCTCTCCAGCCGGCCCTGCACCTGCAGCTCGTTGACGATGGCGGTACGCGCCTCCTCCCGGCTCAGGCCTTCGAGGCTGCGCACAAAGGCGGGGTCCGCCAGGCCGGGCACACTGGCCAGCTCGATCTCACCCAGGGTGATGCATGCCTGGCGGTCGAGGATGCTGGGCATGGGCAGGCGGTGGCGCTGGCCCACCGCGAAGTCGTTAAAGTCGTGCGCCGGCGTTATCTTGACGGCGCCGGTCCCCTTCTGCGGGTCGGAATAGGTGTCCGCGATGACGGGGATGCGCCGGCCGGTCAGCGGCAGGACCACGTGGCGGCCGACCAGGCCGCGGTAGCGTAGGTCGTCCGGGTGCACGGCCACTGCGGTGTCGCCCAGCATCGTCTCCGGCCGGGTGGTGGCCACGACCAGGCTGGCGCCATCCTCGCCGTCCAAGGGATAGGCGATGTGCCAGAGGTGGCCGCGCACCTCGCGGCTTTCGACTTCCAGGTCCGAGATCGCGGACTGGAACTTCGGGTCCCAGTTGACCAGGCGGCGGTCGCGGTAGATCAACCCCTCGGCGTGCAGCCGCACGAACACCCGGCGCACGGCGGCGCTCAGCCCCTCGTCCATCGTAAACCGCTCGCGCGGCCAGTCCAGCGAGGCGCCGAGACGGCGCAGTTGGCGGGCGATGGTGCCACCCGAGTCTCCCTTCCACTGCCAGACGCGGGCAAGGAAGGCGTCACGCCCGATCTGCTGGCGGGTGAGGTGCTCGCGCGCCAGCTCGCGCTCGACCACCATCTGGGTGGCGATTCCTGCGTGGTCCGTGCCGGGCTGCCAAAGCGTGCGATACCCCTGCATGCGGCGCCAGCGCACCAGTGCGTCCTGCAGCGTGAAGGTGAGCGCGTGGCCCACATGAAGGCTGCCCGTCACGTTGGGCGGCGGGATCATGACGGTGAAGGGCCTGCCCAGGCCGCCGGCGCTAAATGCTCCCTGCCGCTCCCACCCGTCGTAGATCGTCTGTTCAACGGCCGCGTGGTCGAAAAGCTTATCGAGCAAGGCTGGCTCCGAGGCAGGAGGAGTTCCGGGGCTTTCTAGCCCCGTCCTGCGATAGCATGCCTGCGCGTGGGACGAAGCCGGGCTATCCGCCCGACCACCGGGTGGCGATGCGGCCACCCGCGCCGTGGCGGAGGTCGGCCGCAGCGCGGTCGTGCCGGCTAGCCCGGCTGGGGTGCGGGATCCATGCCCGGGGGCATGGCACTCGGGCGGCTGCTAGTGCTGGGCACGCTGGCACGGCGATGCTCGGGTGCCGGCTCATCCACCACGCGGCGAATCACCCGCTCGCCGCGCAACACGGTGCGTATCTCGTCGCCCGACAGCGTCTCGTATTCCAGCAAGCCGCGCGCCAAACGATTCAGCTCGTCACGGTGCTCGGTCAGGATGCGCTTCGACTTGTCATAGGCGGTGTCGATGATCGCCTTGATCTCCTGGTCGATGCGCTGTGCCGTATGTTCCGACACGCTCTTGTTCTGTTGCACCGAGTGGCCCAGGAAGAGCTCCTGGCTGTTGTCGCCATAGGCGATCATGCCCAGGCTCTCGCTCATGCCCCACTCGGTCACCATGCGCCGGGCCATGTCGGTGGCCATCTTGATGTCGCCGCTGGCGCCGTTGCTCACCTTGTCCGGCCCGAAGGTCAGCTCCTCGGCGACGCGCCCGCCCATGGCCATGGCCAGCTGGGCCACCATCTTGGCCTTGCTGGTGGAGTAGCGGTCGCCCTCCGGTAGGCTCATCACCATGCCCAGCGCACGGCCACGCGGAATGATGGTGGCCTTGTGGATCGGGTCGCATTCCGGCTCGTAGATCGAGCAGACGGCGTGGCCCGCCTCGTGAAACGCCGTCATCTCCTTCTCGGCGTCGCTCATCACCAGAGAGCGGCGCTCCGACCCCATCATCACCTTGTCTTTGGCGAACTCGAACTCCGCCATGGCGACCACGCGCTTGGACAGCCGGGCCGCCAGCAACGCCGCCTCGTTGACCAGGTTGGCCAAGTCGGCGCCGGAGAAGCCAGGCGTGCCGCGGGCGATCGTCTTGGGGTCCACGTCGCTGGCTAGCGGCACCTTGCGCATGTGCACGCGTAGGATCTTCTCGCGGCCCAGCACGTCCGGGTTCGGCACCACCACCTGGCGGTCGA
>CAXUGD010000387.1:2258-3333 GCA_964250355.1 uncultured Acetobacteraceae bacterium | reverse complement strand
GCGCGCCCGTCTCCGTCGTCAGCGAACCGCTTACCGTCGACATTGCCGCCGCCTCAGCCGTCCGCGAGCCGCTTACGGTCGCCAGGGCCGATGTGGCCGCCGCATCCCCCGCCTGACGCGCGGCCATCTCGGTCGCCAGCGATCCGCTCACCGAGGACAAGGCCGCCGCAGCTGCCGTGTCGGCCGCCTGCCGGGCCGTTCCCTCGGCGGTCAGGGAGCCGCTTACGGTCGCCAGGGCCGAAGCGGCCGCTGTGTCTCCCGCCTGCCGCGCGGCGGTCTCCGTCGTCAGCGAACCGCTCACCGTGGACAGGGCCGCCGCAACTGCCGTGTCACCGGTCTTACGCGCCGTTGTTTCGGCCGCCAGCGCACCGCCATCGGCGACCGTTCCGAGTGCCGTGCCGAAACTCACCGCCAAAGCGCCGGCGCCCCCGCCCTCGGGTGCGGCCAGTCCCGACCCGATCCCGTCGATCACCGAGCCGTCGCCCAGCGCCAGCGTTCCGGTGCCGGCACTTCCGGAACCGGGGGTGACCACGATGAAGCTGACCGCGGCGGAGCAGACGCCCGGCATCTGGTGGTCGCGCACCTGGATGGCGCCGCTATAGGCCAGGCCATAAACCGGCCCGGTGCCGCTCCAGCTGTCGCCGGCCAGCCGGAAGTCGCTCACGGGCTGCCAGCTGAGGCCGCGATCGACCGTGTAGTCCAGCGCGGCCGTCTTGCCGCCATCGAGCTCGCCGTTCAGCATCAAGGGCATCAGGGCGGCCGCCGCTGCCACGCGCAGCGTCAGGGTTTCGGCGCTTCCCTGGTTGCCGAGGTTGATTTCCACCACGTGGTCGCGGTCGGGGCCGTTCAGGATCGCATAGATCTGGCCGGGATCGGTCACGACGTCGCCAACCAGGTAAGTGTCGAACGGCGACGTCACGACCAGCTGCAACATGCGGATGCCCTACAATAGACCAATAACAAATTTGTTAGTGAAACTAACGTAGCGGCTCAAGCCTGGGCAAGCGCTTACCGCCCGAAACCCCGGGAGCGCGGGCCAGCCAGGCGTTACCCTCCGTTTTGAGCGGCATTAACC
>CAXUGD010000387.1:0-2248 GCA_964250355.1 uncultured Acetobacteraceae bacterium | reverse complement strand
CCCCCCGCCCCCCACCCCCCCGGGCCCCCGCTGTCCTGCCTGCCTTAGCTTGCCTGTTGCTGCGGCATAAGCGCGTCGTCGATTTCCCGCGCGCGGATCGCTGCCGGCCGATTGCCGACACGCGCGTAGTACGCCTCGAAAGCGGGCCGCCTTTCCATCGAGCCGAACTGCAACCCGAAACCGATCTGCGAACCGAGATAGACGTCGGCGGCCGAAAAATCGTCTCCGGCCACGTAGCCGCCTCCGGAAACGGCGCCCTCCAACACGTCCAGCATGGTGTCGTAGGTGCCGTAGCCCACCATGCCGAGCCGCGCCTCGGGCACCTCCACCCCCAGCGCCTTGTTGAGCACGGCGGACTCGATCGGCCCGGCGGCGAAGAACAGCCAGCGGTAATACGACGCACGCGCCGTGGAACCGGATGGCGGCGCCAGCCCGGCCGAGGGGAACGCATCGGCCAGGTAGGCGCAAATGGCTGCCGTCTCTGTCACGACCTCTCCGCGATGACGGAGCGCCGGCACCTTACCCATCGGGTTGATCGCTCGGAAGGCGCTCCCCTTCATCGCCGGGCCGTACTGCACGATCTCGGTGCGGTACGGCGCGCCGACCTCCTCCAGCATCCAGCGCACGATACGGCCGCGCGACATGGGGTTTGTGTAGAACACGAGCTCGTCCGTCATGCCTGTATCCTCCCGTTGCCGGACTAGCTTAACGCAACGCAGAAGGCGGGCTAATACTCGAACTGGTACGACAGCCCAACGACCGAGCCCTGGTCGTTGTCCGGCGTGGAGCCCTGAACGCTGCCGCCGCCCGTGGCCAGTTGCGCGCGCGCCTTTAATCGGCGCGTGATGTCGATCTGCACCTCCGCCGCCGTGCCTCCGCCCGAGGTCGCCTGCTTGGCACCGACGTAAACGCCGCGCGCCACGTAGCGCCCGGCCTCGATCGTGGCGCCGGTGTTGGTTGTGCCCCCGCCACCGCCCACCGACAGCCGGTCCAGCCCCAAACCCTTGCGCACGGCACCCAGCGGGTCGCTACCACCGCCCGTCACGCCGGACAGCTCGGCTAGCGCCGCGCCGATCTCGGCAAGCTGGACCGCGGAGAGGTCCTTGACCGACGTGCCGAACAGGAGGTGCGCCAGCACCTCGTCCTGCGGCAGGTCGGGCACGCTGGACAGCGTGATCTTCGGCGCGTCGGCATAGCCGCCCACCGTCAGCGTGGCGATCACGCTGCCCGAGTTGCTGTCCGCCACGAAATCGAGCGTCGGGTCGATCTTGCCGGTGACGCCCGTGCCGTCGAAGCCCACCTCGCCCTTGGTGAAGGTGAGCGTGGTGCCGGCGACGCTGATGGTGCCGCGGCGCATCTGGAAGCCGCCGCCGACCTGCGGGGCCGCACTGGTGCCGCCGACCGTCAGCTTGCCGCCCAGCTCGCTATCCAGCCCGTGGCCGCGCACGAAGATGCCGGACGGCGCATCGATCACCAACGCCAGGCGCACCACGGCAGCCGGTGCGTTACTTGGAGGCGGCGGCGGCTTGTCGCCCGGCCGGCGCACATGCAGCACGGCCACGCTGGGCGGCAGGCCGTTCGGGATGTTCACGTCGGCGCGGCGCACGAACACGCGGCCGGCGGCCTGCAGCTCACCCGTGGCCTGCCCGCGCACCGTCAGGTCGGCGTCCAGCGTGGCGGTCAGCAGGTCGCTGGCCAGCGGGCGGGCATGGTCGGCGAGGAGGTGCAGATCGACGGGCAAGCCGGGGGCCAGCACGCCCACGGTGCCGGTCGCCCCCAGCGTGCCGGCACCGGCACGGGCGGTGAACCGGTCGATCCGCACGGTGTCGCCGGCAGCAGCGAGTCGTGCGGTGATGTCGGTAATGTGCAGGCCCTGCACGAAATCCTGCACCTCGCCGCGGTCCAGCGTGACCGTACCGGCGATGCGGGGGGCGGCGGTACTGCCGCCCAGGCTTGCGTCCAGCGCCAGGTTACCGGCCGCACGCTGTCCGCTGGCGTTCAGGACGGGGTCGAGCAGACGCAGATCGGTGGTGCCTGTGGCACGTATGGCGAGCGCGCCGCCCGTCTGCAGGGGCACCGTGCCATCGGCCGCCAGATGCAGTTTCGGGCCCGCGTTCAGCTGCGCATCCAGCCGGGCCGTGCTGCCGCGCAGATCGACCGTTGCAAGCAGCGACGCCGCGGGCAGCGAGGCCGCCGGGCCGTTGCGCATCCGCACGCCGCCGGCCTGCACGCGCAGGCTGCCCTGCGG
>CAXUGD010000386.1:0-3336 GCA_964250355.1 uncultured Acetobacteraceae bacterium | reverse complement strand
GCGCCAGCCCGTGGCAAGCGGCGGCGGCAGGCGGCATAAAGCCGGCCGATCCTCAGACGCGGCCGCGCGTTGGAGGGCCGCGCCCACCGGAAAGGCTTTCGCGTCCATGTCGATGATCACCCTGCTGCTGGGGCGCCGCCTGGCCAACCGCGAGGCGGAAAGCCGCAAGATCGGCGCGCTGGAAGGCTTGCCGGCGATGGGGCTGGACGGGCTGGGCTCGGCCTCCTACGGGCCGGAGGCGATGCTGACGGTGCTGGCCGTGGGCGGGGCGGCCAGCCTGGGCGTGGTGCAGCCGATCACCTGGATCATCCTGGCGCTGCTGCTGATCCTGTTCGCGTCCTATTGGCAGACTATCGCCGCCTATCCCAGCAACGGCGGTTCCTACATCGTGGCGCGCGAGAACCTGGGCGAGCGCGCGTCCCTGCTGGCGGCCGCGGCGCTGATGGTCGATTACATGCTGAACGTGGCCGTGGGCATCTCGGCCGGCGTGGGCGCGCTCACCTCGGCGGTGCCCTCGCTGCACGGCTACACGCTGTCGCTGTGCCTGGGCATCCTGGTGGCGCTGACCCTGGTGAACCTGCGCGGCACCAAGGAATCGGGGCTTGCGCTGGCCATTCCCACCTACCTGTTCATCGCCACTCTCGTGTTCATCCTGGGCGCCGGCGTGTGGCAGGTGGCGGCCAGCGGCGGACACCCGCATCCGGTGACCAAGCTCCCCGACGCCGCCCGGGCCACCGGCCCGATCACGCTTTGGCTGCTGCTGCGTGCGTTCGCCGCCGGCTGCACGGCGATGACCGGCGTGGAAGCCGTCAGCAACGGTGTCAGCGCGTTCCGCGATCCCACGGTGAAGTATGCGCACCGCACGCTGGCGGCTATCGTGGGCGTGCTGGGCCTGTTGCTGGCCGGCATCGCCTACCTGGCGCACAGCTACGGCATTATGGCGATGGACGAGGACAAGCCCGGCTACCAGAGCGTGATCTCGCAACTGGTGGGCGCGGTGATGGGCCGCGGCTGGCTGTATTACGTGACGATCGCGAGCGTGCTGGCCGTGCTGTCGCTGTCGGCCAACACCAGCTTCGTGGGGTTTCCGCGCCTGTGCCGCGGCGTGGCGGCGGACGGCTACCTGCCCAAGGCTTTCGCGGTGCCGGGGCGGCGGCTGGTCTATACGATCGGCATCTTGTTCCTGGCCGTGGGCGCCGGCGCGCTGCTGGCCGTGTTCGGCGGCATCACCGACCGGCTGATACCGCTGTTTGCCGTGGGCGCGTTCCTGAGTTTCTCGCTGAGCCAGGCCGGCATGGCGATGCACTGGCGCCGGCTGGGCCGGAGCGGCGCCGACCGCGGCCGGCTGGCGATCAACGCGCTGGGCGCCGTGGCGACCAGCCTGGCGCTGGCCATCATCCTGCTGGCCAAGTTCACCGAGGGCGCCTGGCTGACGGTCGTGATCGTTCCCCTCACCCTGGCCCTGCTGGTGCTGATACGGCGCTACTATGCGGGGTTGGAACGCCAAGTGCTGGCCGGCAGCAACCGCTGCATGAGCCTGGCCGATCACGCGCCGCCCAGCGTGGTGATCCCGCTGGAGCGTTGGGACCGCATCGCCCACCGCGCGGTGCACATGGCGGCCAGGCTTTCCGGTGACGTGGTGGCCCTGCACCTGACCGACCTGGAAGGACCGGATGCCGAGGAGCACGAGGCCAACTTGCGGTCCGAGTGGGCCCAGCTTGTCGAGCGGCCCGCCGAGGCGGCTGGCCTGGCCAAGCCCTCCCTGGTGATCGAGGCCTCGCCGTACCGCAGCCTGCTCGCGCCCCTCCTGCGCGAGATCACGACGCTGCGGCAACGCTGCCCCAGGCGCCCGGTCGTCGTGATCCTGGCCGAGCTGGTGGGCGGCAACTGGTGGGAAGCCGCCCTGCACACCGGCCGCACGCAGCGGCTGCGCACGCAGATCCTGCACCATGGCGGCACGGATGTGAGCGTGCTGGTGATCCCGTGGCAGTTGGAGCCGCCAGAGACGGCGCTGGTCCTGCAGGACGAGGAACCCTCGGCAGCCGCCGCCTGATTGTGCCGCCTGTCGGAACGATCGTTCGGTCGTGCGCTTTACGGTTTCGGCGCTTTCGACAGTATGTCGAGGAAACGCGCCTCGCGGGCGCGAAACGACCGTTCCTCGTCGGAGCCTTCCGTCACGAACACGGTGTGGGGGCTTGCCTGCTTCAGGGTTTCCAGCGGCGCGCCGATGGCGTCGTCGCCCAGCGACTGTGCGTCGAGCTGGAAGAACTTCCAGCCGTGGCCGTCCGGCTCGGCCAGCAGGGTGACCTGGTCGTTGAGGTCCTGGTCCTTGTGCGTCGCGATGCTGACCGGCATGGCCGGCTCGGGGGAGGCGGCATCCGGCGCCATCAGGCCCGCCTGACGGCCAAGCTGCTCCACGGCGGCGATGCGCGCGACCCGGAACTCCTCGGTCTGTGCCACCGCGCGGTCGAAAGCGGCACGCTGGGCGCGGCCGGCGGGGGTGGGGGCGAACAGGTCCTGCTGGGCATGCAGCACGAACTGCACGTGCACGCGCCACGAGCCTTCCGGCAGCTTGCCGTTGCCGAGCGCGCTGGCTGGTTCGTACGTGGCCTTGACCTGGCCCAAACGGAGGTAATTCGGCTGGCCCTGGGCGAGGTAGGCGGCGATGTCGGCATCCGACGGCTTAGGCCCGGACTTGCCGCAACTGCAGAGGGCGAAGGTTAGGAGGAGGAATCGAGCTTTCATGCTTGGTGTTTAGGAGGTTTTACGGGTTTTGTTAAGGCAAGCAGTCCTTTTTTAAAAAAAGGACCAAAAAACTTTTGTAGTTTAGTCCGCGACAGCACAGCCAAAAGTTCTTTGCTTCTTTCTTTCAAGAAAGAAGCGCTTTCTTCTTACGCCCGCACCATCCCCAGCATCGGCTGCGCATCCCGGCTCCCCGGCAGCACTCCCTCCATGTTGGCGTGGGCCAGGCCCAGATGGTCGATCAGCACGCCCTTGATGGCGCTGCGCAGGTCGGCCGTGGGCGTCAGGTCGCGGTTCTCGAACAGGCGGCCGGCTCCCAGGCCAGGCCAGTCGGCCAGCACGCGTCCGCCGGCCACCGCGCCGCCCAGCAGGAACGCAACACCGCCGGTGCCGTGGTCGGTGCCGCCGGTGCCGTTGACATGCGCGGTGCGGCCGAACTCGGTCATGGCCAGCACGACCGTCTGCCGCCACGCGGTGCCCAGGCCGGCTTTCAGCGCGGCCAAGCCGGCATCGAGCTGCGCCAGCGCCAGCGCCAGCCGGCGATCCTGCGCGGCATGGGTGTCCCAGCCGCCGATCTCCAGCGCGGCCACGCGC
>CAXUGD010000385.1:0-3349 GCA_964250355.1 uncultured Acetobacteraceae bacterium | reverse complement strand
GATTGGCGCTGGCCGCCCGCCGGGCAGCCATGCCCCTGGTATCCGACGCTTACCGTGCTGCAGCAGCGCCGGCCTGGCGATTGGGGCAGCGTCCTGGCGGAGCTGCCCGGCCTGCTGCCCTGACGCCGTTCAGGCCGCCACATCCTCGGCCACGCCGGCCAGTGCCGCCAGCCGCGCGCGGGTGGCCGCGGGAACCTGGCGGGCAGACTTGGCGCGCGGATAGGCAAGCTCGGTCATCTCCACCGCCGTGCCGAACAGCGCCTGGTGCTCAGCCCAGTTGTCAAACCCCATGCGGTCGGCGTTGTCCACAAAGGTTTCGGCGGCGACGCCCTCGGCCAGCACCAGCGCGTGATCGGCCAACTCGATGTGGTAGTAGGTGAATTGCTCCGGCATCGCCGCCTCACGCACGATCGACCGGTTGTTCACCAGCGCCCCGGCCTGGATCAGCACGCCGTCCACCAGCACCGCATGGCAGGGCGACAGCAACAGGTCGCGCGTGGGAAGCTGTGCGCCCAGCGCGCCGGCCATGATGCGCACGGGCATTGCCTTCAGGGGGTCGGCGAACCGGGTGGCGACGGCCCGATGCCCGATCCAGCGGACAGGGCGGGCTCGACCCTCCGCGGTGGTGACCAGATCGCCGGCCCGCAACGCTTCGACGGGGAGGTCGCCACGGTCCGTGGCGATCAAGGTGCCAGCGCAGAAACAGGGTGCGTTCGTGGATGCCAGCGTTAGGTTCTCGACGAACTGGCCGTTGCCGTCGATGAGCTGGAGCGTGCCGTTATTGTCGTAAAGGTTGTAGATGCCGTTGGCGGTCTGGAACTCGAGCCCGTAATTGTCGATGCCCGCGATGTTGTCCCCGCCCACGCCGGTGCCGGGCACGATGAAGATCGCGTTGTCGTACAGGTCGTTGCCGGTCTGCTGCGACGTGCCGCCCGCACCGACCATCCCCGTGATCGCCTGCCCGTCGATCTCGCCGGAAATATCCGTCACCGTCAGGCTCAGGCCGTCACCGGTGGAGTTGACCGGCGGCAGAGCCACGGTCACCGTCAACGCCTCCGTCAGGCCGTCCGTGCCGACGAGGTCGTAGGTGAAGGTTTCGGTTGTTCCAGACAATGCTTCTCTCCGCGTGCAGGGTTGGCAGGTTCCACAACTGCCTAGCATATGGAAAGGCGCATTAGCGAGTATTTTATAACGAATAACGTTGCGAAGTGGCGTGCGGGGTTACGCGGGTATGAGGCGGTCCGCCGCGTTGACCCAGTGCATCGGCGTTGCCTTGTAGCCCGTCAGGCAGTGCATGGCGGCGAAGCGGGCCACCGTCCTGCGCTCCAGCACCGCCGTGGTCCGAAGAAAGGTCCCCAGCAACGCGGGATCGTGTGCAAGCTGCTGGGCCAGGGCGCGGGTCAGCAGGGCAGGTCCGGTGGAGAGCCAGACCACCTCCTCGTCGCCGCGGGCGATGCAGGCCATGGCAAGCCGGAACGCCCGGACCAGCACCTTGTGCTGCGGCGCTACCGCGATGATGTTGTTGCCGACCGTGCCGAAATCTTCCAGGTAGAGCACCAGCCGCGCCTGCGCCGAGAGGATGGCCTGCACGCTGGCATGGCACCGGTCGTCGCTGTCCACGTAGATGCCGCCGCGCGCCGCGAGGTAGCCGAGCCGGAACACGTCCGCCTTCTGTGCCGGGTTCTGGATGCGTCCGTAAATCCGGCCCGCCGGCAGCCCGTAGGTGGCGATGATGAACCTGTGCGCCGCGATGGCGTCGAACACTCTCACTTCGTAGTCCGCGTGGAACGTCCGCCAGCTTTCCATCACGTCGCGCACGTCGGCTGGTATGGCGGGCGTGTCCCAGAACTGGACAATCGTTTTTGGGATGTGGGAGGCCTGCCCACCCTGCTGCCGCGCCGGCCCGCAGGCCAGCATGCCGCTCTCCCGCAACGCGCGAAGCAGGGCGATGGCGGATGCGGTGCTGTCCGGAAACCGGGCCACCAGCGCGAGGATGGACTGGGCCCGTGCGGCGGCCGGCAGCGCCTCGGCGGCCCGCAACGCGGCAATTGCGCCGGAATCGAGCAGGTAGTCGTCGAGTACCTGGCCGTAGAAATGTGCCTGGCTCACCCGGGGCGAGCGGCCCCGCAGGCGCAGTGCCGCATCCCGTGCCGCCACGTAGCGCTCCAGCGCCGCCCGCACGCCGGCCAGGTCCAGCATCTTGAAGCACAGGCGGGCGGCGGTGAGCTGCGTGTCGGCGTGGCCCGGTTCCAGCTGTTCGGCCTGCGCGCACCAGAAAGCGGCAGCGTTCGTGGCCTCGCGGTCCTCGTGGATGCGGGCCAGCAGCCGCGCCAGCCATGCACGCTCCCGCACGCTCCGGGCAGGCACGGACTGCACGCAGCCGGCAATCTCGCCGTCCGTGCCGACCAGCATTTCGCATGTCAGGCGCTCTATCCAGGCTGCGAACCCCGCGAACGGTTCGGCGGTGGTTTGACGGGCCAGCGCCTGCGCCTCCTGCCAGTGCCCCATCCGGCGCAGCAGGCCGATGCGCCGCAACGCCGCCACCCGGTTTCCGCCGGGCCGGGCCTCCAGCGCCTGCAGCACGCCGAGTGCCTCGGCCGCACGGCCCATCAGGGCGAGCGACTCGGCATAGCCGAGTTGCAGATCGGCCCGGCCCGGCTGGCGCGCCACGGCCGCGGCATACACCCCGAGCGCGCGCGGCATGTCGCCCGCCATGCGTGCCTGCTCGGCCACCGGCGCCAGCACGGCGGCGCTGTCGGGTTCCAGCGAGAAGGCCTGCTGCAGCAGCGCGTCGCACACGGCCTGCCGGCCCAGCGCGCGCTGCTCCACCGCCACATGCACCAGCAGCTCGGCCCGGTGCGGCTGCAGCGCCCGCGCCTGCTCGAAGGCGGCGAGCGCCTGTTCGTGCCGGCCGACGAAACGCTCGGCGAGACCCAGCCCCACCAGCGCCGGAACGCAGTCCGGCTGGATATGGAGGGCGGCCCGAAGCTGCATCCGCGCCGGCTCGGCTTCGCCCAGGTCGCGAAGCAGTGCCGCCAGTTCCACCCGTCCGGCCGCGCTGGTCGGATCGGCCGCCACGGCCTGCTCCAGCCAGGCGCGGGCGCGCGGGTAATCGGCTGCCGCCTTTTCGACGGCTGCCAGACCGACCAGCACCTGTGCGTTGCCCGCCGCCGTCTTCAGCGTCGTTTCCAGCACGGCACGCGCCTCGTCCAGCCGGCCAAGCTCGCGCAGGTCGGCGGCGTATTCCAGCCGGCACCACGCATCGGGGCTGGCGGCGGCGGCCCGTGCGTGCCAGTCCAGCGCCGCCGCCCGGTCGCCCTGCCGGCGGGCGCACTGGCCCATGCCCAGC
>CAXUGD010000384.1:0-3359 GCA_964250355.1 uncultured Acetobacteraceae bacterium | reverse complement strand
GGGCTTGGTCTTGAGGCGGCCCGGCAGACGACGGACGATCGCGGATCGTGGTAGCCCGGATGGAGACACCTCCGTAGCGGCAACGACTAAGACGGCCTACCTGGCTGCCTTGGTTACGGTGAAGGTCAGTTCTTCCACCGGTGTCTGGTTGGCGGCGTTGAAGAAATCGACGTAGTCGTTCGCTTTGTGGAGGACGGGCGGGCTGGCGGGGAGCAGGGGCTGGCCGAAGAGCGGCGCGGCTGTGGTGGGCACGTAGAGCTGTATGCCCGGCAGGTCCAGGCCGAAGCCGCTGAAGGCGTCCACGTCCAGGGTGAGCGCGTAGGGCGTCTGGGTGGCGAAAAAGGCCGCGCTCTCGTAGCTTGCGGAATAGACGAGCCGCTGGCCGTTGACCGTAAGGGTGACGAGCACCGAGCCTGGGGTGTCGGGCGCCTGGGCGGACGTGTTGTAGGTGCAGGCGTGGGTGCGGCAGTCTTGGCTGGCACCCAGCAGCTTGGGCACATATTGCAGATAGATCGTGATTGCGGCACCCGAGAGGTCGGTGCCGGCCTTGCCGAAGTAGCCCTGCGTGTCGACGGTGGATGCCCCGCCGATGGTGCCGGTCAGGTTTTCCGTGACCACCGGTGCCGCGGCGAACGAGGCGGTGCTGATCATCGCGAGTGCAGTGGTGGCCAGGATGCGCATGGTGGGTTGCCCGTTTCTCTGTCTGGGGCGTGAACGTTGCGGGCGCCTGCGCAGTTCGCGCCAGGGTCGAGATGACCTCTGCCAAGTTTGACCTTTGCGGGCCGCCAGGTTAGAGGCGGTGCACTGCCGGGAACGTGGACGGGCCTTCGGGGCCCGGTCCCGCCATTCGCGTATGCGCGTGGCCTACCGGTGCAACAGGCCATGACGGGGTACCCCGCAGGCGCATAAGGAGTACTCCGCGTGACCAAGCGGACCGAGAGCAAGTTCAAGATCGACCGCCGCCTGGGTGTCAACCTGTGGGGCCGGGCGAAGAGCCCGATCAACAAGCGGGAATACGGCCCCGGGCAGCACGGCCAGCGCCGCAAGAGCAAGCCCAGCGACTTCAACATCCAGCTGAAGGCCAAGCAGCGCTTGAAGGGCTACTACGGCAACATCGGCGAGAAGCAGTTCCGCAAATACTATGAGGAAGCGGTGCGCCGGCGCGGCGATACCAGCGAGAACCTGATCGAGTTGCTGGAGCGCCGGCTGGACGCGGTGATCTACCGCCTGAAATTCGCCATCACGCCGTTTGCCAGCCGCCAGTTCGTGAACCACGGGCACGTGACGGTGAACGGCCGCAAGGTCAACATCTCCAGCTTCCAGGTGAAGGATGGGGACGTGATCGAGGTGAAGGAGAAGTCCAAGCAGATGGCGGCCGTGCTGGACGCGACGCAAAGCAACGAGCGCGACGTGCCGGAATATCTGGAAGTGGACCACCGCGCCATGAAGGGCCGCTTCGCCCGCGCGCCGAAGCTGACGGACGTGCCTTACCCCGTCACCATGGAGCCGAACCTGGTGGTGGAGTTCTACTCGCGCTAACCGCAGCGCGGGCATTCCTGGCGGCGCTGGAGCATCGGCTGCAGCGCCGCCGCCGCCCCAACGTCGTGGTCGATGCCGCCTACCGGCGCTGGCTGCGGCGCGAGACGTGGGACAGGCGGCCGGCGCGCGGGCCGCTGATCAGCGTGCTGATGCCGGTGCACGACACGCCGGTGCCGCTGCTTGCCGCCGCCGTCGGCTCGGTTTGCGCGCAGACCTACGTGGATTGGGAGCTGTGCATCGCCGACGACGCTTCTGGCGCGCAGCCCACGCGGGACTGGCTGGCGGCGGCGGTGGCCGAACCGCGTATCCGGGTGACGCGGCTGGCCGCGAATGGCGGGATCGCGTCTGCCACCAACGCGGCGTTAGGGTGCGCCCGCGGCGACTACGTGGCGCTGCTCGACCACGACGACGAACTGGCGCCGCACGCCCTGGCGCGGGTGGCGGCAGAGGTCGCGGCACATCCGGATGCCGAGCTGGTCTTCTCCGACGAGGACAAGATCGTCGATGGCCGGCGCTGCTGCCCCTATTTTAAGCCGGGCTGGAACCCCGACCTGATGCGGGCACAGAACATGGTCAGCCATTTGGGGGTGTACCGGCGCACGCGCGTGCTGGCGTTGGGCGGGCTGCGCCCCGGGTTCGAGGGCAGCCAGGATTACGACCTGGCGCTGCGCGTGGCGGCGGCGTGCGGCGAGGCGCGGATCCGCCACGTGCCCGAACCGCTGTACCATTGGCGCCAATCGCCCCAGTCGTTCTCGGCCAGGCAGGCGGCGCGGGCCAGCGCGGCGGCGCGGCGGGCCATACAGGCGAGCCTGCCGCCTGGGGCCGAGGTTCGGCCCGATTCCGCTTTGCCGCAGTGGAGCCGGGTGGTCTATCCGGTGCCGGTGCCGGCGCCGCTCGTCTCTGTCGTGATGGCAGGCGAGGGGATTGTGGCCAGCGACCCGCTCTACCCGGCTATCGTGCGTCATCGCGGCAGCTTGGCCGACGCGCCGGGCGGGATCGTGCTTTTGCTGGCGCCGGGGCTGGTGCCGGCGGGGGCAGGCTGGTTGCGCGAGCTGGTCAGCCAGGCTTTGCGGCCGGAGGTCGGGGCTGCGGGCGCGAGGCTGGACAGGCCGGACGGCCGGATCGCGCAGGCGGGCTTGGTGCTCGACCCCGTGCGCATCGGTGCCACGCTTCGGCCGCGCTCGGACACGGACGATCCCGGTTACGTCGGCCAGTTCCTGCTGCCGCGTACCGTCTCGGCCCTGTCGCGGGATTGCTTAGCGTTACGACGCGACGCGTTGGGCGCGCTGGGCGGGTTGGACGCTGCGTGCGGGGTCTATGCCGACGTCGATGCGTGCCTGCGGCTGGCGGCACTGGGGCTGCGCTGCGTGTGGACGCCGCATGCAAGGCTACGCTACAGCGTGGTTCCAAGAACCCCCCGCGACAGCGCCGCCGCAGCACTCATGCGGGCACGTTGGGGGCCGGCGCTGGCCCAGGACAGGTATTTCAACAAAAACCTGACCATCCAGTGCGGCAACCTAACCCTCAAGCCTGCCCCTTGATCGCGTCAACAGAGCAAAAGTCTTTTGCTTCTTTTCTTCAGAAAAGAAGGCCTTGCCTACTTCCCCTCCAAAAGGCCCAAGATGACAGCCGCCACCGAAATCGCCCGCCGGCGCACCTTCGCCATCATCTCCCACCCCGATGCCGGCAAGACCACGCTGACCGAGCGGCTGCTGCGCGCCGGCGGCGCCATCCAGCTTGCCGGCAACGTCCGCGCCAAGGGCGAGCGGCGGCGCACCCGGTCCGACTGGATGGGCATCGAGCGCGACCGAGGCATCTCC
>CAXUGD010000383.1:0-3359 GCA_964250355.1 uncultured Acetobacteraceae bacterium | reverse complement strand
GGCGTGCCGCCGGCCAGCACGTCGCTGGTCAGCACGATGCCGGCGGCACCCTCCAGCACCAGCGTGCCCGGTGGCACGCCATGCGCCCCGTCGGCCTCGATCTGGTTGTTCACGGACAGCGTGCCCAGCGCGTCGATGGTGATGGTGCTGAAACTGAGCGGGTTGTTCTTGCGGTCGAGCGTGATGCCGTGCTGTGCGATGGAGATGTCGCCGCCGGTCAGGACGGCGACGCCCGCGTTCAGCAGGTCGATCAGCGCCTGGGTGATCACCAGCGGGTTTTGCGGACCCTCGGCCGCGAGCGTGATCGACCCGTCCGCACCGGCATCGCTGGCGCCGGTCACCGTCAGGCTGCCGCCGCTGGCGATCTGGATCGATCCGCCATGGCCGCCCGCGCCGCCATGCGCCGAGATGCTGCCCGCATGATTCAGCGCGCCAGCGCTGAACACGCTCACCTGCCCGCCATTGCCGGTGCCCGTAGCATCCGCCCGCAGCACCGCGCCCGCCGAGACGGTCGTTGCCTGCGAAGCCTGGGCCACGGCCTGCGCCTGCATCGCCGTGCCCGCATTGGGCGTGCCGATGGCCAGCGTGCCGCCGCCCGCATCGCCCGAGGCGTCGATGGTGGCGGCCGCCGAAACCGTCGCCGTGCCGGTTGCCGTCACGCGCACCTGGCCGCCGCGCGTGCCGGCATCCAGGCCGGCCACGCTGATGTCGCCATCGACCTGTACCGAGCCGCCCACGCCCTGCACCAGCACGCGCGCGGCCTGCGCACCTACGCTGTGGGCGGCGATCGTGCCACCGGCATCCACCAGCGTGCGGATCAGCCCGTCGGCGGCCACCGCGCTCAGCACCACCGTGCCGCCATCGGCCAGGATGGTGCCGGTGTTGGTGACCAGGGCCGGCACCGCCCGGCCGTTCACCGTGGCCTGCGTCACCTGGCCGGTCACGTTCAGCGCCAGCAGCCCGTCGCCGTAAAGGTCGAGCGTGTACGTCTCGGCCCCGCCCAGAATCACCCGGCCGAGGCGGGCGGAAATCAGGCCGTTATGGACCACCTGCGGCGCCACCAACGCCGCCAGACCCGCCTGCTGTATGGTCAGCGTGCCGTTATTGACGATCCGCGCCCCCGGGTGGGGGGCCTGATCGAACACCATGTGCCCGGCCATGAAGTTGGCGCGGCTGATACCGGAGGCCGACACCACCAGGCCTGCCGTATCCACCTGCGCGCCCTGGTCGAACACCACGCCGGACTGGTTGACGATCACCACCTGGCCGTTGGCGCTGACCTGGCCCGCGATCTCGGACGGGTTGGGTCCCAGCACCGTGTTCAGCGCGATCGCGCGGCTGTTGGGCTGGGCGAACACCACCCGCTGCTGGCTGCCCACGTCAAAGCTCTGCCAGTCGATGGCAGCGGCCTGGCTCGACTGGTTGATCACGGTGGTGTTGCCGGCCTGCGTGATGCCGGCCGCACCGCCCGTCACCACGCCGCCCATCGGATGAGCGCCCGGTGCCACCTGGGCCATCGCGGGTCCGGCCAGCACCGCCAGCGCGGTGGCCCGCAGGGCAGTCGCCTGCAGCAGGGCATGGCGGCTGCAGCGCCGGTAGCCGACAACGCTCAGGCCGGCCTGCTTCTCCTGGCAGGTGGCGCGCGCATGGCGCCCTGTCTGCTTGGCGGCGTGTTTGGCGACCATGACGACCCTCGCTGGGCGGCCCGCTCCGGGCAGCCCTCCAATGATGCAAACGCGCAGGCTCAGAAGCGTCCGAGCACCTGCCAGTAGATGGCCGACGATTTCAGGCGCGAGCCGCCCAGCACCCCGTTCGGATCGCGCGTGAGGCGGGAGACGCCCTCCACATCGATTTCCGCCCGGCCGCCGCCGAACAGCCGCACGCCGCCGCCCAGCGATCGCAGCCTTTGGTCAAGATCGAGTACCTGGTTCGAGTAGCTCTCACCCCAATCGTAGAACGCGTAGAACTCGGCGGAAAGCGGCACGGGCGAGAAACCGGGCTGTGGCAGCTTCACGTCGAGCAGCGGCTCCACCGTGGTCTCTACACCGGTATCGGCCGTAACCTCACCATAATAGAATCCGCGGGCGAAATGCGGACCGCCGAGATAGAATTTTTCCGCCGGCGGCAGGATGTTGCGGCTGTACTGCCCGGCCGCCGCCAGCTTCAGCGACAAGCTGCTGCTGGCCGATAGCGTAAACAGCGACTGCGTGCGGTCGATCTCGCCGGAGACCTTGGTGAAGTCGGTGCGCTCGTCCAGCCGCGGCGCGTCCGGCTCGCCGTTGCGCGAGGCGCCCAGCACGTGCAGCCCCTGGCTGACGCGCAGGCTAACCAGGTCGGTGCCCGGAAACCGGGTGCCCAGGAACGTATCGAGCCGGGTGTAATCGGCGCCCGCCCGCAGCACCCGCAACGAGTCGAAGCTGGAGCGCCGCAGCGTGCCGCGGTCGTTGGCGCTGAGCAGGATCTCCGATTCGATGGCATCGAACGTCGCCTTCAGGTTCAGCGTCTCGGCACGGGTGCGGATAAAAGGATAGGTGAACTCCAGCCCGCCCACGCGGGTGATGCCGTCGTAGCCGATCTCGCGCAGGCTGCCCGAGGGTATGGTCTCACCAGCGCCGCCATAGACGCGCAGCCGCAGGCCGGAGCCGCCAAGGAAGAACTCCTCCGACCCCTGGCCAAAGGTCTCCGTGTTGTTGAAGGTGTGATAGATCGACAGCTCCGTCCGCTCGCCGAACGCGGTGAAGCTGTTGAAATCGACCAGCGCCAGCAGCTCCTCCGGCCCGGTCTGGCGGAAGGCGCGGTTGTCGGCCGTGATTTGGCCCGTGACCGGCGCACGATGCAACTGCGCCACCAGGGTGAAGGCGCCCGGATCCTCCTTGGACGGGTTGAGCACGGAGCTGACCGTCACGCCCGGCACGTCGCCGGCCAGCAGCAGCCAGCGCTCCAACGTGCGCGCGTTGATCGGCTGGATGTCGGTCAGGTGCCGCAGGAAGCGCAGCACCTGGGTGCCGGCCGGGCCGATGTCGCCCTGCAGCTTAACCTCCACCACCCGGCCCTCCGTCACCACGAAGCGCAGGTGGCCGGCGGAGATGCGGGCGTTCACCGTGGTGTAAACGTAGCCGTCGTTGCGGTAACGGTTGAGGATGGCGGTGCGTGCCGCCTCGATGCGCTGGACGGGCACGCCCGGCCCCACGAGCCCTGCGGCCATCGCCTGCAGCGACGCCTGCGTGTAGGCCGTCGCCCCCTGTACGGTCACGTCGGCCACCGTTACCTGGGCGGCCGGCGAGACGGCGCCGGGTGCCGCCGGCGGCTGCTTCAGCGAGGGTGCCACCGCGGGCGGCGTGTTGGACAGCACGCCGGAC
>CAXUGD010000382.1:0-3380 GCA_964250355.1 uncultured Acetobacteraceae bacterium | reverse complement strand
CGAACACCATGTCAGGGTCGCTCGCGTCTGCTCTCGGCCAATTCCGTTGAAGAGGGTAAGCGTCCGGTGTTGAACGCCGGATTGAGCTCATTTTAGGTGTCGGCTTTATAGGTTCCAAACTCGAAGCCAATCCCGAGCCGGGCTTCGGTAAGACGGGCGAGGAAGGATGACGGGAAGAAGTCGTTTTCCTGATGAGGCGAGTTTCTGATTGGCAAATTGAACTGCACCAACGGCTCTTCACCTGGATCGAGACGTTTGATCAGAGCTTTGACTTCCACCCATCCACCGAGTGTCGAGATCAAACTTTCAATTGCCTGGGGCCATGCTACGTCGACCGAAAACTCCTTTCGAAAGACGAGCAGGTTTCGTCGAGCTGGCAGTTCGCGACGACCGTGAGGATCACCCTGTCTGGCAATAATGTATGGCTTACATTGTAGGGTGTCGACCAATTCATAGGGATTTTGCTTAAAGCTAGCGAGCCAAAGGTCGACGGATCTGTCGGTGATAGTCATGCGGCTTTCCGTTGGTCCAGCCGTTGCTGAGCACCGCGGAGAATCCATGGCAGTAGTTCGGCAATACGGCTTATTGGGTGATCGGCAATACGTTCGATCACGTGGCACAGATACGCCTCGGGGTCGAGACCGTTCAGCTTGGCCGTCTCGATCAGGCTGTAGATCGCGGCCGCGCGTTCGCCGCCAGAGTCCGAGCCGGCGAATGTCCAGTTGCGTCTGCCTACGGCGATCGGGCGCATGGCACGCTCGGCGGCTGAGTTGTCGATGCAGGCGCGGCCGTCGCGCAGGATGAGCGTCAGCGCGTCCCAGCGCGACAGAGCGTAGCGGATTGCCGCTGCTAGGTCGCTGCGCCCGGAGATCCGGCCGCGCGTCGATTGCAGCCAGTCGTGCAACTCGGCCATCAATGGCGCGGTGCGCTCGGTCCTGATCCGCAGGCGCTGCTCGGCCGGCCGGCCGCGGATGTCGTGCTCGATCAGGTAGAGCGCGCCAATGCGGCCGAGCGCCTCGCGGGCGAGCGCAGACTTGGTCGTCTCGTGCACGTCGAAGAATTTTCGTCGCGCGTGCGCCATGCAGGCCGCCTCGACGACCCGGCCATCGCCGTAAAGCCCGGCATAACCCGCATATCCATCGGCCTGCAGAATGCCGCGGAAGCCGCTCAGATGCGCCCGCGGGTGTTCGCCTTTGCGGTCCGGCGAGTAGCGGTAGAGTGCCGCCGGAGGGTCGGGGCCATCAAAGGGCCGGTCGTCGCGGACATACGTCCAAAGCCGCGCCGTGCGGGTGCGGCCCAGCCCAGATGCCAGCACCGGCACGACAGTGTCGTCGGCATGCACACGGTCGCCAGCCATGACATGCTTGGCCAGCGCGTCGACGAGCGGCCGGACCAGGCGTGCTGTCTGGCCCACCATGTCGGCCAGCGTCGAGCGGCTGAGGTCGATATCCTCGCGGGCGTATATCTCGGCCTGGCGGTGCAGCGGCAGGTGGTCGCAGTATTTGGCCACCATCACATGCGCCAACAGACCGGCGCCGGCGCGCCCGCGGCGGATCGGCAGGCTGGGCGCGGGTGCTTGCACGATGGTCTCGCAATCCCGGCAGGACAATTTTGGCCGTACGTGGCGGATGACGCGGAACGAGCCCGGCACGTAGTCCAAAACCTCGGTCACGTCCTCGCACAGCGGCCGTATCACGCCGCCGCACACCAGGCAGGCTCCCGTCTTGTCGCAACAGGGGGCAGCGTGCTCGACCACGTCGCGCGGGAGCGCTGCAGGCAGCGGTCGACGGGCCGGTTTGCGGGCATCGGCGGCCGTATCCTGCGCTGCCGCGGGCTCCTCTGCGGGCAAGCCACTCTCTGCCAGTCTCTCGTCGATGTCGGCGAGCGTCAGCTCCAGCTGCTCGATCTGCTCACTCAGCTTCTCCGACGAGCGGCCGAAGGTCATGCGCAGCAGCTTGGCCAGCCGCGCCTTCAGCGCCTCGATCTCGAACCGCTGCTCGATGATGCCGGCGCGTGCCGTCGTCAGCTCGGCTGCATGCGACAACACCATAGCCTGCAACGCGGCGACATCGGTCGGCAGCTCTGGGGCGGCAATCGGCATGCATGCAGACTCCGGCATAGGCACGCGCCGGGACAAGCAGAACTTGACCGCGAGGGCGCGTCTTCAGCCGACCATTTCGGGTTGCCAGGTGCGCGCTGGCATGCGCCAGTCGATGCCTTCCGTTAGCATCGACAGCTGCGCCGGCGTCAGCGACACAGCACCATTGCGGGTCGCCGGCCACACGAAGTGGCCGCGCTCCAGGCGCTTGGCATACAGAACCAAGCCCTGGCCGTCCCAGAACAGTATCTTCAACAGGTGTCCGCGGCGCCCTCGGAAGATGAACAGCGCGCCGCTGAACGGGTCCTGGTTGAGGTGCTGAGCCACAAGCGCCGCCAAGCCGTCGAAGCCACGGCGCATGTCGGTCGCACCCGCCACCAGCCAGATACTGACGCCAGCGGGTGGCGCAATCATCCGCGCAGCGCGGTGACCACCCGCCGCAGCGCCGCCAGGCTAACGTCGCCATCCACGCGGATCCGCACCCCGCCGTCTAGCTCGATCTCGATCACCCCGCGGCGACTCTGTGGCGATGAAGCCGTTGCCGCGGGCAAGGGCCGCTTCTCGGCCGCGCGTGGTTCCGTGACCTTGACGGGCAGCAGCTGAAGCGCCGGCCCAGCTTTAACCAACGACGACGCCTCACGCCGCCAGCGATAGATCAAGCTCGTGCAGATGCCATGTCGGCGCGCGACCTGCTTCATCTGCGCTCCAGCCGCCATCGCTTCAGACAAAACCTCAGCGCGGAAGCTCGCGTCGTGCACGCGACGACGCTCGCCAACAATCTCTATCCGCTGCAACATAACTGCTTCAGCGGCTGCCACAGTGGCAGCCTCACCATCGCCTCTGCTCATCTCTCCAAGCAGATCAAAAGAGGCTTAACCGCGCAAGGCGGCTCAGGCCGGACGCATACTGAAGAGGCGGCTGTTGGCCGAAGGACCTGGCGCGTCTGACCCTCCCCGCTCAGCTTGGCATCAACTGCGCTGTGATCGGGATCAGCTTGGCGAGCTTGCGGAGGTTCTGGCGCTAGCGGCGAGGAGGAACTCGTCCTTTACTCCCGCACGGCGCGCCTAGCTGCTTCGGGCGGCAGACCCTGATCGCCCCGCACCGAGTTCGCACGATTGGCATCAGCCCTGATCATGCTGGCATCAACTGCGAAGCCCTGGCCAGCAACGATGCCTCTGCCTTGCAGCGCTGCATGATTGCCTAGCAGGCTGCTGAAGAAATCTGGAGTCTGGCTCTGGTAGAGCACTCTCTTGGTAAGGGAGAGGTCGACAAGGGGGGATCG
>CAXUGD010000381.1:0-3384 GCA_964250355.1 uncultured Acetobacteraceae bacterium | reverse complement strand
GCCGAGGGCGAGATCCTGGCGCTGGACTCCGACACCTTCGTGAGCGCCAAGATCGCGTCCACGTAGGCGGTGGGATGGGCAAGACAGAGCTGCGCGTGGCTGGCCGGCGGCGCCCCTTCGCGCAGCAGGCCGGCGAAATCGGGGTGTTCCAGCGCAGCCAGGACCGCGCGCAGCCGGTCCGGGCACTCGGCGTGGCCGAGAGGCGGTGCGTGCCCGAGGCAGGCCGGGTGGGTGATCAGCGCCACGCGCCTCATGCGCCCTGCTCCGCCAGTTCGTCGGGGCGGTGCGGCCGGCGGCGTATGGTGAAGCTGAACACGCCGGCCTCCTCGCTGAAGGCGAGCAGGTCGTGGCCGGTCTCGCGGCAGAAAGCACGGAATTCGGCGACCGAGGCGCGGTCGGTCGCCAGCACCCGCAACCGCTCGCCCGGCGGCAGGCCGCGCAGCGCCCGGTTGGCGCGCAGCACGGGCAGCGGGCAGTTCAGGCCCTTCACGTCCAGCACCCTATCCATGCCGGCATCCTGCCCGATGCGCCCGGCAAGGCAAGATGCAGGGGTCGGGCCAGAGGGATCAGCCGTGCGCCACCATGTGGGCGAACAGCGCCGGTATCCACTTCTCCCGCAGGACTTGGCCGTGCTCCAGGTTGGCGATCAGCTCGTCCTTCTTCTTCATCAGCTTGTCGTGGGTGTATTCTTCCGGGGCGCCCGGGATGCCGGCGATCTCGACGAGCACGGACTTGCCGTTCTCCACCAGCATGGTCTTGATCTGCCCGATGGCCTGCACGGCGAAACGCGGCCCTTTTATGTAGGCGGGCAACTCCGCCCAGAACTTCTCGGAACCGACCGGGATGTCCTTGGCATGTTCGGCCATGTATTTGGCGAAGGACTTGTAGAGCGCCGAATCGGTCGCCACGCGGAAGCCCGGCGTGACGTTGGCCTTCATCCACGCTGCGATCGGCTTCTCGATGGCCTTGCCGATCGGCACCTCGAACTTGTTGACGAGCACCTCCACGACCATCTCGCCCGCCAGCTTGACGACGTTCACCTTTTCGCCGGTGGCCGTGTCGTCGGCCACTTCGAGCGCCTTGTTGAACGTGTCGGCCAACATGCCGCCGGGTTTGCCCGCGACCCTGGTCGCGATGACCACCAGGGCCACGCCGGCGGCCTGGCGCACTGACTTCGCGCCCTCCATCGCCAGCGTCCAGTTCTCGATCGTGTTGCCCTGCTCGGCCGAAACCTCCGACTGCATGGCGTCGAAGCCGTGATACACCATCTGCAGGCTGTCATAGGCGTGCGCCAACTGTGGCGGATGGGCGTTGAGCGCGGCGTTGAAGTCGTCGAAGTAGCCGTCGCACTTCCTGCCGAACACGTCCACGCCCGGCATGTCGTGCCGTTCCTGGCTGTAGGACGCGACGAGCTTGCGGGCACGGTGCTCCGCCTCCCGGAGGCGGTCGTGCATGGTCTTCACCACGTCGTCGAGCTTCTGCTGCGTGCCGTCGATGACGACGAACGCCGCATGCCCGTGCGCCGCGTCCAGCTGCTTCAACGTGGCCCTGACCTGGCTGCTGTCCTCGTGGCCCAGCTTCGGGCCGCCCCCGCCTGCCCCGGCACCGATCCCGCCGGCGGGGGGTGCGCCCGCGTGCAGCATCTGCTCCAACTGGTCGGCCTGCCAGGCCGCCAGCTGGAGGTTGCCGGCCTTGATCGCCTCCTGTCCGGTCCGCGCCGCCGCCTTCATCGCCTCGGCACTTTCGGGGTGCTGCGGCAGCACCGCGATCATGTGCTTCACCAGCCCGGTCAGCCGCTGCGTGGCGGCTGCGGCATCACCCTCCGGCAGCGCGTGCGGCGGAGCGGCGCCGGCGGGGTGTTCGCCGTCCTCTTCCGGCTCGGCGTCCAGCGCCGCGTCCACGGTGATCTCGCAACGGCCGAAACCCGCTTTCTTCAGCTGCTCCACCAGCTTCGGCCGCAGCGCGCCCGGCGCCTCCCGGTTGACGCTGAAATGTACGAGGCCGCTATCGGCCTCGGTATCCACAAAAGCGCGGCCGAAGCGCAGCGAGCTGGCCTCCATCTCCACATGCGCGCCGGCGGCCGCCTTGCGCAGCAGCGCCATGGCCTTCTTGGGCTTGCCCTTGCGTTCCAGCAGGACCACGCCCTGCTTGTCCTTGGTCATGCCGATCGCACAGCTGACATGCTCATGCTTGGACAGCAGCAGCAGCGGCTTCATCTCGGCCGCCGACATGATCGCATCCGCACCTTCGAGCTTGGCCACCCTGCACCTCCCCTTCGTGTCCATCCTGCAACGTGGAGAGGGCGTAACGGTTTGGCCCGGCAGCCGGCTCAGCGCGGCATGGACCAGGGCGCCGGGCGGAGCTGGGTGGTCACCCGGTCGAACCGCCGTGCCGCCTCCACCAGGTCCTCCAACCCGCGCGCCGACGACTCCTGGCTCCGCTCCTCGCCTAGCAGGCCCAGCAGCAGGGCATGGAACTCCATCTCGCCCTGCAGCGGCATGTCCGCGCGGCCCAGCGCGTAGTCTGGCAGGCTGGCGGGCGGGCCCTCGGTTATGTCGCGCTGGTTGCCGAAATAATGCAGCAGGGTTCCGTCGCGCGCGAACACCGGCGACAGGAACAGCAGGTTCCAGAACATGGTGCCGTCGCGGCGGTAGTTGACGATCCACTCGATGCAGCCGCGCCGCTCGGCGATGCAGGCACCGATGCGGGCGGGCGTTTGCGGGTCGGTGCCGCTGCCCTGCAAGAAGCGGCAGTTGCGCCCCACCGTCTCGGCGGCCGGATAGCCGCTCATCGCGGCAAAGGCATCGTTCACCGCGACCATCGGATGGTCGGGCAGCGCCGGGTCGCTCAGTACCATCGGCTGGCTGCTGTGCATGATCGCCGCCGTCAGCGCGCGGGTCAGCGAGTGGGCGGCCACGCTACTGCAGCTTGCTGTCGAGGGCGGGGCGGCAAGCAAGGACACCAAGCAGTCGCAGCACGGCGCTCTCCGGTTCGAGGTGGGATCAGCTGGCGGGCGTGGTGCCGCAGGGGGACGGCGTGCCCCCGCTCTTGGCCCAAAGCTGCACGCGCACGGGCCGGCCGTCGGCGGCCCCACCGGCTTCGAACCGCACGGCGTTGGCGACCGGCGCCTGCGCGATGTTGATCGCCTGGGTCACTGTCACCGTGTGGCAGTCGCGGTCCAGGATGACGGCACTGGGCGCGAACGCCCAAATGTAGGTCTGCGGCAGGCCGGGATTGGGCACGAAGCTCTGCCCGGCCAACTTGGCGCCGGGGTCGCCGCCATCGGCCGCGCCTACGACCAGCCCGGTCAGCGACCCGGAATACAGGTTCAGGACGAGCCCGGGCGCCGGCGGCGCCGTCTGCGGCGCGGGCGCGGCGGCGGCC
>CAXUGD010000380.1:0-3390 GCA_964250355.1 uncultured Acetobacteraceae bacterium | reverse complement strand
TGCGCAGCGTGCGCCGCCTGCACGACCGACAACTGGAGATCCTCGGTGAACGTCTCTGACATCGCAGCGCTCGGCGCCCGCATCCGCGCCGAGGTGGCCAAGGCCGTGGTCGGCCAGGCCGGGCTGGTGCCGCTGCACGTGAACGCCAGGGTGGCGGCGCCGGTGACGGCCGTGGACCACTACCGCCAGCTGGTGACCGGTGCCACGCGGCTGGCGGCCGACCTGCATTTCGAAGCTAGCTCCACCAAACTGGACCTGCACAGCGCACGCGAGGTGGACCGTGTGTGGAACTTCATGATGTCGGACCACACGCCGCCCGACCACCTGGTCCTGATGGGTTTTGCCGACAACCAGGGCACGCCGGAAGCCAACCTGGCGCTGAGCCGCCAGCGCGCCCAGGCCGTGGCCGCCGTGTTCGCAAGCCGCGGCCTGCCGCCCGGCCAGGTGGTGGCGTTTGGCGCCGACCTGCCCCTGGCCGACAACGCGAGCGAGGCGGGACGGGAGAAGAACCGGCGGGTGGAGGTGTTCCTGCGAAACTGACGGGCGGCGTTCTTTCGGAAAAGTCCTGGAGACTTAGGGAGGGCTGTCGCAGCGTGTAGCGACAGCTTGCCCCCGCGCCAGGGATCGCGTCTGGTGTTGCGAACAGCCGAGGCAGGATCGGCTCGCTTGGAGGGGGTGCCGATGGTGGAGCGCGTTCTGGTGACGAAGGACGCAGCGCGCGTCATCGACCGGCTGCGCGCCCTGCATGGCGACCTGCTGTTCCACCAGTCTGGCGGCTGCTGCGACGGCAGCTCGCCCATGTGCTATCCGCTTGGCGAGTTCCGCGTCGGCGCGCAGGACGTGCTGCTGGGCCGCATCGCCGGCACGCCCGTCTATATCGGGGCAGCACAGTTCGAATACTGGGCGCACACCCAGCTGATCATCGACGTGGTGCCGGGCCGGGGCGGCGGCTTCTCGCTGGAGGCGCCGGAGGGCGTGCGCTTCCTGACCCGCAGCCGCGTGTTCACCGAGGCGGAGGCCGGCACGCTGGAACCCGTGCGCACCGGGGCGGACGCCTGAACGATGGACAACGTCAATTTCGCCCAGGCTTTCGCCAGCGTTTCCGAGGATTGGCGCCCCAAGATCGCGGGCGACCGGACCGCCGGCTGATGGGTGCCGCGGCCGGTGCGCTGTCGCATGTGAGGGTGCTGGACCTGTCGCGCGTGCTGGCCGGGCCGTGGGCGACCCAGCTGCTGGGCGACCTCGGCGCCGACATCCTCAAGGTGGAGCGCCCCGGCAGCGGCGACGACACGCGCCGGTGGGGCCCGCCCTTCCTGGAGGGCACGGAGGACGCCGCCTATTTCCTGTGCGCGAACCGCAACAAGCGCTCGCTGACCGTCGATTTCACCCGGCCGGACGGCCAGGCGCTGGTGCGCCGGCTGGCGGCCGGCGTCGATGTGGTGGTCGAGAACTACAAGGTGGGCGGCCTGGCGCAGTACGGCCTGGACCATGCCAGCCTGGCGGCGGAGCATCCCCGGCTGGTCACCTGCTCGATCACCGGCTTCGGCCAGACCGGCCCGTACGCGCAGCGCGCCGGCTACGACTTCCTGGTCCAGGGCATGGGCGGGCTGATGAGCGTCACCGGCCGGCCCGACGGCGAGCCGGGCGGCGGCCCGCAAAAGGTGGGCGTGGCGCTGACGGACGTGCTGACCGGGCTGTACGCCAGCACGGCCATCCTGGCGGCACTGGCCCATCGCGACCGCACCGGCCAGGGCCAGCATATCGACCTCGCCTTGCTGGACGTGCAGGTGGCGAGCCTGGCCAACCAGGCGATGAATTACCTGGTGGGCGGCCAGGTGCCCCAGCGCATGGGCAACGCGCATCCCAACGTGGTGCCCTACCAGGACTTCCCGAGCGCGGACGGCCACTTCATCATCGCGGTGGGCAATGACGGGCAGTTCGCCAGGCTGGCGGAGGCGATGGGCCGGCCGGACTGGGCCACCGACCCCGCCTATGCCACCAACGCCGCCCGCGTGACCAACCGCGCAGCCCTGGTGGCCGCCATCGGGGCGCTCAGCATCGGCCGCCCGGCGGCGGCGTGGATCGCGCGGCTGGAGCAGGCCGGCGTGCCGTGCGGGCCGATCAACACCCTGGCCGACGTTTTCGCCGACCCGCATGTGGCCGCCCGTGGCACGCGGCTCGCCATGACCCATGGCAGTGGGGCCGAACTGGCGCTGGTTGCCAACCCGATCCGCATGTCGGCCACCCCGCCCGGCTACCGGCTGCCGCCGCCCAGCCTGGGGGAGCACACGCGCGCAGTGCTGGCCGCGCAGCTTGGCCTGGACGAGGCCGAGCTCGATGCCCTGGAGGCCGCCGGGGTGATCTAGCCGGCGAGCGGCGAGGAGCCATACCTTGCCAGCAGGTCGGCCGGGTCGCGGTAGATCGCGATGCAGCCGGCGTTCCGCAGCGACTCCTCGGGAAAGCCGCCGCATAAGAGGCCGACCGTGCGCAGGCCGGCCTTGCCGGCCGCCTCGGCGTCGTAGGGGGTGTCGCCGACGACCAGGGCGTCGCCGGCCGGCACGCCGCTCAACCGCTCCATGGCGGCGTGGAAGATGTCGGGATGCGGCTTGCTGCGCTCGGCGTCGTCCGACGAGGTCTGCGTGTCGATCAGGTCGTCGATCCCCGCCACGCGCTTGTAATGCTCGAGCTCGTCGTCCTTAGCCGAGGACGCGAGCGCGATCTGCTTGCCGTCGGAGCGCAGCTTCTGGAACAGCGCCCTGACTTTCGGGAACGCCTCGATCCGGTCGAGGTACTTGGTCTTCAATATCCCGCCGCGGTGCTTCTGCAGCCGCTCGCCCACCGCCTCGATCTCGTCGGGGCTGAGGAACACCGGCATCAACTGGTCGCCGCCCTTGCCGATCTGCTCCCGTATTGCCTGGAACGCGATTTCGTGCCCGAAATCGGCAAACGCGTCCTGCCAGGCCTGCGCGTGCATATCGACGGAATCGACCAGCGTTCCGTCCACGTCGAAGATGATTGCTTTTACCATGGGTGCACTACGCGGCGCCCGGCCGCCTGTTCCACCGGGCGCGCCCGCAGCCTGTGGGCCAGCGCCGCGGAACATGGTATGGGGCCCGCCTGACAGCACAGGACCAGCATACGAACGATGGCCGCCTTCAAGGGAAATCTGTTCAACGAGCGGCAGAGTGCGTCTGCCAACGCCAAAAAGGCCTTGCTGGAGAAGTTCAAGGCCAAGCCCGCGCCAGACGACCCGGCGGTGCTGGCCCGCGCCGCCGAACGCCAGGCGATCGCCGCCGCTCGCGCGGTGCGGGCCGAGGAACGGCGCCGCGCCAAGGAGGCCGAGGCCGCGCGGCTGGCTGCCGAGCAGGCCGCCCGCGATCAGGAGGCGCT
>CAXUGD010000379.1:0-3392 GCA_964250355.1 uncultured Acetobacteraceae bacterium | reverse complement strand
CGCCGACCCTGATCTCGCTGGAACCCAAGGCGGTGCTGGGCCAGCTCAAGCAGGGTGGCTGGCGCTCGCGGCTATTCGAGCTGCGCGTGGGTGGCGAGAGCACGCGCGCGCTGATGCGCGAGGTGCAGTTCCACCCGGTAACCGACGTGGCCGAGCACGTCGATTTCCAACGCCTGGCGCCCGGCGAGCAGATCCGCGTGTCGGTGGCCGTGCACTACCTGAACGAATTGACCAGCCCCGGCCTGAAGAAGGGCGGCGTGCTGAACGTGGTGCGCCACACGGTGGAGGTGTGGGCCGATCCGGAGAACGTGCCCACGTTCTTCGAAGCCGACCTCGGCGCGCTGGACATCAACGACAACATCCGCTGGCACGACCTGAAAGGCGCGGACAGCACCCGCCCGACGGTGGCCGAGCGCGACTTCGTGGTGGCAACCGTGGCACCGCCCACCCGCTCGGCCGAGACGGCCGAACCGGCGGCGGCGGCCCCTGCAGCCGCAGCGCCCGCCAAGGGCAAAGCGCCGGCCAAGGGTGCCGCACCCGCCAAGGCAGCCGCCCCAGCGCCGGCCGCCAAGGCACCGGCCGCGAAGAAGAAGTAGCCGCCCGCACGCACGGGCGGCGGCCGTGCTGTTATGGGTCGGCCTGGGCAACCCCGAGCCGGCCATGGCGCGCCAGCGTCACAACATCGGCTTCATGGCGGTGGACCGGATTGCGCAACGCCACGGTTTCGGACCGTGGCGCCAGCGCTTTCGCGGACTTGCCGCCGAGGGGTCGGTGGGCGGCGAGCGGGTGACCGCGCTGAAGCCGCAGACTTACATGAACGACAGCGGGCACAGCGTGCAGCCGGCCGCCGCGTTCTACAAGTTGCCGCCCGAGGCGATCACCGCGTTTCACGACGAGCTGGACCTGGTGCCTGGCAAGGTCAGGGTGAAGCGCGGCGGTGGCGCTGCCGGCCATAACGGCTTGCGCAGCCTGGACCGCGCGCTAGGCACGCCCGAGTACTGGCGCGTACGCCTGGGCATCGGCCACCCCGGCGACCGCGCCCGCGTGCTGGGCTGGGTGCTGGGCGACTTCGCCCGCGCGGACGCCGTGTGGCTGGACGGGCTGCTGGACGCGGTGGCCGATGCTGCGCCGCTGCTGGCCGCGGGCAAGCCGGAAGACCTGATGACGCGCGTGGCGCTGCTGACCGGAGAGCGAACATAGGATGGGTTTCAACTGCGGCATCGTCGGCCTGCCCAATGTCGGCAAATCGACCCTGTTCAACGCCCTGACGGCAACCGCCGCGGCACAAGCGGCCAATTACCCGTTCTGCACCATCGAGCCAAACGTGGGCCGCGTGGCCGTGCCGGACACCCGGCTGGCCGTGCTGGCCGAGATCGGCCGCTCGCAAAAGATCGTGCCAACCAGCCTCGAATTCGTCGATATCGCCGGCCTGGTGCGCGGCGCCAGCCGGGGGGAGGGCCTGGGCAACAAGTTCTTGGGCAACATACGCGAGGTGGACGCGGTCATCCACGTGCTGCGCTGCTTCGAGGATCCCGACGTCACGCATGTGGAGGGCAGCATCGACCCGGTGCGCGATGCCGAGACGATCGAGACTGAGCTGATGCTGGCCGACCTCGAAAGCCTGGAAAAGCGCATCGTGCCGCTACAGAAGCGTGCGCGCGGCAACGACCGCGAGGCGGCGGCCGCGGTGGCGCTGATGGAGCCGATCATTGCCGCGTTGCAGGCCGGCCGCCCCGCCCGCAGCGCCATTCCGCCCGGGGAGGCGCTGGCCGCCAGCCGCCTGCAGCTGATGACCAGCAAGCCGGTGCTGTACGTGTGCAACGTGGAGGAGGCCTCGGCCGCCACCGGCAACGCGCAATCCGAACGGGTGGCCGCCTTGGCGCGCGCGGAGGGGGCTGCCTGCGTGGTGGTCTCGGCCGCCATCGAGGCGGAGGTGAGCACGCTGCCGGAGACGGACCGGGCGGAGTTCCTGGCCGGGCTGGACCTGCACGATAGCGGGCTGGACCGGGTGATAGCCGCCGGCTACGGGCTACTGGGCCTGCTCACCTACTTCACCTGCGGGCCGAAGGAGACGCGGGCCTGGACGATCACCGCCGGCACAAAGGCGCCTCAGGCGGCCGCCGTGATCCACAACGACTTCGAGCGCGGCTTCATCGCCTGCGAAACGATCGCCTATGACGATTACGTGGCGCTGCGCGGCGAGGCTGGGGCCAAGGAAGCGGGCAGGATGCGCGTGGAAGGCCGCGATTACGTGGTGCGCGACGGCGACGTGCTGCTGTTCCGCTTTAACGTGTAATCAACCAAAACTCCGTTACGATGGCGGCCAAGGGTGCTTTGCTGGGCCGGCATCTGCGACGCGATTGGGATCGAGGTGCCATGACCGGGCTTACACGCGCGCTTGCCGCCTGCCTGTTCGCCCTGATTCTTGCCGCACGCGCCTATGCCGACCCGGCCCTGTGGGTAGCGCGATCCTCGACGGCGGCGGTGTACCTGTTCGGCACGGTGCACGTGCTGCCGCTGCATGGCGTGGAAGGCTGGATGACGCCGGCGTTGCGTCATGCGCTCGCGGACTCGTCCGAGCTCTGGACCGAGGCAGACGTTGGCGACCTGGCCGGCAATGTCGGTGCGATCCGGCATTACGGCCTGGACCCGGCGCATGTCTTGGCGCAGCGGCTGCCGGCGGACTACCGCACGCGGTTCGAACGGGAGGCGGCTGGCAGCGGCGTGCCGGCCGTGCTGGTGGATCATGCGCGCCCCTGGCTGGCCGAGATCCTGCTGAACGGGGCCGCCTTGCAGCGGGCAGGGCCGGTAGGGCCGGGTGTGGAGGCGGGCCTGCTGGACTATGCGCACGCGCACCGCATGGCTACGGCGACGTTCGAGACGGTGGACCAGCAATTTGCGATGATGGCCGACATTCCCGAAGCGCTTCAGCTCGCCTCGCTGGAGCAGCAGATCGACGAGTATGACGGCGCCGCCCGAACATCCGCCCAGCTTCTGACCGCCTGGCTCCACGGCGACGAGGCCACGCTCGACCGGCTGACCAACCAGGACATGCGCGCGCATGACGAGGCGGTGTGGACCGAGCTGATCCTGCGCCGCAACGAACGATTTGCCCAGCGCATCGGCGACCGCCTGCAAGGGACGGGAACGGCCTTCGTAGCCGTGGGCGCCGCGCATCTGTGCGGGTCCACCGGGGTTCCGGCGCTGCTGGGGCGGGCGGGATTTAGTGTTGCTAGAATCAAGTAGAAGAAAGCAGTTCTTTCTTGAAAGAAAGAACCAAAGAAATCTTACTACAGTTCGCTAATGAAATAAAAGTTTTTTGCTGCTTTTTTTCAAAAAAGCAGGCCTTGCCTTACCTTGCCTACACTCCCAAACCCCCACCCATGAAATGC
>CAXUGD010000378.1:0-3392 GCA_964250355.1 uncultured Acetobacteraceae bacterium | reverse complement strand
GCGCTGCGTCGGGCGGCGGCAGCGGAACGGCGCGGGGCGGATCCGGCTCGTGCAGCGGGACCGGCCGCTCGTCCAGCCCGGCCGGCGCGTAGCGGCCTGCGGTGTGGCGGCGGATGTTCTCCGCGCGTGCGGCGTAGGCCCGGCCGCGCGTGTGCAGCCCCGCGACCCAGCGCCACGACAGCGTGTTGCTGGCCGGGTCGCCGTCCAGCAGGTGGCGCAGGAAGAAGTCGGCGCCGAGCACCCAGGGCAGGCGCAGGGTGAAGATCCAGATGGAGGCGAACCACATGCGGACGTGGTTGTGCAGCCAGCCTGCCGCGACCAGCGCGCGCGCCCAGTCGTCGAACCCGTCGATGCCCGTGCGGCCGGACACCGCCGCGTCGTAGGCGCGCCGCAATCCTGCGTTCCCCGCCAGCCGGTCCTGTTCCGCCGCCAGGGCTGCGAGATAGCCCGCCCAGACCGACGGATGCGTCTCGAGGTAGCCTTTGAAGTAGGTGCGCCAGAACACCTCCTCGACGAACTTGCCGGCGGCACTCGGGCTGTGGCGTGCGAGCGCCGCCCCGACCACTTCCTCCTCCAGCAGCAGGCGGCGGCGGAGGTAGGGCGAGAGCAGGCTGGTCGTGGGCTCGCCGCCCAGTCCGCGGTCGGTGTTGCGGTCGTCGGCGTAGGCGCGGCCGGCGCGCGGCACGGCGTCGGCCAGACGGGCGAGCGCCACCTCGCGGGTCAGGATAAAGGGATGGGTCATCGCCCCTATGTGGGATGCACCCCGGGGCTGCCACCGGCGAGGGCGACACGCGCGCGCCTATCGTGACCGTGTTCGGCTGCTTCTGCCGTACCTTGCCGGCTATGGCGGCCCTCTCCTGCCGCGCCGGTCAGCCATGCAGGCACGTTCCTCGACCGTCGCGTTTGGGCGGGTACGATGGGTCATGGCATGGGACGATTTCCTCGACATCGCCTTGGCTTTGGTCGTGCCGTTCGTCGCACTGAAAGCCCTGGGCTGGCTCGTGTGCTGGTGTGTGCTGCTGCTCGGCCGAGCGACACAGGGACGGCGTTCCGTCCAAGTGAACGGGGACCGCGTGGCTTACCACGGACGATGCCTGGAGGTGGCCGGGCTTGCCTCTGTCAGGATCCAGACGACCGCGGACGGGCCTTTCGCCCCGGACGTGTTCTGGGTGCTAGAGCCGCAAGACGGCGCCCCGCTGGTGGTCCCGCAGGAGGCGCCGGGGTTCGACGGCCTCCTGGCCCGGCTGCAGCGATTCCCGGCGTTCGACAACGACGCCGTGATCCGGGCGATGGGTTGCACAGCTGCCGGGGCGTTCCTCTGCTGGCGTTCGGACGCGGCACGGTGACGACCTTGTTCACGCTGTACCCTGCGCTACCTGGACGTCGATCGGGCGAGATGTCGCGAAGGCGCTGACAGTCGCCGTCACGCCGACCTCGAAGGGTGTTGGGACGAACGCGAAACGGCGGGTGAATTTGCCGCCATCGACGACGTAGGCGCGGTCCCAGGTGAAGCCCACATCCGCTACCTCCGAGCGAAACGGTACACCCATCCGAGCAGCCGCAGCACTCCGAACGGCACCGCCACAATGCGCAGCCGCGTCCCAAGGCTTGCCGCAACCATCGCCAGCAGGTCGCGCGGGGTCTGCGTCGGGGCGCACGGCATGTTCCACGCCTGGCCCAGATCCTCGTCCCGCGCACCGAGCAACAGCACCGCGGCCCGCGCGATGTCGGGCACGTAAGCGAAGTCGTGCGGGGTGTCTGCCGGCACCAGCAGCTGCGCCGGCCGCCCCTTCGCTAGCGCGCCGAACGCGCTTGCGCCGAGATGCGAGGCGGCGACCTCTCGACCTATAGGGTCTCTCATTCGATAATGATTATCGCCGCGTGAAATACTCAACCTCGGATATGCGCTTTACAATTTGATCCACACTACTGGAACCCCGGTTCTCAATATCCCGCGCACCTTTGTCTTACAAGTTCTACACGCGCTCTCGTTCGTGGTGCGCCCTGGCAGCGCTGACCGCGGCCTCTCTTGCGCCGCCCATCACCTGGAGTGCGGCTGCAACCACGCCAGGCCCGGCCATGCGCGGGTGGCCCGTGGTGAAGGGCGGGGCGGGGTCGTACTCGATCATCAGCTGGGTGACCTCGGCCACCGTGTTGCCCCGCAACTCGGCCAGGAGCGTCAGCCCGAAATCGATGCCGGCGGTCACGCCGCCGCCGGTGAACCGGTTACGATCGACAACGACGCGTTCGTGGCAAGCCTCCACCCCGAGTTCCTTCAGCGCGTCGTAGAACGCCCAGTGCGTCGCGGCGCGATATCCGTCGAGCAGGCCGGCCATGCCCAGCAACAGCGCGCCGGTGCATACGGAGGTGACGTAGCGGGCGTTGCGGCCTGCCTCGGCGAGAAAGGCCACAAGCGCGCGATCCTTCATGGCCTCGACAGTGCCGAGGCCGCCGGGAACGAACAACACGTCGAGCCGCGCGGGAGCGTCGGCGAAGGTTGCGGTCGGCATCAGGGCGATGCCGGTGTCGCTCGTCACGGGTTCGAGCGTCTTCCAGAACAGATGTGTGCGGCCGTGCATCCCGAGCGCGGCCTGCGGGCCGGCCAGGTCGAGCAACGTCATGTCGGGATACAGCAGCATGCCGATCTCGAGCGGCGCCACGTCAGGCGTTACCGGTTGCTGACTATCCATGGTTGCGACCTTCCGTTTGCTGGCGATGCCCGACATGGTCTAGGCCGCACCGCGACGTTCCGGCAGTGGCAGAACTGACAAAGAAAGCCTGTTTCCTGCCAAAGCCGACGTGAAGGTTGTCCTTGCAGGCTCCCGGACTGTAAGGCTGCCGTTCAGTCGATATCAGTCTTCCTGCCATGCACGTCATCGCCGTCCTAGCCGCCAACGGGGTGATCCCGTTCGACCTGTCCATCCCACGCGAGGTGTTCGGCCGTGTCCGGGTGCCGCGCGCCGAAGACGGGTACCATGTGCAGGTCTGCGGCGAGGCGCCGGAGGTGCACGCCCGCAATTTCGGCATACGCCCGCCCTGGACGCTGACCGACCTGGACGCCGCCGACACGGTGGTGGTGCCCGGGGTCGACGACCCCACGCTGCCGGTGCCCGACGCAGTGGTCGCCGCCCTGAACGCCGCCTATGCCAACGGCGCGCGTCTCGCGTCCATCTGCACCGGCGCGTTCGCACTGGCTGCGGCGGGCCTGCTCGACGGGCGGCGTGCGACCACGCACTGGCTTGCCGCCGAGCTGCTGGCGAAGCGCTACCCCAGGGTGACCGTCGATCCCGACGTGCTGTTCGTCGATGAGGGCCGCATCCTGACGTCTGCCGGGATGTCGGCCGGGCTGGACATGTGCCTGCATGTGCTGCGCCGCGACCACGGCCAGGCTG
>CAXUGD010000377.1:0-3395 GCA_964250355.1 uncultured Acetobacteraceae bacterium | reverse complement strand
GCCTGGACCTGGCAGGCGGCCGCCTGCTGGCGCGCATCACGCCCGATGCGGCGCAGCGCCTTCGGCTCCGGCCGGGCTTGCAAGTGCTGGCCTTGATCAAGTCTATGTCTGTAGAGTTGGGCCAAGACTAGCCAGGAGGACGAAGATGAACCAGGTAACTGAGTTGTCCAGCGAACAGACCATCCGCCGCGACCTGGCCGCCGCCTATCGCCTAGTGGCGCTGCACGGGTGGGACGACCTGATCTTCACCCACATCTCCGCCCGCATCCCAGGGCCGGAACATCATTTCCTGATCAACCCGTACGGCTTCACCTTCGACGAGATCACCGCCAGCAGCCTGGTGAAGATCGGCATGGACGGCCGCGCCATCGATGGCGGCAGCGCCACCGTGAACCCCGCCGGCTTCACCATCCACTCCGCCGTGCACGAGGTGCGCGAGGATGCCGGCTGTGTGATGCACGTGCACACGCCGGACGGCACCGCGGTTTCCACCGCGCGGGAGGGCTTGCAGCCGCTGAACCAGACGGCCCAGCTGGTGATCGACGACCTGGCCTATCACGACTACGAAGGCGTGGCGCTGGACCATGACGAGCGGCCCCGGCTTCAGAAGGACCTGGGCACCAAGAATCTGATGCTGCTGCGCAACCATGGCACGCTGACGCTGGGGCGGACCGTGGCCGAAGCGTTTATGCGGATGTACTACCTGGAACGCGCCTGCACCATGCAGGTGCGCACCCGCTGCCTGGGCACCGACGACTACCCGACCCACCCCGAGGTGATCGACAAGAACGCCAAGCTGAGTGCGGCCGAAGGCATGCAGGTGGTCGCCAACCGCCTGCTGTGGCCCGCCATGCTTCGCAAGCTGGACCGGATCGACACCAGCTACCGGAACTGAGCCGGGCAGACCCGGCGCCCGGCATAAAGGAATTACGCAATGACGATCGACCTGGGCGGCCGGGTGGCCATCGTGACGGGTGCCGGCGGCGGTCTCGGGCGCGCTCATGCGCTGCTGCTGGCGCGCCGCGGCGCGCGCGTGGTGGTCAACGATCTGGGGCCGGCGGCGCACGCGGTGGCCGATGAAATCGCCGCCGCCGGTGGCGAGGCCGCGGCCTGGGAGGGATCGGTGACGGACCAGGCGGCCGTGACGTCGATGGTGGCCGACGCCCAGGCGCGCTGGGGCCGGGTGGACATCCTGGTCAACAATGCCGGCATCCTGCGCGACAAATCCTTCGCCAAGATGGACATGGCCGATTTCCGCCTGGTGGTGGACGTGCACCTGATGGGGGCGGCGTACTGCACAAAGGCGGTGTGGGACCTCATGCGGGCGCAGAACTACGGCCGAATCGTGATGACCACGTCGTCCTCCGGCCTGTATGGCAATTTTGGCCAAGCCAATTACGGGGCGGCAAAAATGGCGCTGGTGGGGCTGATGCAGGTGCTGTCGCTGGAAGGGCAGAAGAGCGGCATCCGGGTAAACTGCCTGGCGCCCACGGCCGCAACCGCGATGACGGAGGGGCTGCTGCCGCCGGAGGTGCTGGCGAGGATGACGCCCGAATCGGTCAGCCCCGGATTGCTGGCGCTGGTGGGCGAGGACGCGCCGACGCGCACCATCCTGTGCGCGGGCGCGGGCAGCTACGAGCAGGCGCACATCACGCTGACGCGGGGCGCCTATATCGGCACCGGCGAGGACGCGCCCGAACAGGTGGCCGCGCGCCTGGCCGAAATCGGCGCCCGCGCCGGCGAGACGGTGCCCGAGAGCTCCTGGGCGCAGGGGCAGAGCGAGCTGGAAAAGGCGGCTGCCGGCGCGTTGCCGGCCTGAACTCCGCCACCGGCGCGTGCCGGGCAGCGTCTTCCAGGTGCCCGAGGATACGGGTATGACGCGCCCATGACCCTCGAGATAGACACCCTGATCGACCGGCGGCGGCTGAAGCGCAGCCTGGCGGTCTGGCGCGTGCTGGCGGTGGCGGCCCTGGTGCTGGCGGCGCTGGCGGTGGTGCCGCACCGCAGCCGGCTGACGGGCGCACGCATTGCGCGCTACTCGATCGACGGCGTGATCGGCGACGGGCGCGAGCAGATCGAAGCGCTGGACAAGCTCCGCCGCGATGCCGGGGTGCGCGCCGTGCTGCTGCACCTGGACACGCCCGGCGGTGCCGTGGCCGGCGGCGAGGGCATCCACGACGCGGTGGTCCAGCTTGCCGCCGCCAAGCCCGTGGTGTCGGTGATGGACGGCACGGCCGCCTCGGCCGGCTACATGATCGCGGTGGCCGCCCCGCACATCGTGGCGCGCGAGAGCACGCTGACCGGCTCGATCGGCGTGATCCTGGAGCTGGGCGACGTGGCGGGCCTGCTGGGCAAGCTCGGCATCCGGTCCGACCCGCTGGTCTCCGGCCCCCTAAAGGGACAGCCCAGCTTCACCGAGCCGCTCTCCCCACCCGGCCGCGAATACCTGCAGGCCCTGGTGATGGACCTCTACGACCAGTTCGTGGGCTTGGTGGCGGCGGGCCGCCACATGGACGCGGCGCGCGTCAGGACGCTGGCGGACGGGCGGGCCTATACCGGCCGGCAGGCGCTGAAGCTGGGCCTGGTCGATGAGATCGGAGGCGAGGACCAGGCGCTGCACTGGCTGCGGACGCAGCGCCACATCGCGGCCGACCTGCCCGTGCGGGAGGACAAGAAGGGCGATTACTGGCAGCAGCTGGTGCAGACCAGCCTGGGCAGCCTGGCGACGGAGGCCCGCCAATCGCTTCACGTTGACGGTGTCTATGCGCTCTGGCAGCCTTCGCTCGCGCGCAACTGAAGGGACGGGCCGTGCCGCCAAGTGCGCCATCCGGCATCGGGCAATGACCAGGTCCGAGCTGATCGCCGAGCTGGCCGCAGCCAACCCGCATCTGCGCGCGCCGGACGTGGAGCTGATCGTCGATACCGTGTTCGACGAGATCTCCGCCGCACTCACCCGCGGCGACCGTGTGGAGCTGCGCGGCTTCGGCGCCTTCACCGTCAAGCGGCGGGACGCCCGCACCGGCCGCAACCCGCGCACCGGCGAAGCCGTGCCGGTGAACGAAAAGGCGGTGCCGTTCTTCAAGGCCGGCAAGGAGCTGCGCGAGCGGGTGAATGCCGGCGGCCGGCGGCCAGCCCGATCGTGACGGGCCATAGCCTTTCCCACCTAACCCCCCGATAATCGGCCCATGCTGCGCTTCCTGGTCCTGCTTCCCTTCCTGGTCCTGCTGATCGCGTTCGCGCTGTCGAATCCGCAGCCTGTGCCACTCGGCCTGTGGCCGACGGATTACGCGGTGGAGGTGCCGGTGTCGCTGGCCATCCTCGCCGCCTCCGGCCTGTTCTTTTTCCTGGGGGCGCTGTTCGTGGCGATCGCGCTGGGGGCGGTGGCGACGCGGGAG
>CAXUGD010000376.1:0-3399 GCA_964250355.1 uncultured Acetobacteraceae bacterium | reverse complement strand
GCATCGACCTGCCGCAGGCGCTGCGCGCGCTGGGCACACGGGGCCTGACGCGCGTGCTGGTGGAAGGCGGCGCGCAGCTTGCGTCCTCGCTGCTGCGCGCCGATTTGGTAGATCGGCTGGTGTGGTTCCACGCGGCCGGTGTCGTGGGCGGCGACGGGCTGCCGGCAGTGCGGGGGATGGATGTGGACGGGCTAGGGCAGATGAAGCGGTTCGTGCCGGTGGGCGACCCCGTCCGGCTGGGTGCCGACACGATGACGCGCTACGCGAGGGCCGCCTGATGTTCACCGGCATCGTCACCGGCCAGGGTGTGGTGCGCGAGGTGACGCGCGCGGGGGGCAGCCACGACATGCGCGCCATCGTCAAGGCGCCGCACGACTTCCTGGCGGCCCAGGGCGGCACGGCCATCGGCGCGTCCATTGCGTGCTCCGGCTGCTGCCTGACGGTCACCGCGCTGGGCCCTGACTGGTTCGCCGTCGATGTGTCGGGCGAGAGCGTTGCGCGCACCACGCTGGGCGGCTGGCAGACCGGCACGCGCATCAACCTGGAACGCGCGCTGCGCCTGGGCGACGAGATGGGCGGCCACATGGTCAGCGGACACGTGGACGGGCTGGGGCATGTGGTGGCCGTGACGCCGGAAGCCGGCTCGCTGCGGCTGGTCATCGACGTGCCGCAGCCGCTGCACCGCTACATCGCGCCCAAGGGGTCGGTGACGGTCGATGGCGTGTCGCTGACGGTGAACGCGGTGGAAGGCACCCAATTCGGCATCAACGTCATCCCGCACACGGCAGGGCACACCACGCTGGGCCTGCGGGCGCCGGGCGATGCGGTCCACATCGAGATCGACATGCTGGCCCGCTACGTGGCCCGGTTGCGGGAGACGGCCGATGGCGGACAGACGGCGGAGCGGGAGGCCGGGCCGTGAGCGTGGAGATGCTGTCGCGGCACGCGCTGCACGATGCGATCTCTCCCACCGACGAGGTGATCGCCGAGGCGCGGGCCGGGCGCATGTTCATCCTGGTCGATGACGAGGACCGGGAGAACGAGGGCGACCTGATCATCCCGGCGCAGTTCGCCACCCCGCAGGCGCTGGCCTTCATGATGCGCCACGCGCGCGGGCTGATCTGCCTGGCGCTGACGCCGGCGCAGGTGGGGCGGCTGGCGCTGCCGATGATGGCGGTCACCAACCAGCAGCGCCACCAGACGGCGTTCACCGTCAGTATCGAGGCGCGGGACGGTATCACCGACGGCGTCTCGGCCCGGGACCGGGCGCATACCATTGCGGTGGCGATCAACCCCCAGGGCACGCCGCAGGACCTGGTCTCGCCGGGCCACGTGTTTCCGCTGGCGGCCCGCGCCGGCGGCACGCTGGTGCGGGCCGGCCATACGGAGGCGGCGGTGGACATCGCGGGCATGGCCGGGCTGATCCCGGCCGGCGTGATCTGCGAGATCATGAACGCCGACGGCACCATGGCGCGGCTGCCCGACCTGGTGGGGTTCGCCCAGCTGCACGGGCTGAAACTGGGCACGATCGCCGACCTGATCGGCTACCGGCGCGGCACGGAAAAGCTGGTGCGCCGCCTGCACGAGACGACCACGCAGGAGCTGGATACCGGGCCGTGGCAAGTGATGGTGTACAGCAGCACGCTGAATGGGGCGGAGCACGTGGTGATGGTGAAGGGCGACCTTGCCCGGCCCGGCCCGGTGCTGGTGCGCATGCAGGCGCTGCACCCGATCCAGATGCTGCCGGGCGGTGCCACGCAGCGGCAGATGCACCAGGCGATGCGGCAGATCGAGGCGGAGGGACGCGGCGTAATGGTGGTGCTGCACGATTGGCGCACGCCCGGCCTGCTGGACATGGTGACGGGGCGGGGCAGCCATGCCGCGACGCGCGAGCGCATGCTGCGCGACTACGGCATCGGCGCGCAGATCCTGGCCGACCTGGGCGTGCGCGACATGACTCTGCTGTCCAACACCGAGCGCACCATCGTGGGGCTGGAGGGCTACGGGCTGAACGTGGTGGGCCGGCGCCCGATCGAGCCGACCGCGTGAGCACGGCCGACGCGCCGCTGCCGGCTTCCCCCGCGGTGCCGGGGCCGCCCGCGCACCTGCTGGTGGTGCGGGCCCCCTATTACCGCGCGGTGCTGGACGGCATGACGGAGGGGGCGGTGCGCATCCTGCGTGGCGCCGGGGCCACGCACGAGGTGCTGGACGTGGCGGGCAGCTTCGAGCTGCCGCAGGCCATACGGCTGGCGCTGCGCGGGTCGCGGGCCTTCGACGGCTACGTGGCACTGGGCTGCATCGTGCGCGGCGGCACCGACCACTACGACTATATCTGCCAGCAGACGATGGCGGGGCTGATGAGTGTCGCGCTGCAACACGGCATCGCCCTGGGTTCGGGCGTGCTGACGGTGCATTCCATCGAGCAGGCGTTGGCCCGCAGCGGGGCGGACGGACACAACAAGGGTGCCGAAGCGGCCGCGGCGGCGTTGCTGCAGGTGGCCGCCGCACGGCGACTGGGAGCGGTTTGATGGGCAAGACACCGGCGACACGGCCCGCCACGTCGCGACCGAGGACGGCGGCGCGGGTGGGCGCCGTGCAGGCGCTGTTCCAGGCCGAGCAGGGGGGCGAGAACCCGGAGGCGGTGATCGACCAGTTCGTGCGCCACCGCCTGGGCGAGCTGCCCGGTACGGGCGGCTACGAAGAGGGCCGCGTGCCCGACGCGCATGTGAAGCTGTTCGGCCGCATCGTGCGCGAGGCGGTGCAGAAGCAGGACGAGCTGGACCGGCTGCTCGTCCAGTCGCTGCCGGCGGAGTGGCCGCTGGGCCGGTTGGATCCGGTGCTGCGCGCGCTGCTGCGCGCGGCCGGCGCCGAGTTCACCATGCGCGACGGCCCGCCGGTGGCCGTGGTGATCAACGAGTACATGGACGTGGCGCACGGCTTCTTCCACGGCGACGAGCCGAAGATGGCCAACGGCCTGATGGACCGCATGGCCCACACGCTGCGGCCGCGCGAGTTCGAGGTCCGGCAATAACGCCCATCCCCCGACCGGGCATGGCAGCCCCCGACCTTCCTCCCGAGTTCCAGCGCATCGCCAGCTTCCGCCCGCTGGCCGCCCCGGGTGCGCTCGGCCTGCTGGACGACGCGGCGGTGTTCACCCCGCCCCCCGGCCGCGAACTCGTGGTCTCGGCCGACACGGTGGTGGAGGGCGTGCATTTTCTGCCCGGCGACCCGGTGGAGACGCTGGGCCGCAAGCTGCTGCGGGTGAACCTGTCCGACATGGCTGCCATGGGGGCGGTGCCGCTGCACTACCTGCTGACCGTCTCGGTGCCGAAGCACACGGATGCCGCTTGGTTCGGGGCCTTGGCCGCCGGGCTGGCGCTGGACCAGGCGGCGTTCGGC
>CAXUGD010000375.1:0-3414 GCA_964250355.1 uncultured Acetobacteraceae bacterium | reverse complement strand
GTCGCGGGCGCGCGCCGCGTCCAGCAGCGGCGACGGGTCCGGACCGGGGCGGCCGGCGATGTCGTTGCGCCAGGACGGCACGTCCGCCGACAGGCTGCCGTTGCCGAGCGGGCTGACGGTGAAGCCGAGGCGCTGCAGGATGGCGTCGGCCTCAGGCGGCGCGATGTCGGCACCGCCCAGCCCGGCCAGGCGCTCGTAACGAAGGCTCGCCTGACGCTGCCATGCCGGCTCGGCGCCGGCCGAGACCACCGTGCCCGCCTCGCCGCCGCAAAGCTCCAGCACCATGCGCGTGGCCGCCTCGAGTGCCGCCGGCAGCAAGGCGGGGTCGATGCCGCGCTCGAAACGCTGGCGCGCGTCCGTGCTGATCTGGTGGCGGCGGCCGGTGCGCGCCGTGGTGACGGGATCGAACAGCGCGCACTCGATGAAAGCGTCGGTCGTGCCGTCCCCCGTGCCGGTGGATTCGCCGCCGACGATGCCGGCCAGCGAGATGGCGCCGCTCCCATCCGCGATCACCAGGTCCTCGGCGCCCGCGGTCACGTCGCGGCCGCCCAGCGCGCGGAACGTCTCGTCCGCACCGCGCCGGAGCGTCAGCGTGCGGCCCGCGATGCGGCCGGCATCAAAGACGTGCAGCGGCCGGCCGAGGTCGAAGGTGAAGAAGTTGGTGATGTCCACGAGTGCGCTGATCGGCCGCAACCCGATCGCCGCCAGGCGCTTGCGCAGCCAGTCCGGGCTGGGGCCGTTGCGCAGGCCGCGCAGGCTGCGGCCCAGCACCCAGGGGCAGGCCTCCGGCCAGCCAATCCGCCACTCGATCGGCGTGGGGAAGGCCGGATCGACCGGATCGGCGGCCCACGGCTTCAGCGTGCCCAGCCCGGCGGCCGCCAGGTCGCGCGCGATGCCGCGCACGCCCAGCGCGTCGCCGCGGTTCGGGGTCACGCCGATCTCGATCACCGGGTCGTCCAGCCCGGCCCAGCGCGCGTAAGACAGGCCGACCGGGGTGCCGTCCGGCAGCTCGACGATGCCCTCGTGGTCGTCGCCCAGTGCCATCTCGCGCGCGCTCACCAGCATGCCGGCCGAGGCGACGCCGCGTATCTTGCCGATCTTCAGGGTGGCGCCGGTGGCCGGGATGACGGCGCCGGGCGGCGCGAACACCGCGTGCAACCCGGTGCGCGCGTTGGGCGCGCCGCAGACGACCACGGCCTCCTCGCCGCTGCCGGCATCCACCCGGCACACGCGCAGGCGGTCGGCATCGGGATGCTGGACGGCTTCGACGATGCGCGCGGTGCGGAACGACGCCAGCGGGGCGCCGCGGTCGGTCACGCCCTCGACTTCCAGGCCGATGCTCGACAGCGCCGTCGTGATCCGGTCGAGCGGCGCCGCGGTGTCGAGGTGGTCGCGTAGCCAGGACAGGGAGAACTTCACGGCCCGGCGCTCTCGTGCAGTGCTGCCGGGGTGAAGGGCGGCGTGCCGTAATGGCGCAGCCAGCGCAGGTCGCTCTCGTAAAACGGCCGCAGGTCCGGCATGCCGTGCTTCAGCATGGTCACCCGCTCGACCCCCATGCCGAAGGCGAAGCCCTGCCACTCGCGCGGGTCGATGCCGCAATTGGCCAGCACGCGCGGATGCACCATGCCGCTGCCCAGGATCTCCAGCCAGTCCGTGCCGGCACCCACCTCGCCGGTGGCGCGGTTCCAGCCGATATCCACCTCCATGCTCGGTTCGGTGAACGGGAAGTAGCTGGCGCGGAAGCGAACCGGCAGGGTGGCGATGCCGAAGAAGGCGCGCAGGAAGTCGGAAAGGCAGCCTTTCAGGTGGCCCAGCGTGATGTCGCGGTCGATCACCAAGCCCTCGCACTGGTGGAACATCGGCGAGTGGGTGGCGTCGTGGTCCGCGCGGTAGGTGCGGCCGGGCACGATCACGCGGATCGGCGGGGGCTCGCTCAGCATGGTGCGTATCTGCACGGGGCTGGTGTGGGTGCGCAGCACACGCGGCGGCCCGCCCTCCTCGCCTGGCAGGTAGCCCCCCTTGAGGTAAAACGTGTCGTGGTCGTCGCGCGCCGGGTGGTGGCCGGGGATGTTGAGGGCGGAGAAGTTGTGCCAGTCGGTCTCGACGTCCGGACCTTCGGCCACCGAGAAGCCCATGGCGCCGAAGATGGCGTACATCTCTTCCAGCGTGCGGCTGATCGGGTGGATGCTGCCGGGCGTCTCGGCGCGGGGCGGCAGGGTGATGTCGATGCGCTCGGCGGCCAGGCGGGCGTCGAGTGCGGCGGCGTCCAGCGTGACCCGGCGCGCCTCGACCGCGGCCGCAAGCTCGTCTTTCAGCCGGTTCAGCGCCACCCCGCGCTCGCGCCGCTGCTCCGGCGCCGTCTTGCCCAGTTCCTTCAGCAGCGTGGTGAGCGCGCCGGACTTGCCCAGCGTGGCGACACGGACGGCGTCCCAGGCGCGCAGGTCACCGGCCTGGGCGAGCGAGGTGAGTGTTTGTGCACGCAGCGCGTCAAGATCGTCCGACATCTGAGCCCCGACGGAGAAAACCGCACCTTGCCCGGGCCTGTCCCGGGCACCCACGCGCTTCATCACGCACGCCGCCGGCCCGGATACCCGGACCGACGTTCGAGCGCCGCCACCGGCGGAACCGCGCGGACGGCCGGGACACAAGCCCGGCCGAGTTGGTCCTTGGAGCGGCCTACGCCGCCGCGGCAGGCTCGGGCGCCGCACCCGCCTCGATGGTCGCCTGCACGGCGCGCACGATCTCGGTAAACGCGCCCGGATCGTCGAATGCGATCGCTGCCAGCACCTTGCGGTCGATCTCGATCCCGGTCTGGTTCAGGCCGTGGATGAAACGGCTGTAGGTGATCCCGTGCTCGCGCACCGCGGCGTTGATGCGCTGGATCCACAACGCGCGGAACTCGCGCTTCTTCACCCGCCGGTCGCGGTAGGCGTATTGCAGCGACTTTTCCAGCCGCTCCAGCGCAATGCGGTAGTTGGTCGAAGACCGGCCGAAGAAGCCCTTGCTCTGCTTCAGCACCTTCTTGTGGCGGGCGTGGGTCGTCACACCCCGTTTGACGCGTGCCATCTATGCGCTCCTGCTCAACCGAGGCCGTAGGGCGCCCACTGCTTGACGGTCAGGCCGTCCGCATGGGTCAGGGTCTGGCTGCCGCGGTTGCTGCGGATCGCCTTTTGCGGGCGGGCGGACAGGTTGTGCCGCTTCTTGCCGGGGCCGGCCAGCACCTTGCCGGTGGCGGTGATCTTGAAGCGCTTCTTGACGGAAGACTTCGTCTTCATCTTGGGCATTTCGTTACTCCTTGCGGTCAAACTCGCAAACGGCGCCGGGGTGGCGCCAAACGCGAGCGTCGCGGCCAGGCATGCCCACACAGGCCCGGACGCGCGATCAGGGCCAGGCTTGTAGCGGGGGGGCAGGGCG
>CAXUGD010000374.1:0-3414 GCA_964250355.1 uncultured Acetobacteraceae bacterium | reverse complement strand
GCCCCGACCGCTTCATCAACCGCGAGCTGTCCTGGCTGGATTTCAACACCCGCGTGGTAGAGGAGGCCGAGAACACCCGCCATCCGCTGCTGGAACGGCTGCGCTTCGTCTCCATCTCGGCGGCCAACCTGGACGAGTTCTTCTCCGTCCGCGTTGCGGGGCTGATCGGCCAGGCGCGCTCGGGCCTGCCCCAGCTCTCGCCGGACGGCCGCACTGCGGCGCAGCAGCTCGAGGCCGTCAACGAACGCGCCCGCAGGCTGCTGGACCGCCAGCAGACGGTCTGGCTCGACCTGCGCGCCGCCCTGGCCGGCGCCGGCATCGAGGTGTGCGAGGTGGCGCGGACCAGCGAGGACGAGCGCCGCTGGCTCGACACCTGGTTCATGGAACGCGTCTTCCCCGTGCTGACGCCGCTGGCCATCGACCCGGCGCACCCCTTCCCCTTCATCCCCAACATGGGCCTGGTGATGGCGCTGCAGCTGCACCGCGACGAGGACCTGGCCAACGCCAACCCGCATGGCGGGCACTACATGCGCGGCCTGATCCCGTTGCCTAGCCAGGTGGACCGCTTCATCCGCCTGCCATCGGCCGCCGACCCCGGGACCGGCCCGAAGAAGGTCCGCTTCGTCATGCTGGAAGACGTGGTGGGCCTGTTCCTGCAGCGCGTCTTCCCCGGCTTTGCCGTGAGCGGCCAGGGCCTGTTCCGCCTGATCCGCGACACCGACATCGAGTACGAGGAGGAAGCCGAAGACCTGGTCCGCATGTACGAGACCGCGCTGAAACGGCGCCGCCGCGGCTCGGTCATCCACCTGGCCGTGGCAGCCGACATGCCCGAGACGCTGGTGGAGCTGGTGGCCGACAGCGTGGATACCGACCGCAGCGAGGTCAACGTGCAGCAGGGCCTGCTGGGCGTGGTCGATCTGAAGCAGCTGATCGTCGATGACCGGCCCGACCTGCTGTTCCCGCCCTACACGCCGCGCTTCCCCGAACGCATACGCGACTTCGGCAGCGACTGCTTTGCCGCCATCCGTGCCAAGGACATCATCGTCCACCACCCGTTCGAGAGCTTCGACGTGGTGGTGCAGTTCCTGCGCCAGGCCGCGGCCGACCCCTACGTGGTGGCCATCAAGCAGACGCTCTACCGCACCAGCAGCGACAGCCCGATCGTCAAAGCGCTTGTCGAGGCGGCGGAGACCGGCAAGTCGGTCACGGCGATGGTGGAACTGCGCGCCCGCTTCGACGAGGAGGCCAACATCCGCCTCGCCCGCAGCCTGGAGGCGGCCGGCGTGCAGGTGGTGTTCGGCTTCGCCGAGCTGAAAACCCACGCCAAGATCAGCCTGGTGGTCCGGCGCGAGGGCACCGCCATCCGCAGCTACGCCCATTACGGCACCGGCAACTACCATCCCGTGACCGCGCGCATCTACACCGACCTCAGCTTCTTCACCGCCGACCCGGACCTCACGCGCGACGCCATGCGGCTGTTCAACTACATGACCGGCTACGCGCAGCCCGAACGCATGGACGCGCTGGCCTTCTCGCCGCTGACCACGCGCAGCACGCTGACCGACCTGATCGGCCGCGAGATCGCCTTCGCCCGCGAGGGCAAGCCGGCCTCCATCTGGCTGAAGCTGAACAGCCTGGTCGATCCCAAGCTGATCGACCGGCTATACGACGCCAGCCGCGCCGGCGTGTGCGTGATGGCGGTGGTACGCGGCATCTGCTGCCTGCGCCCCGGCGTGCCCGGCCTGTCGGAGAACATCCGCGTCAAATCCATCGTCGGCCGCTTCCTGGAACACGGGCGCATCTGCGCCTTCGGCAACGGCCACCGCCTGCCCAGCCGCCACGCGCTGGTGTTCATCAGCTCGGCCGACTGGATGGAGCGCAACATGGACTGGCGCGTGGAAACCCTGGTGCCGATCCGCAACGCCACCGTGCACGCCCAGGTGCTGGACCAGATCATGGTGGTGAACCTGAAGGACACGCTGCAATCCTGGGAGCTGCGTGCCGATGGCGCGTGGCAACGCCTGCCGCCGGGCAGCAAACCCGTCTCCGCGCACGACTACTTCATGACCAACCCGTCCTTGTCGGGGCGCGGGTCGGCGCTGCACGGGCCTGTTGTGCCCCTACCGCGGCCCCGGCCCATGCGGCCTGACCGCGTTTTGCAGGATTAGGGGACCCGTTGGGGCCAGTCGGCCCCAAACGCCGTTTCTATGGCACATTCCCTTCAGGCCGCGCTGGCGGCGCATCATGCGGGGCGGCTGGACGAGGCGGAACGGCTGTACCGCCGCATCCTGCGGGCCGAGCCCGAGCACTTCGAGGCGCTCCACTGCCTCGGCATCGTTGCGCACCAAGCGGGCCGCCACGAACGCGCACTCGGTTTCTTCGAACGCGCGCTACGCCGGAACGCCCGCTCCTCCCAGCTCCACAACAACCGCGCCACCACGCTCAACGCGCTCGACCGCGCGCCCGAGGCCCTGGCCAGCCTGGACCAGGCACTGGCACTCAGCCCGGGCGATCCGACGCTGTACTACAACCGCGGCAACACGCTGATGACGCTGGGGCGCGACGCCGAGGCTTTGGCGAGCTTCAGCCGCGCCGTGACGCTCGACCCCCGTTTCCTGGCCGCCTGGCAGAACAAGGTGGTCGCCGAGACCCGCCTGGGCCTGCACGAGGCGGCACTGGCCACCTGCGACCACCTCCTGGCACTGCAGCCGGGCGCGGCGCTGCCCCACCAGACGCGCGCCGAAGCGCTGCTCGCCCTGCACCGCCCTGCCGAGGCCATCGCCGACCTGGATGCGGCCGCCGCCGACCCGAGCCTGACCGATGTCGGGGTGAACCGCGCCTACGCCCTGCACGCCGCCGGCCGCAGCGCGGAGGCGATGCGCGCGGTGGACATGGTGCTGGCTGCCCACCCCGAACTGGCGTTGGCGCACTGGAACGCCGCCTCCATCTGCCTCGCCCTGGGCGATTACGACCGTGGGTGGCGCGAATACGAGTGGCGGTGGACCGACCCGTCCTTCCGCGGCAAGCGGCGGAGCTTCGCCCAGCCGCTCTGGCTTGGCGAAACGCCGCTCGCCGGCCGCACGATCCTGCTGCACGCCGAACAGGGTTTCGGCGACACCATCCAGTTCTGCCGCTACGCCCCGCTGGTCCGCGCCCGCGGCGCGTGCGTGCTGCTAGAAGCGCCCGCACCCCTGCTGCCGCTGCTGGAGACGCTGGCTGGCGTGGACGACCTGATCCCGGCGGGCGCGCCGCTGCCCGCCTTCGACGCGCACTGCCCGCTGATGTCGCTGCCGCTCGCCTTCGGCACCCGGCTCGAGAGCGTTCCCGCCACGACGCCCTATCTGGCCGCCGAGCCTGCCCACCTCGCCGCCTGGCTCGGCCGCCTGGGTCCGCCGGCCGGCCCGCGCATCGGCC
>CAXUGD010000373.1:0-3422 GCA_964250355.1 uncultured Acetobacteraceae bacterium | reverse complement strand
ATCTCGGCCGCGCGCGCGGCAAGCTGGGCGTCCAGCGCCGCTTGGGCCGAGGCGGCGCTCTGCGCCAGCTCGGCCAGTTGCAGGTCGCGGGTGGCCGCGTCGTGCCGCAGCTGGGCCAGGCTGGCGCGGGCCGCCCGGTGCTGTTCCGTCAGCTTCTGCAACTGGGGAAACAGCCTGTTCACCTCCCCCTGCGCGGCCTCGCCAAACTGCCGGGTCTGGGCCAGGTCGTGCATCGCCCTGCCCAGCGACCCATGCAGGTCGGCCAGCACGCGCGCCTGCGTGCGCCCGTCCCGTGCCGCTATCCAGCGGTCGCCCAGCGCGGCGAAGCGTTCGCGCAGCGTGTTCACCGCGCCGTGGTCGGCCAGCGCGCACAGCGCCGCCGCCGCCCCGTCCAGCGCTGCGCCCCCCGCCAGCACGCCCAGGCCATGGCCGTGCAGGAACTCGAAGCTCGGGTGCGCCGCGCGCAGCTCGGCCCATAGCCGCCAGACGCCGAAATCGCCCTCGTGCACGTTGGTGTCGTGGAACAGCACCACGGCGCGATCCGACAGCTTGGGGCGCCACGTCGCGAAATCGTGCGACACGTCTTCGTAGCGGTGCCGTCCGTCGATGTGCAGCAGATCGACGCTGCCGTCGGGCACGAAGGCCAGCGCGTCGTCGAAGGTGGTGCGTAGCAGGGTGGAAAACGCGGCGTAGCGCCCGTCGTGGAATTGCCGCAGCGCCGCGTAAACCTCGTCGCCGTAAAAGCCGGCATGTTCGTCGCCGCGCCAGGTGTCAACCGCCAGCGCTCGCGTATCGAGCTTGCAGCGCAGCACCGCCTCGCAGAACGCCGCGTAGGACACGCCGTTATGGGTGCCGAGCTCCACGATGCTGGCCGGGCGGTGGGTGGCCACCAGCCAGTGCGCGAACGGCACGTGGCCGAACCAGGCGCTGTCGGCGTCGTGGCGCGCCGGTTGCCAGAACAGCGGGTCGAGCGCCGCATCGGTCAGGGCGGACAAGGGCGGCTCGACGCTCATCGCCCGCCCCCATGCTCCCGGGCCACCTGCGCCAGCGTGGCGCGCAACGCCTCGGCCTGTGCCGCGTAGCCCATCACGCCGCCGGCCAGCGGGTTGGCGTAGCCGGCCAGCCGGCCGGGCCGGTCGAGCAGCGCCTCCAGGGCGTGCTGCAGCCCGTCATGCCGTCCGTCCAGCGCGATCAGCGTGCCGTTCACCCCGTCGGCTATCGCCTCGCCCGGGCCGCCGCCCTCTGTCGCGATCACCCAGACGTCGCGCACCAGCGCCTCGCGCACCGTCAGCCCGAAGCTCTCCTTCCACTGCGACGGAAACAGCAGCACGTCGATGCCGGCGAAGAAGCTGTCGATTTCGTCCTGCGTGTAGGCGGGCACGATCGTCAGTGCTCCCTGCACGTGCCACGCCGCAGCATCCACCGACGAGAAGCCGAGGCTGAGCGTGTTATCCACCAGCACCAGCTCCCAATCGCTGCGCTGCAGGGCTTCGAAGGCGCGCTTGACGATGGAGAACCCCTTGATCTCGACAGCGCCGCCGACATAGGCGAAGCGCAGCACCGGGCCGGGCTGCCGCGCAGGGCGGGCGGAGGGCAGCCGGACGCCGTTGGGCGCGACGACGATTTTGTCCGGGCTCACGCCGTTGGCCAGATAGAGCTTGCGATGCGCCTCGCTGGGCGAAAGCAGCAGGGCCGCGCCGTCCAGCGCGGCGCACAGCAACGCGCTGCGCTGCCACAGGTGCCGCGCGCCGGGCAGGCAGTTCTGGCACACGTGCAGGTCGATCGTCTTCTGGTAGCAGTACTGTCCGTTTTCCATCACCATGAACTGGCGGGCGCACAGCCACCAGGCGTCGTGCAGGGTAATTACGTAGGGGATGCGGCGCTCGCTGCAGGCCGCGGCCAGGCTGGCGCTGAGCCATTGCACGGCGTGCAGGTGCACCACGTCGGGCTGCACCGCATCCAGCAGGCGGCCGAACAGGGCGCCTGCCGAAGGGTCGTCGAACTCGGCCACTGCGTCGGCATCGGCGACCGGCAGCGCCCAGACGGTGATGCCGTCCTGGTCCGTGCGCGCCTGCGCGCGGTCCGGCGCGTCGTGCGGCAGCCCGGTGGCCACGTGCACGTCGGTGTCGCCGCCCGCGTGCAGGCGGCGCGCCATTTCCTCGGCCACCAGTGTGGCCCCGCCATAGCTGCGCGGCGCGAAGTAGATGTTGGCAAACAGCACTCGCAGGCTGGCCGGCCGCCGCCGGTCCGGCGCGCGTTGCAGCAGCGGCGCCACCTGCCGGCGGGCCACGCCGGCAAGGCCGTAGCGCTCCAGCGCCGTCTGCAAGGCGGCTTGGCCCAGGCGCGCCCGCAGCCCGGGGTTGCCGGCCAGGGCGTCCAGGGCCGCGAACCAGGACTCCTCGCCATCGGCCAGCAGCCCGGTCTCGCCGTCGCGCATCACCGCGATGAAATGCGCCCGCGGCGAGCACACGGAGGGCACGCCCAGGATCGCCGCTTCCAGGAACTTGATGTTGCTCTTGGCGTCGTTGAAGGGCGTGGCTTCCAGCGGGGCCACGCTGATGTCGCTGTCGGCCAGCAAACGGAGATAGTGGGCGTAGGGGGTGGGCGGCAGGTGCTGCACGCGCTCGCCGAACGCATCGAAACCCGCAGGCATGTTCAGCTCGCCCACGATGCGCAGCCGCACCGCCGGACGCTGGTGCAACAGCCGCAGCAGGGCGGGCGCCGCCTCCCTGAAATCGGCATCGTGCGTCTTGGTGCCGGACCCGTAGGTGATCAGCACGAACGGGCGCGGTGTGGCGAACTCGGCCAAGCGCGCGATGCGCAGGCGGGCAGCCGTGCCCAGCGTTTCCGCGTCCAGCGCGTTTTCGACCACGCTCACCGTGTCCAGCCCCGCCTCCCGCATGGCCTGGGCCAGATGCGGCGTGCTGGCGATGCCGGCGCCGCAGGCCAGCATCGCGTCGCGATACAGCGTGACGCCGGACAGGATGCCGCGCCGCAGCTCGGGATCCAGCGTGTCCACGTTGCGGTTCTGCAGGAACAGCGCCCTGTCGAAGATCAGGTCGTCCACCTCCCATGCCACCGGCACGCGCAGGTGGTGCAGCCGTGCGATCAGGTGCAGCACGGCGGGGTAGGCCGGCACGCGGTACAGGATCGCCTGCGTGGCGACTGCCGCGGCCGACAGGCAATCCTCCGCATCGCGCCAATCGACCACGCGGCAGGGGATCCCCAGGCGCCGCAGCATCTCCTGCTTCTGCCAGACGCGGTACTTGGCGCATTGCGGCAGCGTCAGCTCCGCCACGATCAGCATGGCGGGGGCCAGGATTTCCGCAGGCGGTCGCAGCGGCGTTCCGCCCGCCTCGCGCCGCGGCGGCGGCGCGGGAGCCACCTGGGGCTGCCGGTGGCTGAACCGGCCCTTCAGCGAG
>CAXUGD010000372.1:0-3448 GCA_964250355.1 uncultured Acetobacteraceae bacterium | reverse complement strand
CGGCAGGACCAGCGCGTGGGCCGCGCCGTGCCGGTCGAGCAGCGCGGCGAGGCGGGCCACGTCGGCGCCGCCGCCGGCCTTGGGCAGCACGATGCCGTCCGGACAAGCCGGGGCCACGCCGGCCAGGTCGGCTTCCGCAAACGGGCCGTCCAGCGGGTTGAAGCGGACCAACAGGGTCTTGCGGCGCGGCGCCGCCAGGAAGGCCGCGACGGCCTGACGGGCCTGCGGCTTGGCGGCTTCGGCCACCGAGTCCTCCAGGTCGAGGATCAGCGCGTCAGCATCCGTGTCGCGGGCTTTCGCCATGCGATCCGGCCGGTCACCCGGAACGAACAGCAAGCTGCGCCACGTCATGCGGCGGGGGCCGGGGGGCGGCGGTGCAGCAGGGCGCTACGCAGGCACTCGCACACCAGCTGGCCGCGCTGGTTATGCAGCCGGTGGCGGAACACCACGATGCCGGCCTGCGGGCGCGAGCGGCTGGGGCGCACCTCTTCCACCACCGTTTCGGCGTGCAGCGTATCGCCCACGAAGACCGGGTTCGGCATGACCACCTTGTCGTAGCCGAGGTTGGCCACCAGTGTGCCCAGCGTGGTGTCGCCCACCGACAGGCCCACCATCAGCGCGAAGGTGAAGGTGCCGTTGACCACGATGCGCCCGAACTCGGTTTCGGCCGCATATTCCGCGTCCAGGTGAAGCGGCTGCGGGTTGTGGGTCAGCGTGGAGATCAGCAGGTTGTCCGTCTCGGTGACGGTGCGGCGGATCTCGTGGGCGATCCTGTCGCCGACGGTCCAATCGTCGAAGCTGCGTCCGGTCATACGGAACGTTGAAGCATAAATGACTCCGTTGCGCGAGATTTCAGGATTTCGTCGGGATTCGGTCAGGACTCGCCTGTCCGGCGATGCTTAACGTCCGCCCATCGGGGCCGCTATCCGCTTTTGGGCGCCGCGCCGCCCGGTACAGCGCAACGTTATTCACTACGAGAGGAACCGCTCTTGTCCGGAAGACTCACCTCAGGTCTCGCCCTGCTCGCCACGGCCGCGGCGACACTCGCCCATGCTGCAACGCCCTCGGTCCGACTGGACGCAAGCGTGGTCCCGCTGCGGCCCGAGGTCCACCTGCTGGGCAAGCCCGATCCGGCCGCCATGCTGCGTTTTAACCTGGCGCTGCGCCCCCGCGACGGTGAGATGCTGGCGGCGCGGGCCGCTGCGGGTGGCCGCATCGGACCGGCCGAGTTGCGGCAGCGTTTCTTCCCCGCCCAGGCCGACTACCAGGCGGTGGTCGCCTGGGCCAAAGCTGCCGGCCTGTCGGTGGATCGTTTGTCGCCTACCCGTTTGACGATCGAGGTGTCGGGCACCGTAGAGACCGTGGCGCGCGCGCTGGCGGTCGATCTGGAGCACGTCGAAAGCGAAGGTGCGGACTACATCAGCGCGGTTTCGGCGCCGTCCGTCCCCGCGGCGCTGTCGCCGATCCTGCTCGGCATCAACGGGCTGCAGCCGCATCTCCACTACCACACGTTCCATATCCGGCGAGACCGTACGCGGGCCAACGCGGGCTATACGCCGGCCGGCATCAAGGAGGCTTACAAAGCGACCGGGCTCAGTCAGACGGGCGCCAACACGACGACGGCGATCATCATCGACACCTTTCCCAACACGTCGGACCTCACGACCTATTGGAAAGACACGAACACCCCGCAATCGTTGTCCAACATCACCTTCATCCAGGCCTCGCTCGGCTCGCTGCCCGCGCCCTCGGGCGAGGAGTCGATCGACACGGAGCTGTCCAGCGCCCTGGCGCCCAGTTCGCACGTGCGGGTGTATGCGACGGCCACGCTGCAGAACGCGGCCGTGGATAACGGCTACGAGGCGATCATCCTGGACGCCACGAACGGCGTGCGCATCGACCAGGTCTCCATCAGCCTCGGCGAGTGCGAGGCGAGCGTCTCGCAATCGCAAGCGCTGACGGACCTGTATTACCACGAGATATTGGTTTCCCTGGGCGCGACCGTGCTGGTCGCCTCGGGGGATTCCGGGTCGGAGGAATGCGGCAAAAGCGGCGGCAACGTGCCCTCGTTCGACTCGACCAGCCCGTACGTCGCGGCCGTGGGCGGCACCACGCTGAAGCTGAGCAAGACGGGTGCGGCCACCGAAACGGCGTGGTCGGGCAGCGGCGGCGGCCTCAGCACGCTGTTCGTCACGCCCAGCTACCAGGCCTCGCTCAAACTCCCCTCGCGCGGCGTGCCCGACGTGGCTGCGGTGGGCGACCCCGAGACGGGTGTCGCGATCATCCTGAACGGCAACGTGGAGGTGTTTGGCGGCACGTCGGTCGCTACCCCGATCTGGGCGGGCTTCGTGGCGCTGGTCAACGACGCGCGGCTCAGTGCCGGCAAGAGCACGCTGGGATTGCTGAACCCGCTGATCTACCCGTTGCTGGGCAGCGCCAATTTTCGCGACATCAAATCGGGCAGCAACGGCGGATACTCGGCCAAGGTCGGCTACGACCTGGTTACCGGCATAGGCACGCCGCTGATGAACCAACTGCTGCCGACGCTGAAGGCGAAGTAGTTGCCGGGAGCCGGGCGCGCACTTCGCGTGCGGGCCCGGCTGGCCTTCAGGCGTTCACGCGCCCATAAAATCGGCCTTGCCCAGCGGCACGCCGTTATGGCGCAAGATCGCGTAGGCGGCCGTCATATGAAAATAGAGGTTCGGCAACACGAAGCCCGTCAGGTAGCTTGCGCCGGTGAACGTCACTTCCCGGCCTGGAAATTTAACGGTGATCGTGCGGTCCTCGCTGCCCTGCACGTGTTCGGCGGTGACGGTGGTGAGGAAAGCGACCGTTTTCTCGATCCGCGCCTGCAATTCGTCGAACGTGGTTTCCGTGTCGGGGAAGCTCGGCGCCTCCTGGCCCGCGAGCCGGGCCGCGGCGTTCTTGACCGTGTCGGACGCGATCTGCACCTGGCGTGACAGCTTATGCATGTCGGGGGCGAGGCGTGCATCGATGATCACGGCGGGATCGATCCGGCGGGACAGGACATCGGCCTGGGCCTTGCCCAGGTAGCTGGCAAGGTTGCGCATGCCGCGGATGAATATCGGGATGGACGCGTCGTAGATGGTAAAAGGCATAACTATCCTGTCGCTGTAACTGCATGTGTTGCGCGGGAATGGTGGTGGAGGGGGTTGGATTCGAACCAACGTAGGCGAAGCCAGCGGATTTACAGTCCGCCCCCTTTAGCCACTCGGGCACCCCTCCGCCGGCGCAGCGCGGATGCGCGCGGTATGCCGCCGGGGGTGCCGCCTTGTCAAACGGTCGCGGCATGGCCGCCGCAAGCGGCCTCCGCTATAGCGCAGCGATGAAGCCACCATCCTTTGCCGGCAACCGGCCACCCTCCTCCGGCCCCCGTCCGGGCGGGCCGCGTCCGCCCGGCGGCGATCCTGGTAGGACGCCCCACCAC
>CAXUGD010000371.1:0-3456 GCA_964250355.1 uncultured Acetobacteraceae bacterium | reverse complement strand
ACGTGCGGTACAGGTCGCGCCGCGTCGCCACGTCGCCCTGCAGCTGGTCGAGCTGCGCTTGCGTGTTCTGCGCGGTCAGCCCGGCCTGGCGGGCGGCCTGCAGCTGTGCCAGCACGTCGGCCTCGTGCGCGCGGGCCACGCGGAGCTGGGTGGCCAGCGAGGCCACGATGCGGTGCGTCTCGCCGGCGATCTCTCGCCGCGTCGCGGCCAGGTCGGCCTGTGCACTGCGCAGGGCGGGATAGGCGGAGCCGTAGCGCTGCGACAGGTCAGCAACCTTCTCCGACGCTTCCGCCTCCTGTCCGCGCAGCCGCGAGATGGTGGGCGATTCCAGCACGCTGGCCAGCGCGTCCGACGACCCGCCGGAGGCTAGGGCAGCGGCCCGGCTGTAATTGGCCTCGATCTGGCTGCGGTCGAGCGTGGCGCGCGAGGCCGCCGATGCCAGGTCCTCGACCTGCTGCTGGCCCACGCTGCCCGCGCGCAAGCCCACCAGGCCCGAGCGTTCGCGCAGGTCGCGCATCTGCTGCTCGATCCGCTCGATATCGGCCCGCACCTGGTCGATGCGCTGCGACATGGCCGCGTTGGCCCCCTCGTTGACCGAAACGCGCCGTTGGGCCCGGCTCTCGATGTAGCGGCCGATTAACGTGTTGACGAACTGTGCCGCCAGCGCCGGATCGTGCGCGGTAAACCCGATGCCGATCACCAGGCTGCGGTTGTCCTGGCTGATCACCAGGTTGTGGATGACGGCCCCGAACAGCGCGTCATTGTTGATCGTGCCCGAGGTGTCGGCAGCTCCGCTATTGGGCAGGAAGCGCTTCACCCAGTCTCGCGCGCGGTCCAGCGTCGAGGGCGGGCGCAGCGACCCGTTGAACTCGGGGTCACGGTCCAGGTGAAGCTCGCGGGTTACGCCCTCGATCAGCTGCCGCGCCGCCAGCGCCTGCACCTCCGTGTGCACCAGCGGGAACGGGTCGGGCGCGTTGTCTGTGCGCAGCGCGCCCTGAAGCTCCGGGATGGCGATGCGGTCGCCTTCCACGGCCACGGCCGCAGTCGCCGTGTACGCCTTGGGCAGGGAGCGCGCGTAAAGATAGGCGGTGGAAGCACCGGCGGCGGCGCACAGCCCGATGGCCAGCCAGTAGCGGCGCAGCTGCGCCAGCATTTGGGCCGGCGCCAGCGAGGCCGCTGGCACGGGCAGCGTGGCCGGAGGTGCAATGCTATCCATGGCCGACATCCGGACCGGTGGGGCGGGCGCGGCTCATCCGGAAGCCCCCACGGGACGCAGGCGCGGCGGCGTGGCTGCGGCCGGCGCCGGCTCGCCGGAAGCGGGCCTGTCACCGGCCAGCTCGGCGCGGGCCGCCAGCAGTTGGATGTGGTAGATCAGCCCGCGGTCGCGGAACTGCGCGGTGCCGCTGTCGCCCTCCGGCTGCACGATCACCCCCGTCTCCAGCAGGCGCGTCCAGACCGGGGCGGGCAGGCGGCGGCCACCCACCACCACGTGGTTGGCCACGCGGGCCACCGCCATGCGGCCCCACCCGTCCTGCTCGGCATTGGCCAGGCGGTGCAGCAGGCCGGGCATGCCCGGCTCCGCCCCGCCGCCGGTCAGCCTGGCGTAGGTGCCCAGCACGGCGGCACTTGCGTCGTCCAGCAGGCGGAGCACGGCGGCCAGCAGGTCGGCCGTCTGCACCTGCTCGTCGCCCCGCCGCAGGGCAGCCTGGGTGATCCGCAGGCCAAGAAGCTGGGCCATGTAGGGCATGCCGCGGGCCACGGTCACCACCAGCCGCACCGCCTCGCCGCTGAAGGCAATGCCGGCCTGCTGGCCGCCCTTGGTCATCATGCCCGCAATCTCGTCGTCGCGCAGCAGCGGCAGGTGGATGGGCACGATGTTGCGCTGGATGGACGGATGCTGGCCGATGATCTGCTCCAGCGTGTCCGACACGCCGACGATCATGAAATATAGCTTGGACCCGCGGTCGGACAGCAGCTTGACCGTGTCGGCCAGGCGCGTGCGCGTCTCGCCATCCGTCACCCGGTCGAACTCGTCCACCACGAACACCACAAAGGGGCAGTCCAGCGCCTGCGGGATCGCCGCCACGTCGGCCGGACGGAGCGTGCGGCGGGGCAGGATGCCCTCGCAGCCCTCCAGGTCGGGATCGGCCTGCTGCACCGTCAGCAACGACGGCGGCAGGTCGCGCGCCAGGGCGTGCAGGATGGTGTCAAAGGTGCTTTCCGCCTCGCAAGCGCAGCGCGCGACGATGGCGCCGCGCCGGCGCAGCGATTCGATGGCCAGGTTGGAGAGCGAGGTCTTGCCGCGGCCGCGCTCGGAATACAGCACCACATGCGCCGTTTCGTCGAACACGGCTTCCAGGACGCGCGCCAGCTCGGCTTGGCGCCCCACCAGCGTGCGGCGGCCGGCGCGCGGGCGGGTCGGCGTGAACACGTCGTTGGGTGCGGCCACCTGCTGGAGTTTCGGCTCGGCCAGCACCGTCGGCTCGGCCCGCGTTGAACGTGGCGATGCACCCCGCCCCGAGCGAAGGCGGGCGAACCAGGACCGCAATGTGTCGAACATCCGCGCCATGCTTCAGCCTGCACCTCTGCCACTGATCACGGCCGGTACCGTACGGGCAAGGATGGAGACGTCCTGCCACAAAGTCCAGTTTTTCACGTACCACGTGTCTAGCCGGACCCGCTCGGCATAGCTGGTGTCGTTGCGTCCGCTCACCTGCCACAGGCCGGTGATGCCGGGCCGCGTCTCGTAGTAATACGCGATGTCCTCGGCATATTTCGGGATTTCCAGGCTGACGATCGGACGCGGCCCAACCAGGCTCATCTCCAGGCGCAAAACGTTGAGCAGTTGCGGCAGTTCATCCAGGCTGGTCTTGCGCAGGAACCGCCCGATCCAGGTGACCCGGGGGTCGCGGCGCAGCTTCTGCGTGCGCGACCATTCCTCGGCAGCCGCTGCGTCCGTGGCCAGAACGCGCTTCAGCACCAGGTCGGAATCGACCACCATGGACCTGAACTTCAGGCAGTCGAACACCCGGCCGCCGGCACCCACACGGCGGTGCGCGTAGAAGACGGGGCCGCCATCCAGGTTCACTAGGGCGGCGACGAGCAGCATGAACGGTGCTAGCACGACCAGGGCGGCTGCGGCGGCACCGAGGTCGAAGGACAGCTTGACCAGCCGTGCGACCGGCTTGCGCAAGTTGTTGCGGTAAGACAGCATCACGCCGTCCCGGCCCAGGAACGTCTTGCGCGCGCCGACGGACGGCAAGCCGTCCAGCTTGGGCATCACCGCGTACGGGACCCGCTCGCGCACCAGGGCGGCCAGCATGTCCGTCGGCAGCCGGCGCTCGCCATCGAACGCCAGCACCAGCAACCGGCCGCCATGCTGGCGCAGCACGCGCCGCCAACTAGGGGCCGCGGTTCCGAGGTCGGCGGCGCCCAGTTGGGCCACCACGTCGTAAC
>CAXUGD010000370.1:0-3471 GCA_964250355.1 uncultured Acetobacteraceae bacterium | reverse complement strand
GGCAAGGCGGATGCGTTCAGGCGTCCATCTTCAGCGCGGCCAGGAAGGCGCTTTGCGGGATCTCTACTTTGCCGAACTGGCGCATGCGCTTCTTGCCCTCCTTCTGCTTCTCCAGCAGCTTGCGCTTGCGGCTGATGTCGCCGCCGTAGCATTTGGCGGTCACGTCCTTGCTGAGTGCGCCCAGCGTTTCGCGCGCGATGATGCGGCTGCCGATGCTGGCCTGGATGGCGATCTTGAACAGCTGGCGGGGGATCAGGTCCTTCAGCTTGGCGCAGATGGAGCGGCCGCGCGTCTCGGCCACCGAGCGATGGGCGATGAAGCTCAGCGCGTCCACGGGGTCGTTGTTCACCAGGATGGAGATGCGCACGAGATCGCTCTCCTCGTAGGAATCCATCGCGTAGTCGAAGCTGGCATAGCCGCGGCTGATCGATTTCAGGCGGTCGTAGAAGTCGAACACCACTTCGTTCAGGGGCAGCTGGTACACCGCCATCGCGCGGTTGCCGACATAGGTAAGGTCGGCCTGGCGGCCGCGCCGCTCGTTGCACAGGGTCAGCACGTTGCCCAGGTAGTCGTCCGGCACCATGATGGTGGCGCGTATCCACGGCTCCTCGATGTGCTTGATCAAGCTCGGGTCGGGCATGTCGGCCGGGTTGTGCAGCTCCATGGTGTCGCCGTTGTTCTTCTGCAGCCGATACACGACGGAGGGCGCGGTCGCGATCAGGTCCAGGTCGAACTCGCGCTGCAGACGCTCCTGGATGATCTCCAGGTGCAGCAGTCCCAGGAAACCGCAGCGATAGCCGAAGCCGAGTGCGGCCGACGTCTCCGCCTCGTAATGGAAGCTCGCGTCGTTCAGGCGCAACTTGCCGAGCGATTCACGCAACTTCTCGAAATCGTCGGCATCGACCGGGTATAGCCCGCACCAAACGACGGGGATGCTGGGCTTGAAGCCCGGCAGGGCATGGGCGGCCGGCACGCGGTCATCGGTGATCGTGTCGCCGACGTTGCAATCGGCCACCGTCTTCATCGCGGCCGTGATGTAGCCCATCTCGCCCGGGCCTAGATCGTCCGTGGCGATCATCTTCGGCGTGAACACGCCGCACTGCTCCACCCCATAGGCGTGGCCGTTGGCCATCATGCGGATCTTCTGGCCGCGACGCAGCCGACCGTCCTTCACCCGCACCAGGATGACGACGCCCAGGTACTGATCGTACCAGCTATCCACCAGCAGCGCCTTCAAGGGTGCGGCGGCGTCGCCCACCGGCGGCGGCAGGCGGGTCACCAGCGCTTCCAGCACGCCCTCGATGTTCAGCCCCGTCTTGGCGCTGATCATCACCGCATCCGACGCGTCCAGGCCGATCACGTCCTCGATCTGCTGGCGCACGCGGTCCGGCTCGGCGGCCGGCAGGTCGATCTTGTTGAGCACCGGCACAATCTCGTGCTGCGCATCGATCGCCTGGTACACGTTGGCCAGGGTCTGCGCCTCTACCCCCTGGCTGGCATCGACCACCAGCAGGCTGCCCTCGCAGGCGGCCAGGCTGCGGCTGACCTCGTAGGCGAAGTCCACGTGGCCGGGCGTGTCCATCAGGTTCAGCTCGTAGGTCAGCCCGTCATGGGCGCGGTAGGCCAGGCGCACGGTCTGCGCCTTGATGGTGATGCCCCGTTCCTTCTCCAGCTCCATGTTGTCCAGCACCTGGCTGGTCATCTCGCGCTCGGAGAGCCCGCCGCAGGCCTGGATCAGCCGGTCGGCCAGCGTGGATTTGCCGTGGTCGATATGGGCGATGATGGAGAAGTTGCGGATCAGGCTGAGCGGCGTGTCGGTCATGCCCAGCAGATAGGCCGAAACGGTGGCCGTGGGGAGTGGGTGAAGGCGAGGTCAGCGTCGCCTGCCCCGCGCGCGCAGGCGCCTGAACAAGACTTTCTGTTCAAGCCGCCCCTTTGATGATCTCCACAACCTGTTCCGCCATCACGGGATGCACGGATCGGCTAGTGACGCAGTCCGGGTATCCTGGCGATCAAGGCGCCATGCGTATGTTGCCAGTAATCGCGAAACTCGGCCACGCTCATGCCGGGTTTCCTGCGCAAGACGACGAAACGCCGGATCACGCCAGCCCCCGTCCCATGCCGGGCAAGACGGCCCCGGCCACTTGGCCAGCGCCCCCGGGCAGCATCAGCGCTACGCGGCGGCTCAGGTCCTGCGCGCTGTACGGCTTGGACAGCACCGGAAACCGCATGGCCTCCGGCGCCAGGGCCGCGCTGCTGTAGCCGGTGGCCAGCAGGATGGGCAGCTTGGGAAAGCGCGCGGCAGCCTGCGTGGCCAGCTCGATGCCGCTCATCCCGCCCGGCATCACGATGTCGGAGAATAACAGGTCGAACCGGCCCGCCTCGCCCAGCAGTGCCAGGGCCGATGGCGCGTCCCCCCGCAGCGTTACTGCGTGGCCCATGTCCTCCAGCACCGCCCGCGCCACGTCGGCCACGGCCGGATCGTCCTCCACCACCAGGATGCGGCGGGATGCGGGTGCCTCCTCGCCGAAACCGATGGCGTCCTCGGCGAAACCGGTAAAGCCCAGGCCGGCGCTGCGGCCCTGGCCGGCTACAAGCTGCTGGGCCAGGTCGGTGCCACGTTCGGCCGCCGCGCGCATGTTGGTCAACAGGCGCATCAGCTTGGGGTTACCGGCCGCATGGCGCTCCGCCAAGGCCAGGTTGCCGGTCACCACGGCCAGGGCGTTCGACAGGTCGTCGGCCAGCTTGCGGCTGGGCTGGTCCGTTACGCCGAAAGAAAAATCAGCACTCATACCGGCATCCGCCCCAGGCTTTTCAGCGTAGCTGGGCACCCGTCGCCTTTGCCACAGCCTGTACGACCCGGCCGTAGGCTGCTTCGATGTCCTGTTCTGTCAATGTACGCTCCCGCGGCTGGAACACAACCTCTATTGCCAATGATTTCTGTCCCGGTTGCAAATTCGGCCCGGCATAGACGTCGAACAGCGTCACCCGCGCCACCAGCGCACGGTCGGCGGAGCGGGCCGCTTTCACCACGGTCTCGGCCGGCGTGTCCTGCGGGACGACGAAGGCGAAGTCGCGGAGGACCGGCTGCAGCACCGGCAGGTCCGGCGGACCGCGCCGGCGCCGCTTGGGGTCGGCGATGGCGTCCAGGAACAGCTCGAACCCGGCGGCCTGCGCCGGCAGATGCAGCCGGGCGATGGCGGTCGGGTGCAGCGCGCCGAAATGACCCAGCACGACTTTCGGCCCTTGCCGCACAGTGGCGGACTGGCCCGGGTGGTAGTGCGCCGGCGCGTCCCGCGAGAGCGACAGCGCCTCCATCGGCACGCCCAGGGCCGCCAGCAACGACCATAGGTCGGCCTTGGCCCCGGCCGCATCGGCGGTGGGCAAGGCGGGCGGCCAGGTCCGGGCGAGCTGGCCCGTGCGCAGGCCGGCGGCTACTAGCTGCTGGCCGCCGGCCGCAAACCCCGGCCC
>CAXUGD010000369.1:0-3472 GCA_964250355.1 uncultured Acetobacteraceae bacterium | reverse complement strand
GGACGTGACGGACAGCGCGGCCGTGGCCGCCTTGCCGGGCAGCCTGCCCGAAGGCTGGCGCGCGGTCGATCTGCTGGTCAACAACGCCGGCCTCGCTTTGGGCCTCAATCCCGCGCAGCAGGCCGACCTTGGCGACTGGGACCGCATGGTCGCCACCAACGTGACCGGGCTGGTCCACATGACGCACGCGCTGCTGCCCGGCATGGTGGCGCGCGACCGCGGCCACCTGGTGAACCTGGGCAGCATCGCGGCGACTTACCCCTATCCCGGCGGCCATGTTTACGGCGCCACCAAGGCGTTCGTGAAGCAGTTCACCTTGAACCTGAAGGCCGACCTGGTCGGCACTAACGTCCGGGTCACCGACATCGAGCCCGGCCTGTGCGGCGGCACGGAGTTCTCGGCCGTGCGCTTCGGCGGCGACACGGCCCGCGCCGAGGCCGTTTATAAGGGAACCGTGCCGCTTACGGCCGACGACATCGCCGAGGCGGTCTGCTGGGTCGTGGGTCTGCCCGCCCACGTGAACATCAACCGGATCGAGATGATGCCGACCTGCCAGGCCCCCGCCCCGCTCACGATCAAGCGGAGCGGGCCGTGAAGCGGCACGACGCGGCCAAGTTGCTGGACCGTTACCGCGTGACTGACGGCGCCGCCTTCAAGCTGCGCGACCACGACCCCGCCGACAAAGGCGGCCATTTCGACCACGCCGCTATCGGCACGCATTTGGCCGAAGGCGTGGCCCGGCTGGCAGAGCTGCAGAACCGCCTCTATGCCGACGACCGCTGGTCGATGCTGGTCGTGCTGCAGGCGATGGACGCCGCCGGCAAGGACGGCACGATCAAGCACGTGATGACGGGCGTGAACCCGCAGGGCGTTGTCGTCACGGCGTTCAAGCAGCCCGGCCCCGAGGATCTGAGCCACGGCTTCCTGTGGCGCGTCCACCCGCATGCGCCGGCGCGGGGCCGCATCGCCATCTTCAACCGCAGCCATTATGAGGACGTTCTGGTCACCCGGGTGCATCCCGAGCTGCTGGACCACCTGCGCCTGCCGAAGTCCTGCCGCGGCAAGAAGTTCTGGAAGCACCGGCTGGACGACATTGCGGCCTTCGAGACCTACCTGGCCCGCCAGGGGACCGTGGTGGTCAAGATCTTCCTGCACCTGAGCAAGGACGAACAGAAACGCCGCTTTCTGGCCAGGTTGGACGACCCCGGCAAGAACTGGAAGTTCAGCGCCGCCGACCTGAAGGAACGCGCCTACTGGGACGACTACCAGGACGCCTACGAGCGGGCCATACAGGCCACGGCCGCGCCGCACGCCCCCTGGTTCGTGGTGCCGGCGGACCACAAGCCGTTTGCCCATCTTGTGGTGGCCGAAGCCTTGATCGACGCGCTCGACAGCCTGGACCTGGCACTGCCCTCGCCACCGGAGGCGGAAGCGGAAGTGCTGCGGCAGGCGCGAAAGGCGTTGGAGACGGAGTAGGCAAGCCGTCTCCTCGAGACAAGAACCGAGCGGCACCTACCCGTTCGAGATTTCGTCCCGCCATTGCAGGTATCCCTCCGCTCGCAGCTTGCAGGCCGGGCAGTCGCCGCAGCCGTAGCCCCAGTCCTGGCGGTGGGTGCGGTCGCCCAGGTAGCAGGTGTGGGTGTGCTCGATGACGAGCTCGGTGATGCCGAGCTGCTCCGCCATCGCCCAGGTGGCCGCCTTGCCCACCCACATCAGCGGCGTCTCGAGCACGAAGCGGCGCTGCATCCCCAGGTTCAGCGCCAGCTGCATGGCTTTGACCGTGTCGTCACGGCAGTCGGGGTAGCCGGAGTAGTCCGTCTCGCACATGCCGCCCACGATGCGCCGTAGCCCGCGGCGATAGGCCAGGGCGGCGGCGTAGGTGAGGAACAGCAGGTTGCGCCCCGGCACGAAGGTGTTGGGCAGGCCCTCGTCGGTCATCGCTATCGCGGCCTGGCTGGTCAGCGCCGTGCTGCCCAGGCCGGCCATGCCCGTGCGCAGGTCCAGCAGGTGGTCGGGACCCAGCCGGCCGGGGTGGCGGCCCTCCAGGGCGGCACGGATCGGGGCGCGGCACGCAAGCTCCACCGCATGGCGCTGCCCGTATTCGAAACCCACCGTTTCCACCAGCGCGTAACGGTCCAGCGCCCAGGCCAGGCAGGTGGTGCTGTCCTGGCCGCCGGAAAACAGGACAAGAGCGTGATCCATCGAACCTCGTGATTAGCGCCCGGGCGCCGCAGCCCCTAACCTAGCATCCGACTGACGACCGGAAGCCCGCTGCCGCGTTATGGACCTGCACTTCTCCGAAGACGAGATCGCCCGCTACGCCCGCCACATCCTGCTCGACGAGGTGGGCGGCACGGGCCAGGCGCGGCTGCGTGCCGCCCGCGTGCTGATCGTGGGCGCCGGCGGCCTCGGCTGCCCCTTGGCGCTCTATCTGGCCGCAGCGGGTGTCGGCACGGTCGGCATCGTGGACGACGACACGGTCGAGCTGTCCAACCTGCAGCGCCAGGTCGCCCACACCACCGCTTCACTGGGCAGCCCGAAGGCCGCCTCGGCCGCCGGTGCCATGCGGGCGATCAACCCGCTGGTGCGCGTGGTGCCGCACCCCCTGCGTGCCACGGCGGAGACCGCCGGTGACCTGCTCGCCGCCTACGACCTCGTGTGCGACGGCACCGACAATTTCGACACCCGCTTCGCCGTGGCCGATGCGGCCTGGCGGGCGCGAAAGACCCTGGTTTCGGCCGCGGTGCTGCGCTTCGAGGGCCAGCTCGCCACCTTCCGCCCCGGCCAGGCTGCCGATGGCAGCCGCCTGCCCTGCTACCGCTGCCACAATCCCGGCCCGCCGCCGCCCGGCCTGGTGCCGAGCTGTGCCGAAGCCGGCGTGCTGGGGCCGGTGACCGGCGTGATGGGCACACTGGCCGCCATCGAGGTGTGCAAGGAGGTGCTGGGCATCGGCGACAGCCTGGCCGGCCGCCTGCTGGTCTGGGACGCGCTGGCCGTTTGCTTTCGCGTGATCAGCGTGCCGGCCGACCCGTCCTGCCCATTTTGCGGCACGGCCGAGGCCGCGGGGGACTTGACCACCATGGCGTTTGCACGCCCTTGAGCGCAGGACGGAAAGGCTTCGGTTGATGGACACACGGAACGACGGCACCTCCGGCCACCTGGGCATCCTGCTGATCGCCGGCACGCATGAGCGGGCGCATTACGCGTTCATGCTGGCGGCGGCCGCAGCCGCCATCGGCCGGCAGGTGACCCTAATGGCCACCAATCACGGCTTGCGCGCGTTGCGCGACGACTGGTCGGAGCTGGACGACGTGGGACGGGACGCGATGCTGCGCCGCCAGGGCCTGGCGGGCCTTGGCGAGTTGCGGGATTCGGCGCGCGAACTGGGAGTCCGGCTGATGGCCTGCGAGGCCGGGCTGAAATCCGAGAGCACCGACCCGGCCAGCCTGCTGGACGGCGTGGAGACAGTTGG
>CAXUGD010000368.1:0-3480 GCA_964250355.1 uncultured Acetobacteraceae bacterium | reverse complement strand
GGGCTATCCGGCCGGCGCCCAGCTCGCCCCACCGGCAGCCGACCGTGAACTCGGCCAGCGCGCCGGCCGGATAGCCCTCGGCCAAGCGCTGGGCCATCTGGCTGTCCGCCGGCGCCTCGTGCAGGCCGGCCACCATCAGCGCAAAATCGTGCAGGCCCGGGTTGTGGCCCACCAGCATCAGGCTGCGCACCGTCTCGGCAACGCCGCGCACCACCTGGCGCAGCCGGTTGGCGTCGGCCAGGTACAGCCCGTCCATCGGCTCGATGATCGGCGTCTCGTCCCAGGGCGACAGCGCCTCCAGCGTCTGCCGGGTGCGGCGGGCCGAGGAAACGAGCACCACGTCGGGCACCAGGCCCAGCTCCCGCAGCACGCCCCGCATCTGCGCCGCCCCCCGCCGGCCGCGCGGGTTCAGCGGGCGCGCGTGGTCGGACTGGGCCGGGTCGTCCCACGACGATTTCGCGTGGCGCAGAAGAAGCAGCTGTTGCATCGGCGGCCACGCTCGCACGGCTGCTCGCCCGGCGCAAAGCGGCCTGCCCCTGTCAGACCGCCCGCCGCCCCATATGTCCGGTCGCGCACGGCCGGGCGGCCGGGCGGCGGAGGAGGCGGCGGGGGCAGGCAGTTTGCGCATGATCCTTGGCGACCAGCTCAGCGCCGGACTCTCGTCGCTCAGCGACCTCGACCCCGCGCAGGACGTGGTGCTGATGGCCGAGGTGATGGCCGAGTGCACCTATGTGCGCCACCACGCCATCAAGATCGTGCTGGTGCTGTCCGGCATGCGCCACTTCGCCCGGGCGTTGCAGGCGCGCGGCGTGCGGGTGGACTACATCACGCTGGACGACCCGGACAACACGCAGTCGCTGCAGGGCGAGTTTTTCCGCGCGCTGAAACGCCACCGGCCCGACCGCGCCGTGCTGACCGAGCCGGGCGAGTGGCGGCTGGCGGAGGACATGCGCCGCTGGCAGGAGGCCGCCGGCATCGAGGTGGACATACGCGACGACACGCGCTTCTTCGCCCGCATCCAGGACTTCATCGGCTGGATGCGCGGCCGCCGCGGCCTGCGTATGGAGTTCTTCTACCGCGACATGCGGCGCCGCACCGGCATCCTGATGGATGGCGAGACGCCGGCGGGCGAGCGCTGGAACTTCGATCCGGAAAACCGCAAGTCGCTGCCCCGCCACGTGCAGGCGCCGCCGGTGCCGCTGTTCCCGCCCGACGAGATCACGGGGGCGGTGATCGGCCTGGTGGCGCGCCACTTCCCCGATCACGTCGGCCGCGCGCAGGATTTCGCGCTGCCGGTGACGCGCGAGCAGGCGCGGATTGCGCTCGCCGATTTCATCGAGAACCGGCTGCCGCATTTCGGCACCTGGCAGGACGCGATGAAGACCGGCGAGCCCGCGCTGTTCCACGCGCTGGTCTCCACCTCGCTGAACCTCGGGCTGCTGGAGCCGCGCGAGATCTGTGAGGCGGCGGAGGCGGCCTGGCGCCACGGCCACGCGCCGTTGAACGCGGTGGAAGGCTTCGTCCGCCAGATCCTGGGCTGGCGCGAGTTCGTGCGCGGCATCTACTGGGCCAACATGCCCGAGTACGGCCGCAAGAACGCGCTGGGGGCCACGCAGCGCATGCCCTGGTTTTACTGGTCGGGCGAGACGAAGATGAACTGCCTGCACCAGGCCATCGGCGACACGCTGCGCCACGCCTACGCCCACCACATCCAGCGCCTGATGATCACCGGCAACTTCGCGCTGCTGGCCGGCCTGCACCCGGACGATCTGGACGAGTGGTACCTGGTGGTGTACGCCGACGCTTACCAATGGGTGGAAATGCCCAACACACGGGGCATGGCGCTGTTCGCCGATGGCGGCATCATGGGCTCCAAGCCCTACGCGGCGTCCGGCGCCTACATCAACCGCATGAGCGACTACTGCAAGTCCTGCGCCTACGACGTGAAAGACGCCGTCGGCCCCCGCGCCTGCCCGTTCAACTACCTGTACTGGGACTTCTTCGCGCGCCACCAGCAGGCGCTGGCCGGCAACATCCGGCTCGCGATGCCGATGAAAACGCTATCGCGCATGGACCCCGCGAAACTAGCCGCAATGCGGGCAAACGCCGCCGCGTTCCTCGCATCCGACGAGATGCGCCCCAACCCGTAGCCTTCATCTCACTGCGCTTACGATCCCCGTCATTGCGAGCGTAGCGAAGCAATCTACGCTGCAAACGACGAACGCTTCGCCGTTGGAACCGTGGATTGCCACGGCCAAGCGGCCTCGCAACGACGGCTACTTTCGACGCAGAGTACAGCCGCATCAAAATGCGGGCAAACGCCGCCGCGTTCCTCGCGTCCGACCAGCTGCGCCCCACCCCATAGCCTTCATCCCACGGCGGCTACAACCCGTCATTGCGAGCGTAGCGAAGCAATCCACGCTGCAAACGACGAACGCTTCGCCGTTGGACCGTGGATTGCCACGGCCAAGCGGCCTCGCAATGACGACTGCAAGATCGATCAGGTATAGGCAATGCCAGCATCAATCCTGACCAGGACCGAACAAGCCCACGACACGCACATCCCGGCAGTCTCATTACTGCCAGTATCAGGACTTACGACATATAAAATCCGATACCCGGATATCGAACGCTGCCGGTGATCGGCATGGTCCAAAGATTTCTCGCCGATGCAGGGAAAGTGCCGCAGAGTGTTTCGCGCCTGTTTCAACGCGTCCCATCTTGCAGCTCCCGCTGCTCCCGACCCTTGTTGCATAAGCCATTTTCGAGCGTCAACGACTGCGCGGGCAGCATCCGGGCTGGTCGTAGCCTTCCGTGACACCTACCAATCATCGCTTTCAGGACGAGTTGCCTGGCATGGGGGCACTCTCATCATGGTCGAGACGGTCCAGCCAGGCTCGCATATCGTCGTCCTCGATCCCCAGTCCCGCATCGATGTCGGCGTGTGCCTTCGCAAGGATGGCCGCTTCGCGTTTGATCTGGCGCTGCCGTTCGGCGTCCACATGACTGTCAAGCCGGTCGAGGTCTTGCTTCAAGGTCGTGTCCATAGGGTCGTTATAGGCGGGCCTAGCTCTCATACCTAGCAGAAGTCAGGCGGGACCACCGGCAGACGGCGGCGTGACGACCACAAATCTGACGGTTCAATCCAAATCCACCCAACTCAAATGCCCGCCCTTCCCGGCGCCCGTGTCCATGAACACCGCCGAGCCGCCGCCATCGCCATGCGTCACCCATGGTCGTCCGTCGCGGCTGCGCTGGTCGTGGCCGCAATACACCGTCATCCCCGCCGGGATGTGGTTCACCCAGCGCAGCAGGCGCTCGGGAAAGCCGTCCGCCTGGGTGCGCCCTGTCGTCTCGCCGAACATCGCGCGCGACAGCAGCGGATCGACCGGGCCCAGCGGGTCGGGCGGCTGGTGGGACAACATGCCGGTGTGAAAGGCGGCGTGCACGAAGAAGCGGCGGTGCTGCACCAGCCAGGCG
>CAXUGD010000367.1:0-3498 GCA_964250355.1 uncultured Acetobacteraceae bacterium | reverse complement strand
GGCGGTGGCGGGCGGCGGCGGCCGGGTGCTGCGCCTGCCGGCCGTGCTGGCCAGGCTGGGAGTGGCAGAGACGGTCACGCTCACGCCGGAGGGCGTCACCGCCGGTGAGCAGGCCAGCCTGCTGCGCGCCATGCTGAAGCGCGGCTGCCGGCAGTTCGTGCTGCACTACCACAGCCCGTCGCTGAGCGCGGGCCACACCTCCTACGCGCGCAGCCCGGCGGAGGTGGACGGGCTGCTGGGCCGCCTGGCGGATGTGTGCCGTTTCTTCTTCGACGAGCTGGGCGGCTTGCCGGGGCAGCCGGCCGATCTGTTGCGGCTGGCCGATGCGTGCTGCCCGAAGGAGGGCGAGGCCGTCTCAAGATAGACGGGTTTTGCCGTCCGGCAGTACGGTTTGCAATCGTATTGACACGATATCGCAATGGACTAGGGTGTCGCTGCGCGCGGGCGCTGCCGTGCGTGGAGCGGGTGCCCCCAGCGGTCCCGGCCCTCACCATCAACCGGGGTGTACGACCATGCCGAGGCTGATACTGGCTGCCGCCGCAAGCGTTCTGACCGTCTCGGGCCTGCACGGCGCCTGCGCGGCACCTCCGGTCACGCTCGACACGCTGGGCAGCAGCTACACGACGCCGATGGCCTCGGCGGAACTGGCGCAGATCTGCCCGGCGGGTGTGGGCTTTCCCGCGCAGACGCGGACGGGGCGGACCAGCCCGGGTGAGGCCACCGCGGGCCAGCCCAGGATCGAGCAGTACCGGCAGGGCCAGCTGATCGCGACCTACAGCAGTTTCTCCGACCAGCCGGGCTGCACCATGGCGGGGGACGGTACGGACAATGTGTATCCGGCCGCCCCGGCCGCCTCCGGCTGCGGGCCATTCACCCGCGAGCACAGTTTCCGGCTATGGCAGACAGGCGACCTCTTCCTGGTTTACCCGGCGGTCTATTCGGGTCCCTACAACCAGCCGTGGATCGGGCCGGAATTCGACGACTCCGCCGACTTCGCGGCCGGCATTTCCCACACGCCGGACAACATCGTGGTACAGGGGGTGGTGCAGAACGCGCGCCCGGTGATCCTGCTGAACGGCGGCGCCTCGAACAACACGCTCGGCCAGGCGCCGGTCTATTTCGACGAGAGCAGTGGTTTCACGATGCAAGACATCGACGTGGTGGCGGCGCACGGTGCCGCGGCCGGAAAGGCCGGAGTCTATGAATCGGGGGCCAGCAATCTTACGTTGCGCCGCATGCGGGTGAGCGGGTTTTCGCGGGCCGGCGTCAACGGGCTGTTCGGTGCGGGCAACTACACCGGGTCGCTGCTGCTGGACGAGGTGGAGCTCGACCATAATGGCGGGCCGTCCGGGCCCTCGCACAATGCCTATATCGGCGCCAGCGCGACCGACCCGAACTTTGCCGTGGTGGTGCAGCATTCCTGGTCGCACGACGCGTTCTATGGCCATCTTTTCAAGTCGCGTGCCCAGGTAAACGTGTTCACGGCCAACTACTTCGAGGGCGGGCTGCCCACGGGCGGCCACACGCAGGCCGAAGCCTACCTGCTCGACATCCCGAACGGCGGCCGGCTGACGGTGCGCAACAACGTCTTCGTGAAGAGTGCTTCGGGCCACAACGCCAACGGCATGTCGCTCGCGTTCCTGATGGAGGGCATGTCGGATGCGCGCCCGCAAAGCGCGGACGTGGAAAACAACACTTTCGTCACCTTCGCCGAGACTTTCGACGGCACGCACCCGAACTATCCGCTGTCGTTCCTATACCCGAACGTGCGGCCGGACGGTCCTGCCTGGCCTGCCTCCATCCCTGTGCGGGTCATCAAGAACGCCTTTGTCGGCTATTGCACGGTGGCCGGGAACGGACCGCAGGATTATCGCGGCGACCTGGCGTTACAGGAAAGTTTCGCCGAGACGTCGAAGGCGTTTGCGTTCTCCACCAAGGTGGTCTCCCACGACTCCGCGCTGGAAGCGGTCTTGCCCGACTATCAGGCCGAACTCGGCACCCCGGCCTATACGCAGCAGACGGATGAGCAGCTCTACCGCCAGAAGATGACGGTGGGTGCCAAGGACTGACCCACATGTACGTTGCGCGCCCGTTATCCGCCCTTAGTAGAACAGGATCGCGCCGGCCGTGAACGCGTTGGAGGTGGTGCTGAGCGGTCCGTGCGACTTGGCTTCCTCGTGCGCGTACTCGCCCACCAGCGTAATCCAGTCGGTCAGCGTGTAGTAGGCGGCGCCGATATAGGCTTCGTTGCGGCGCACGAGGTTCGGGTCGATGTCGCCGGCGGCGCGGTAGAGCGAGCTTTCGCCGTAGCTGGCCGCCAGCTTCAGCTTGGGGATGATCTTGTAGGTGCCCTGGATGTAGCCGCCCTCCGAATCCCGCAGCTGGCCGCCGGCCGAGATGCCGTCGAAGAACTTGGCCGTGGTGCCCACGCCGGTGCCGCGGTAGTAGTAGCCGGTGACGCTGGCGGGGCCGAAGGTGAGGGTGGCGCCGCCTTCGCCGGCGCCGGCCACCTTGTTGTTGGTGGGCCGGTTGGAGGCCACGGTTGGCGTGATCTGCTGCTGCGACTGGGTCATGAAGCCGGCCCAGAGGTGGGCGCTGAACGCTGCGCTCTTGTAATCCCAGGTGACCTTGCCTTCGAACTCCGGCACGCTGTGCACCGCGGCCGTGCCTGACAGCACCGTGCCGTTATACTGGCCGGCGTTGCCGTCCACCCCGGCGAAGTTGAACTCGTTCATCGGCTGGATCGCGCCGACCGTCGCCTGGAAGCCGGCAAAGGTGGGGCTGATATAGGTGATCTGCGGCAGGAAGTCGGTGTAGATGTAGCCCAGGCCGATGCGGCCCAGCGAGGTGTTGGCTGGATCCGCGTTGCCGCCGGTGGCCCCCACGCTCAGCAGCGTCGCATCGTTCAGAATCGCGTCCGAGCCGAAGATGGCGATGTCGCGGCCGATCTTGATCGTGCCCAGCTGCTTGGTGCCGAAGGTGAGGAACATCTTGCGGAAGTCGCCGCCGGGGGTGCCCAGTGCCGTGGCGTTGCCGCCGGTGTTGGCGCCCAGGATGCCGGCGTTCGACGAGTTGATCCCGGGATAGACGCCAAAGGTGGCCGAAACGTCGATCCCTTCCTGCGTCGTGCTGGCGGTGAAGATGAAGGCGCCGGGCAGCAGGCCGTTGCGGATGGCGGAGCTGTCGAAGCCGCTGGCGTCCGCCAGGCCGCCGCCGGGCGAGTGGCCGGCGCTGTCCGAGCTGGAATAGGTGTAGAAACCGTTGACGATTCCGGAGAAGTTCAGGTCCACGGCGCCGACCCGGACCGTGACGCCGGCGCCCGGCTTGTAGGGCATTACGTGCACGAAGTCCGGGCTGGTCTCCAGCTCCTGCTGGATGGTCGTCATCTTGTGCATGGACGCCTCAGCCGCCGCGGCGCTTGCAGCCGCGGACAGCGCGTCGCGGCGGGATTGCGCTTCGGCCTCGTCCGGTGCGGTCTCTACCGGGGCCTGGCCGCGG
>CAXUGD010000366.1:0-3499 GCA_964250355.1 uncultured Acetobacteraceae bacterium | reverse complement strand
GCCCATGCCCCTGCAAAGCCTCCTCAGCGAACCCGCCCTACGCGCCGCCGACCGCGCCGCGGCCCGCGGCGACGCCTCTGCCCGCGAGCTGGTCACCTACTGGGCAGGCCAAGGCGTCGGCCTGATCGACTCCGTGCGCAGCGCCGGCCAGATCGTCCAGGATTTCAAGCTGGAGTTCCTGGAAGCCTGCGACCGCCTGACACACTTCACCGCAGAGTAGCCAGTAGGACGGACGCAGTCCGTCAGCCTCAGCACGGAAACATGGGCCAAGCCGTCGGACTGCCGTCCGACCTACTGACGTCACGTAACTTGCACCTTCCTTATCTTCTCGGCATGTGCAACGCTCTGGCTATGTTAGTTACGGCGTACGCCCAGATGGAGTCGAGGGAACCTAATATGGCGATCATGTCCACTCGCAAGAAAGATTTGCAAGTAATAGATTCTGATCGTAGAACACTACTTGCGGGCGCCTCGGGACTTCTCATATCGGCGGCACTTACGCGGACTACGAATGCGTTTGCAGCATCTAATCGTGTAGTAGATGTCTCGAACGTGTCTGGCGTCGATCCCACCGGAACAAACGATTCGACTTCTGGATTCCAGACAGCTCTAACCACGTTACAGAGTCTCGGGGGAGGGGAGCTTTACATTCCGCCGGGAAACTACAAAATCTCAAGCAGTTTGACTTATTCTGGCCCTTCTCTGACTATATTCGGCTCCGGGCAGACTTTAAGTGTACTGAACGTCGCTAACGCTCCAACGGTATTTTCTATTGTCTTGAATACTGCCAATAGTCTAACTGTTAAGGACATTGGGTTTTACCCAGCGTCATCTGGCGGAACCGCGTTCCAAGTAACTGGTTCTTCTTTCTCGGAAACCCAAAATTTCATCCTCGAAAATGTAGATTTTTGTGTCGAGGGTTACGGAGCTAATGCGGTTAGTTTTGCCCATGCGTTGATTCTTTCTAACCTGAACAGAAGCAACGTCAGAAATGTCAACATGAACGCAAATACAGGCGGTATAATATCGGGCGGAAGTTTTGCCTCGATTTCGAATTGTGTCGATATACGGTTTAATAATTGTTCGGTAAACGGATCTGATATTGGTTTCTTTGTTTCGTCATATAGTGAGGGGCTTCACATCAATGACTGCGTTATCATATGTAATACTGGTCTTTACACAGGCAGCACTGCTTACAATAAGAACGTTGGTGAGATAAATCTCCTTGGTCTTTATATCAGTAACAGCGAATTTAACTGCGCGCACAGCTCAGCTAGCCTAAACTGGGTCAATACAGCTTGGATAACGGGAACGCATTTCTCAACAGGTAATTCTAGCTATCCGGCAATGTCTATCCTTGGCTGTCAGTACATAATTATTGATGGATGCGAGTTCACCGGACAAGGTGCTGCTCCTTGGACCGCCATAGAGATTGGTCAGACGTCAGATGGGTGGGCGACGGCAGGTACAAAAATCTCGAATTCGGTATGTAGCAACATCGGTATTGGAATCTCTCTGCAACTTGGCACTTACGATACGGCTGTAACTAGTTGGACTATGGTAAATCCGAGTCAAGGCGGGGCTGATTTGATCGGAGGAAGTTGCCCAGCTTCAACTGCTTCGGTCACAGCTTGTATTGACAACACTGGGAACACTACGAACTTAGTTCAATGGATCACTTCTGTTCAACCCTCCACTGGCTACTCAACAGACAGGCAACTCTACTCACGCAGCAAGTGACCTTGTCCTATGGTGTTTTGATTGGTTGCTAATGTGTAAACTGTACTCTGCTGTATAGACCTACCTTTTCGAACCCGAAACCTAGCGGACGGTCATCTGAGCCTGCGCCCATCACCGACGGCGATGGACATATCGGGTGGGCAAACGTCAACACCAGCTTGCCGGCCACGGCCGGAACGGGACAGAACAGGCGGGTGCGGCCGACCACGTCAAACCGCCCGATTTCGGTGCCGTTCGCGAACACGGTCAACGGACGCGTCGGCAAATGCGGGGGATACACATGGCCCTGCCCCTCGATCTCCAGCCAGCACGGACCGGCCGGCCCAGGGACCACAAGCTCGCTCGTGGGTCCAAGCGACCAGCGGTGCGTCGTCTCCGGCGCGGACCATTCGCCCCGAACGTGTGCCCCCGCATTGCCGCCGTCGCCAAAACCGATGCGCAGCACCTCGCGGCCAAGCCGGCGCGGCATCGCCTCTCCGTCCACCGTCACGGCATCGTCTGCCGTCCGCGCCACCGCTTGCAGCGCGGCTTCAATATTCTCGGGATCGGCCAGATGCGATGACCGCACCAAGTCATCGTCTCCCAGCCCGGTCGAAGGGCCACGCACGTCGGCATGACATGCACCCACACGCTGGAATAGCCGGATAAAGTAGCCGTCTTCCCACGCCGCCGGCGCCAGGCTCACCAGCGGCGCGTCCGCCGGCGAAAACAGCGACGCCCAGAAATCGGAGCCCAGGCTGCCGACCACGATTTCGGCCTCGGCAAACAACCGAGCCTGGTCGAGAAACGGCAGCCTCGAGAAGTCGTAGGTACGAAAGCCCGCCGCGTCGAGAAAACCCCGCACCGCATCGTCGTTGAAGAGGGCGCGCGCCAAAGGCGGGCGACGCAACACGGCAACCTTGCGGCTCGCCGGCCGGGCGCTCTCGGGCAACGCAAGCCGGCGCAGGCTTTCCCACGCGCCCGGATGCAGCCCGTCCGCACAGGCGCCCGAAATGTCGTGCAGGGCGGCGAAACGAAACACGGTGGAGGCGCCCAATCGCACCAGCCGTTGCGGCTCGATACCGTAAGCCGCCAGCGAGCCTAGCACCGCATCGGCAAGGCCGTTTGCAGCGCCCGGCTCCGTGGTCCACCAGGGCACGGCGTAGAAGAAGCGTCCGGGCAACAGCCGCTCGGCGATGACGGCCTTCACCAGCATCTCCGTCGCCCAATGCCCCCAGGTGCTCTCGCCGAACCGCGCCAACAGCAGGCAGGGCCGGCCGACATCGACCGCCGGGCCGGCCACCATGCGCCGCGCCTCACCCTCGGCATCTGCACACCAGGACGCCAGTTGCTCCCGCACGATCGCCCCGCCGGCGACAGTGAGGTAAGAGCGGTCGCCATTGACCAGCGTGCCGGCCGGATAGCGCAACAGGTTGACACCCGGCATCACCACACGGCGCGGTGCGTTGCGCGACAACAGCGATCGGCGCTGCGCCGCGGAACAGAACCGAGAAAAATTGGCGTGGACCAAAGGGTTCGGCAGGTCGAGCACAGCACTGTCAAACAGACACGTAGCAGCCACAGCAACAGACCCGGCCGAAACAACCTCCATCAACTCACCGTAGCACGTAAGACGGACGCAGTCCGTCACTTTCAGCGCGGCGACGTGGGGCCAAGCCGTCGGACTGCCGTCCGACCTACGTGCTGTCGAGCAGGCACGTAGCACGTAGGACGGACGCAGTCCGTCAATTTCGGGGTTCGCCCCACGTCAAAGCCATGG
>CAXUGD010000365.1:0-3502 GCA_964250355.1 uncultured Acetobacteraceae bacterium | reverse complement strand
GGCAAGCAGGGCGGCCCAGCCCTCGGCGGCGGTGCCGGCGTGATCGAGTGCTGCGGCCAGCCGCGCGCCGGACAGGCCGGCGCGCCGGCCCGCGGCCGACTGCTGCGCGATGAAGGCTTCGGCGGCCGTTTCCGGCAGGCGTGCCGTGCGGAAGTCGGGCAGGGGTTCGGCCTCGGGCCAGGCGATGGTGCTGGCACGGTGCGCCGTCTTGGCAGCCTCCCAGGCCGGGCCGTCGAAGTACAGGCCCGCCGGTGGCAGCAGGCCGCCGGTTGCCCGGCACAGCGCCACGCGCGTGGCGTGCGCCTCCTCGACCTGCGCCAGGTGCTCGCCCATGCGGGCATCGGCATCCTCGTCCAGCACCAGGCGCGCGTTCTCCATCAGCGCGAACACGCTCACCAGGGGTGCTGCCAGCTCCGGCAGGCGGTGTTCGATCCCGGCGGACCGGGCGGTGGCCCCGTCCTGCGGCCCTACCACCACCTCGGAGGCTGGGCCGATGACGAGCCGGGGGATCGCGCCGCGGCTGCGCTGGGTTGCGGCGTCGTAGGAATCGAGGGCGGCCACGGTGCAGTCCGGCGCCTCGCCTTCCAGGCGGATGCGCACAGGGTGCCCACCATCGGCCGGCACCAGGTCGATCACGCTGCCTTGCGCGGCCACCTCGCCCGGCTGGTCCGCCTCGTCCAGCGCGGCGTAGCCCAGGCGGTCCAGGTCGGCCAGCAGGCGGGCACGGTCGATGGGCTGGCCGGCCTCAATCACCAGCGTCTCGTTGCGGGCGGGGTCGGGCAGGTACTGCGCCAGTGCCTGAACGGAGGCGACCAGCAGGCGGGTGGCGCCGCGTGCCAGGTTGGCCAGCGCATCCATGCGCTGGCCCATGACGGCGCGCGACGGGCTGGTGCGGTCGAAGGGCAGGCAGTCCCATCCCGGCAGCAGCATGGGGTGCAGGCCGGGCGCCAGCGCACGGGCGGCGCCGACCAGCCTGGCCGCCTGCGCCTCGCTATGCGCCGCCACGATCAGGCTGCCCTCACCGGTTTCGGCGATCAGCCGGGCGAGGCCCAGCGCCTCGCTGCGCACCGGCTCGGGAGGCGCAGGCGCCTCGCTCTGCAGGCTGTCATCCGTCGAAAAATCCACGCGCACCGCCGTTGCTGAGGGTCTAGGGTCCGGCGTGTCCACGCCTGGACGCCATGTGGGACAGGTTACAGGATTGGCGCCAGCCCCCGCCGAGGAATGACCGATGCCTGACGCCTGGAACCTGGACCGCTTCGTTGACGCGCAAGGTGGTGTGTACGGGCGCGTCCTCGACGAATTGCGTGGGGGTGCGAAGCGCTCGCACTGGATGTGGTTCATCTTTCCGCAGCTCGCCGGCCTGGGGTTCAGCACAACCGCACGGGCCTATGCGATTGCCTCGCTGGACGAGGCACGGGCGTATCTCGGCCACCCGGTGCTGGGCCCGCGCCTGCTGGCGTGCACAGCGCTGGTGAATGGGATCGCAGGCCGGACGGCGAACGAAATCTTCGGCTCGCCCGACGACATGAAGTTCCGCTCGTCCATGACTTTGTTCGGACAGGCCGCACCGGGCGAGGCAGTGTTTTCGGACGCCCTGGCCAGGTATTACGGCGGGGAGCCGGATGGGCGGACGCTGGAACTGCTCTGAGCGTCGGCCTGTCGGATCAATGTCACAACTATTCGGAATACCGTCAGGAAGCTCACCGCGATGTGGCTGTATCCGGCTACACCGCCCTGGCACGGAGACGCACCGCCGTGCGTGGATGACCACGCCGGTTGCGGGGAGATCCATGTGACCATGAAACGATACACGCTTGCCGCCTCCATCCTTGCCGGCGCCTGCCTGGCCGGCGCCGCTTCGGCCCAGCAGGCCGGCACCTACAGCGGCACCGCCGCAGACGGCACCAACATCTCGTTCACGATCGGCACCGATTCGGCCACCGGCGCGCTTCAGGTGACCGCCGTGGGCATCAGCCTGGCTGACACCTGCAACCCGGGCGCGTTCACCTACAACACCGGCTGGGGGCTGGGCGGCGACGGGACGGACCTGAACGGCAGCAAGGGCACCTACACCAACTCGTTCGGCTACCTGTATGTGGCCGCCACGCTGTCGTTCTCCGGAACCAACCTGAAGGGCACCGTCGAGAACGCCACGCCCACGCTGGTGACGCCCACCTCAGGCAGCGGCGAGCCGAAAAAGGCAGCCTACTGCACCGCCAAGAAGCAGACCTACACGGCGACCCTGCAGACCTCCGGCGGTACTCAGCCAGCCTCCCGTCCGCACGCCGTGTTCTACGGCGGGACGATCGCCCGCCACTAGGCAGGCTTCGCCGCGGCTGGGGCCGGTCAGACCGGCTCCAGCACCGGTTCGACCGGCGCCGCCTTGATCGCCTCGACCCGGCGCTCCACCAGCTCCACGATGTGGTCGATCATGCTGGTGCCCTCCACCGTGTGGTCCGTCCGCCCAGCCGCGTAAACCATGTGCCGGCCGTTGCCGCCGCCGGTGACGCCCAGATCGGTCATCAGCGCCTCGCCGGGGCCGTTGACCACGCAGCCGATGATGGACAGCGTGACCGGCGTCTCGATGTGCGCCAGCCGCTCCTCTAGCGCCGCCACCGTCCGGATCACGTCGAACCCCTGCCGGGCGCAGGACGGGCAGGAAATGATCTTCACGCCGCGGTTGCGGATGCCCAGCGATTTGAGGATGTCCCAGCCCACCAGCACCTCCTCGGCCGGCTCGGCCGACAGCGACACGCGCACCGTGTCGCCGATGCCGGCCCATAGCAGGCTGCCTAGCCCGATGGAGGACTTCACCGTGCCGGTGCGCTTGCCCCCGGCCTCCGTGATGCCGATGTGCAGCGGGTGGTCGCACACCTCGGCCAGCTGCTGGTAGGCGGCCACGGCCAGGAACACGTCCGACGCCTTGACACTGATCTTGAACGCGTGGAAGTCGTGGTCCTGCAGGATCTTGGCGTGCTCCAGGGCCGATTCCACCAGGGCGTCCGGGTTGGGCTCGCCGTATTTCTCCAGCAGGTGGCGCTCGAGCGAGCCGGCGTTCACCCCGATGCGCATGGAGCAGTTGTGGTCGCGCGCCGCGTTTATGACGTCGCGCACCCGCTCCGGGCTGCCGATGTTGCCGGGGTTGATCCGCAGGCAGGCGGCGCCGGCCTGCGCTGCCTCGATGGCGCGTTTGTAGTGGAAATGGATGTCGGCCACGATGGGGACGTTCACCTCGCGCACGATCTCGGCCAGGGCCGCGGTGCTTTCCACGTCGGGGCAGGAGACACGCACGATGTCGGCGCCGGCGATCTCGGCCAAGCGGATCTGCGCGATGGTGGCGGCGGCATCGGAGGTGAGCGTGTTGGTCATGGTCTGCACGGTGACCGGCGCGTCGCCGCCCACGGGCACGCGGCCCACATGGATCTGCCGCGATTTCCGGCGGTGGATCTGCTGGTACGGGCGATAGTTCATGGGAGCGCGGTTCCGCCTTGGGGGTCGGGAT
>CAXUGD010000364.1:0-3506 GCA_964250355.1 uncultured Acetobacteraceae bacterium | reverse complement strand
GTCCAAGGCCCACCCCGTTCGATCCAGATACGCTCGACGCATGAGGCTTCGGTTTCGAAATCGTCTTTCCGCGCTGTGATACGAAGGCGGCTACCACTTGTCTGAATCCTGATGCTACCACCAAGCATCCACTTGAATGAGGGTAACAGGGTTAGCAGTAATCCCGGCCAGCTTATCGTAATTACGGTGTATATGATCAGAAAAACACGAAGAGGGTAACCTACTTTAATCATTCTTAGGATGGTTTCTGGAAATCCCGCAATAAGAACCAGGATTATGAACGGATGGAGCAGCAAGCCAAGTAAAATGCCGACCAGGGAACAGAAGGCCGTCTCGGTCTTGTAATCGATGTCTTGAGACAAATGTTTTCTTTTAATCAATTTCGTCAACCTTGCACATAGCAACCGTAGGGCGGACGCCGGTCCGCCATCCTTCGAACACCATACGCCCGCGTTTCGCACCGATGACGGACTGCGTCCGTCCTACGCGCTCAAATCAGCGCCAGCGCCGCCAGGTCCCGCCGCAACGCCTCCGGCAACGCCGCGCCGTCCCTGCCGAACGCCAGGTCGGCGCATGCGTCCGCCGCTTCCAGGTAGCGCCAGCCCTGGAACGGGCGCATCGGGCGGGGCTGCACCGGCACCAGCACCGGGTCCAAAACCAGGTCGGTGCAGCGCGTGCCGTCGTCGCGCACGGCTTCCACGATGTCCGTCACGCGTTGGCGCGCGGTCACCAGCCGGTCGATCACCCAGAAGATGGAGCCGCCGTCAAGCACCTCCGGCGCGCGACGGGGAAAGTTGCGGGTGCGGTGGCGCAAGGGCGGCCGGGCTGCCCCGTGCTGCGCCTGCCAGCGCCGCAGGTCGTCCAGGTTGCGCGACCCCACGGAAAGCTTGATCAGATGCAACGCCATACCCCGCCACCTACCACGCTTTCCCGAGTCGGCGGGGAGTCTGGGGGGAGGGCCGCCCTCCACCCAGTCTTGCCTTGCCTGCCCTTCGGTGATGCGATGCCCCGAAATCGAGGTCACGCCAATGGCGCATGAGCAGATACACGCGAACGGCCTGTCGCTGTCCGTGCAGGTGGAGGGCGAAGGCCCGCTCGTCATCCTGATGCATGGCTGGCCGGAACTGGGCCTGAGCTGGCGCCACCAGCTGCCCGCCCTGGCCGCCGCCGGCTACCGCGTGGCCGTGCCCGACATGCGCGGCTACGGCGGAAGCGACAAGCCGGCCGCCATTGCGGCCTACACGCTCGACACCATTGCCGACGACATGGCGGGGGTGGCCACCGCACTGGGTGCGGCGCGCTGGGTCGCGGTGGGGCACGATTGGGGCGCGCCCGTCGCCTGGCGCTGCGCGCTGCGGTTCCCGGACAGCGTGGCCGGCGTGTTCTGCCTCAGCGTGCCGCATAGCGGGCCGCCGCCGGCGCCCTTCTTCGACATCATCGAGAAGCGCTTCGCCGACCAGTTCTTCTACATGCGCTACTTCCAGACGCCCGGCGTGGCCGAGCGCGAGTTTGCGGAGGCGGGGTGGGCGCCGGCGCTGAAGCGCGTGTTCTACATGGGCAGCGGCGAGGGGGTAGCAAATCGCTCCCGCCGCCACGTGCCCCGCGACAGCACCATGCTGGCCAGCCTGGACGAGCCGCCGCCCGGCCCCCTGCCGTTCATGAGCGACGCCGAACTGGCCGAGTACGCCGCCGCCTTCGAGGCCGGCGGGTTCGCCGGGCCGCTGAACTGGTACCGCAACTTCCCGCAGAACGCGGCCGACGCGCGCGCCTACGGCGACAACGTGATCCGGCAGCCCGCCGGCTTCCTGGCCGGCGACCGCGAGATGGTGCTGGCCATGCTGCCGGGCCAGCTGGAGAACCTGCGGCAGAAATGCGCCGACCTGCGGGCCGAAATCAGCCTGCCCGGCGCCGGCCACTGGGTGCAGCAGGAGCGGCCGGCGGAGGTCAACGCGGCGCTGATCTCGTTTCTCGGTCAGATCAGGGATCGGCTGTGAACGCGGTAGCCGGCCTGGCGGAGTTTCGTCCGCCCTACGCGCCAGACGATGCGGTGCTGGCGGCCGAATTCCTGGCTGGGGCCACGCTCTCGCCGGAACGGGAGGCGCGGATCGACGCGGAGGCGCGCCGGTTGATCGGCGCCATACGCGCCAGCGCCGCGGGCATCGGCGGCATCGAGGCGCTGCTGCGGGAATACGCCCTGTCCACGCCGGAAGGCCTGGCCCTGATGGTGCTGGCCGAGGGCCTGCTGCGCGTGCCGGACGATGCCACCGCGGACCGGCTGATCGAGGACAAGCTGGGCCAAGGCGGCTTCGCACAGGGTCCCGATACGAAACCCGACTCGCTGCTGGTGGGCGCGTCCGCCTGGGCGCTGGGCCTGGGTGCGCGCCTGGTGAGTGCGACGGACACGCCGGAGGGCATCCTGCGCGGCGTGGTGCGCCGGCTGGGCCTGCCCACCGTGCGCTCCGCCATGCGCCAGGCGATGCGCGTGATGGGCGGCCACTTCGTGCTGGGCCAGACGATCGCCGAAGCGCTGGGCCGTGCCGGGTCCCGCTCCGGCCGGGTGTTCCGCTACAGCTTCGACATGCTGGGCGAGGGTGCCCGCACCGCGGAGGACGCGGCGCACTACCAGACCAGCTATGCCGACGCGATCAAGGCGATCGGGCGCGCCGCCGGCAACAAGCCGCTGCCCGACCGGCCGGGGATCAGCGTGAAGCTGTCCGCCCTGCACCCGCGCTACGAGGCCGTCTCACGCGCCCGGGTGATGGACGAGCTGGTGCCGCGCGTGGCCGCGCTGGCGCGCGCCGCCTGCCTGCGCGGCTTGAACTTCACGGTCGATGCGGAGGAGGCCGACCGGCTGGAGCTGTCGCTGGACGTGATCGCCGCGGTCGCCGCCGACCGGCAACTGGCCGGCTGGGACGGGTTCGGCCTGGCTGTGCAGGCCTACGGCAAGCGCGCGCGGGAGACGATCGACTGGGTCGGCGCGCTGGCGGCGCGGCTGGACCGCCGTTTCATGGTGCGGCTCGTCAAGGGCGCCTACTGGGACACGGAGGTCAAGCGCGCGCAGGAACGCGGGCTGGCCGACTACCCCGTGTTCACTCGCAAGCCGATGACCGACCTCTGCTACGTGGCCTGCGCGGAGAAGCTGCTGGCACTGCGCCCGCGTCTCTACCCGCAATTCGCCACCCACAACGCGCTGACGGTGGCCAGCGTGATCGAGCGCGCCGGGAATACGGAAGGCTACGAGTTCCAGCGCCTGCACGGCATGGGCGACGCGCTGTACGGCGCGCTGCTGGAACGCCACCCCGGCATCGGCGTGCGCACCTACGCGCCGGTGGGCGTGCACCGCGACCTGCTGGCCTACCTGGTGCGCCGCCTGCTGGAAAATGGCGCCAACTCGTCCTTCGTCTCGGTGGCCGCCGATGCCGGCGTACCGGGGGAAACGCTGCTGACGCGCCCGGCCGCCATCGTCGGCACGCCGGCGCGCGCCCGCAACGCGTCCCTGCCGCTGC
>CAXUGD010000363.1:0-3513 GCA_964250355.1 uncultured Acetobacteraceae bacterium | reverse complement strand
GCGCCCGACCGCGACCTGCAGCTATGGTCGCTGCCCGCCGGCGCTACCCGCCCGGTCTCGCTGGGCGTGCTGCCGCCCGGCGGCAAGCAGGTGCCGCCCGGGGTGGTGCCGGGAACGAAGCTGCTGGTCAGTCTGGAGCCCAAGGGTGGGTCGCCAACAGGTCAGCCGACGGGGCCCGTGGTTTACGGCGGCGTGCTGCAGAAGTTCTGAGAGCGGCTGGTGACCGTTGATAGACCTGCTGACGAACGACAGATCGTGCGGGACGACGACTTCTATATCATGAACGCAACGAGACATGATTGAAACCGCCTCCATGCGATGACCGAAGAAGATCGGTATGCAGCAGCGCTTGCCGATCCCGATGCAAAGCCTTTTACGGATGCGGACATGGACCGGATGAGCCAGACGTCTCGGCTCAAGATCATTCGTCGGGCGCTGGGCCTCACGCGGGAGGAGTTCTCAGAACGGTTTCAGATACCGCTCGGCACGGTGCGAGATTGGGAAGGAGGTGCCACTCAGCCCGACCGAACAGCGCGCGCCTATTTGAAGGCCATAGCGGGCGATGCTGGTGCGGTTCAACGGGCCTTGTCCGCAGGGCCATCGATACCCGTAGATCTGTATTGAGATCTTCCTCTGACTAGAGCGTATTTAGGCTGATCGTAAGCGGTCGACGCGCTCTAGTTTATTTTACGAGCAATTGCTCTAATGGCCGGCCGCTACTCGTGCACGGAGCAGAAACAGACGTGTTTGGGACGGTTGTGATGCTTTTGTTCAGGTCAGTGTTTGTATCGGCGTATCTCGCCGATCAAAGTCTTTACGTCCTCGAAACTCATGCTTGCCGTACTCCATGTGTGTTCGTGGATCTCTACGTCTTCGCCAAAAGATGTCCTCTCCGAGTATGCCCCAAACAAAGCCTCGCCGCCGGTCGGGTCCTCGTACATTATCTTATGCGAGGGGTAAGAACCCCGACCCGTGATGCCGATCCTCACGCGTGCGCTCCCATGCTGCCTAAAGCACGCACTTAGATGCCCGACGACAACGCGAACATATTCTTCCGGCCTCGCCAAGCTTGAAACAACGTCCCTGATAGTTGCATCCGGCTTGAGCGACGTTCTCGGCATGAGTTTGTCCCGGTGATGAGCGTTCGTGTGCCAACGAGAACCCAACATAGGCACGTCGTTACACGTTGTCAAATCGGAACGGAATTTTCCGTGTTGTTTGGCTAAGCTGGTGCTAATGCGGCTTTAGTCGTGCTGAGGTATCATATCCGCTCGATATCCGCCCCGCACGCCCCCAGCTTGCGTTCCACCGTCTCGTAGCCGCGGTCCAGGTGGTATACGCGGTTGACCACCGTCTCCCCGCGCGCCGCCAGCCCGGCCAGCACCAGCGACACGCTGGCCCGCAGGTCGGTGGCCATCACCGGGGCGCCCTGTAGCGCGGGGACGCCGCGCACGATGGCGGAGGCGCCGTGCACGTTGATGCGGGCGCCCATGCGGCTCAGCTCGGGGGCGTGCATGAAGCGGTTCTCGAAGATGGTTTCGGTAATCATCGCAGCCCCCTCGGCCACCGACATCAGGCTCATGAACTGCGCCTGCATGTCGGTGGGGAAGCCGGGATAGGGCTCGGTCTTCATGTCGGTGCCGTGCAGGCCGTTCAGGCGGCGCACCAGCAGGCCGCCATCGGTCTCGCTCACCTCTACGCCGGCCTCGGCCAGTGCGGCGGCCAGCGCCGCCATGTGGTCCAGCCGGGCGCCCAACAGCCGCACCGCGCCGCCCGCGATGCCCGCGGCACAGGCGTAGGTGCCCGTCTCGATCCGGTCGGGCACGATCGGGTGGCGGGCGCCGTGCAGGGCGGCCACGCCCTCCACCGTCAGCTGGTCGGTGCCGACCCCCTCGATGCGCGCGCCCATGGCGACCAGGCAGTCGGCCAGGTCGGTGATTTCCGGCTCGCGCGCCGCGTTGCTCAGCACCGTGCGGCCCTGCGCCAGGCTGGCCGCCATCAGCAGGTTCTCGGTGGCGCCGACGGAGACGAAGGGGAACAGGATGTCGGCCCCCTGCAGGCCCTGCGGCACGGCGGCGTGCACGTAGCCGCCCTCCAGCCGGATCTGGGCGCCCATCTGCTCCAGCCCCTTCAGGTGCAGATCGACCGGCCGCGCGCCAATGGCGCAGCCGCCGGGCAAGGAGACGCGCGCCTCGCGGCAGCGCGCCAGCAGCGGGCCCAGCACCAGGATGGAGGCGCGCATCTTGCGCACGATGTCGTAGGGGGCGACCGTGCTGGCGATCGGGCCGCCGAGCGAGAGTTCGCGCCCGTCTGCGGCGCGCTCCACCGCTATGCCGTGCTGGGCCAGCAGCTCGCCCATCGTGTGGAGGTCGGCCAGCAGCGGCACGTTGGAGAGAACCAGCCGCTCGTCGGTCAGCAGGCCCGCCGTCATCAGCGGCAGAGCCGCGTTCTTGGCCCCGCGTATGGCGATGTCGCCGTGCAGCGGGCGGCCGCCCTTAATCAGTATCCGGTCCAAACTTCGTCCTCAGCGCGGGGTGCGCCGCCCCTTAGCACAGGCGGCGGCACTTCACATATCTGTCAGCTAGCGCTGCGGCCGTCATACGGCGTCGCCGGCCCCGTTGAACTCCAGCAGCACCGTGTCGGCGGTGAACTCGGCGCTGTGCCATGCACCGGCGGGCAAATGCAGGGCCACGCCGGCGTGCAGCGTCACGGTGCCCGCCGCGCAGACCAGCCGGCCCGCGCCGCTCATCACGCACAGGAACTGCTCGTGGCCGTGGCTGTGGCGCGCGGCCACGTGGCCCGCCTTCACGAACACCTGGCGCAGCGTAGCCCCGCTGCCCCCCAGCACTACCGGCTCGGCGGCCCAGTCCGGCAAGGTGACGCTGGTGATGCCGGCCTCAGGCATCGGCGCCGGCGAAGAACCGCCGGGGATTATCCACCAGCATGACGTCCAGGTCGGACTGCGACACGCCCAGGCGCAGCAACTCGGGAAAGATGCGCTCGAACAGGTGCGTCATCGTCCAGTTCGGCACCATGCGCGCGATGTCGTCCGCGCTGCCCACGCCGGGCACGGCCCCCAGCCAGCAATTCACCTTGTCCTGGCTGAGGATCATCCGGTCGCGATAGCCCGCCTCCAACATCTGGACGAGGTTTTTCATCCGGTTGGCGTCGCTGTTGAACACTTCCAGCCCGAACCGGTCGAACCCGACATAGGCGCCGCGCGCCGCCAGCGACGCCTGGTAGGCGTGGTCGTCCCGCCCGTCGCAATGGCCCACCAGCAGCCGGTGCGCGGGCACGCCGCCGCCGGTCACGATGTCGATCTGGTCGTGGCCGCAGCTGCAATTTTCCGTGTGCGAGATCAGCCGGACGCCCGTAACCTTTGCCGCGGCAGTGGCCGCGGTCAGCATGCGCCGCTCGTAGGCGCTGACGGTGCCGTCGCCGGTGGCGATCTTGATCAGCCCGGCGCGGATGCCGGACGCACCGATGCCGTCCTCGATCTCGCGAATGTAGATC
>CAXUGD010000362.1:0-3529 GCA_964250355.1 uncultured Acetobacteraceae bacterium | reverse complement strand
GGTGGCGGGTGCGCAGGACCTGGCCGCTGCGGCCGGACCCGGCGGCTGGAGCCATTTCTGACGCTGTCAGGCGGGGGGCGAGATTATTTCCCGTCCTTCGGCAGCACCCGGACGATCTGCATCATGCCTGAATCCTCGTGGTCCAGGATGTGGCAGTGATAGACGAAGTCGCCCACCACGTCCCCGCGGAAGTCCAGGCGCAGGGTCACGCTGGGGTAGGGGCCGTGGCCCGACCAGTAGGGTACCTGGATCGTGTCCTGGATCAGCCGGTCGGCCTGCGGGACCGGCTTGCCGTTCACCGCGCGCAGCTGGAAGTGGATCTGGTGGATGTGGAACTCGTGCACCTCGTTTGTCTGGTTCTGGATCACCCAGTCCTCGACGGCGCCCTGCTTGGTGACGATGGAGGGCGGGGCGTTCGGGTCGAACAAAGCGGGGATCTGGCCGGCGACGGTGATGTAGAACAGGCCCTCGCCCTGGTCGTTCGGATCGGTCAGGATCTCGGAGAAGTACAGGTGCCGGGTCGCCGTCGGCCGGGCCTGGTCGAGGCCTTCGAAGCGCGGCTTGCCGGGGAGGTCGGGGGCGGCCGACAGCACCGGCAGCGCCGGGCCCCGGTAGGGCGTGCGGATCACGGCGAGGACCCGCTCGGGGTCGGCGTCGCCGGCCGGCCCGTTATCGGGCTTCAGCGTGGTGAGCGTGGCATGGCGGGTGCCGGGGCCGGGGCCCACCAGGGTGAATTCGGCGCGGCCGCCGGGCGGCACCAGGATGGAGGTCACATTTTGCACGTGGCCGTGGCGCGTGCCGTCCTGCGACCCGAGTGCGACCCCATCGACCGCCGCCAGGCCGAGTGTCTGCACGACGCCGTCGTATTTGACCTGCAACACGGCGATGCCGTCGGCGGACGCGTTGAGGAAACGCCAGAACTCCGCCCGTGCACCGCCCATCTCGATGGTGGCGGGCTGCTCCACCGGGTAGGCGACCGGCACGTCGTTCAGGGTCAGGTCGAGGGTGGGCTCGCGCTTGCCGGGCACCGCCTTGGGATCGACGGTCTGGTCGCGCAGGATCAGCGTCCGCTGGGGCAGGTTTGCCAGCGAGGGCACCACCGACGCGATACCCTCCACCTCGATGGCGCCGGACGCCCCGGCCTCCAGCTGCAGGTGCGACAGGCCGTGCACGTGGGGGTGGTACCAGTATAGCCCGGGCGGCTCGTCGGCCGGCACCTTGATCGTGTAGGAGAAGCTCTCGCCGGGGTTGACGAGCGTGCGGATCACCTCGTCGGCATGGCAGTGGGGCGAGACGTTCATCCCGTGGAAGTGGAGGTTGACCGATTGCGGGAGCATCGTTGCCGCACCACACCGATCTGTGGTCTGCGGCATCGGCGCCATCGCGAGGCCGGCCGCGGATTTCGACAGGGTGTTGGTGAGCGCGACGTGGATCGTGTCGCCCGCCTGCACGTGCAGGGTCGGATTTTCCTGGCCGTCGGGGGTGACAAAGCAGAGCAGGGTGCGGTTCTGCGCATCGAGCGCGCTGGCGTAGCTGAAGGCCACGTCCAGCACGCCGCCGCTGCTGTAGAGGTCGGCCGGCGGCTGGACGACGCTGCCGGCAGCCGGCCGGTGGCAGGCGGGAACCGCGGCTGCCGCACCGGACGCGCTGCCCAGGACGGACACTAAGGCCAGCAGGCCGGCAACATCTCGCAACCGCATCGGCGTGTCTCCCCTCCAAGGCGCGGGCACCCTAGCCCTGGCGGCTGTACCAACGCCACAGGAAAGCGGGACTGCGCGCGGCCGCAGCGGCGGTCAGCGCGGCCGTGGCAGGTCGAAACGGTTGTCCGGCCGGAGTGCCGCGTAGGCGCTGGGGCCGCCGGCGCGCAGGATGATGCCGGCGCCGAACGTGTCGAACACACCGTCCTGCAGCAGGTGGCGGGCGATGTGCACGCCGACCACCTCGCCGACCACCAGCCACGCATCGGCCGACGCGCCGCGGCAGCCGCGCAGGGGCACGATGTCGGAGACCTTGCATTCCATGTGCACCGGGCTTTCGGCGACGCGGGGCGCTTTGACCAGGCGGCAGGGCGCCTGCGTCAGGCCGGCCAGTGCGAACTCGTCCGTGCCGTAGGCCAGCGAGGCGCTGCTGGCGTTCATCGGGCCGGCGAGCGCCCGGGTGGCCAGGTTCCAGACGAATTCGCCGGTCTCCCGCGCGTTGCGCAGCGAGTCCTTGGCGGTCACGCTCGAAAAGCCGATCAGCGGGGGGTGGTAGTTGAACGCGTTGAAGAAGCTGTAGGGCGCGAGGTTGACCGAGCCGTCGGCGCCGCGCGACGAGATCCAGCCGATCGGGCGCGGCGCCACAATGGCGTTGAACGGGTCGTGGCGGAGCCCGTGGCCCTGGGCGGGTTCGTAGAAATGCGCGTCCGTCACGCGGGGGGCTTCAATACCGCCGCATCAGCGCCACCAGCCGGCCCTGCACGCGCACGCGGTCGGGCGGCAGCAGGCGGGTTTCGTAGCGCGCGTTGGCGGGTTCCAGCGCGATGGAGGCGCCGCGTTTGCGGATGCGCTTCAGCGTCACCTCCGTCTCGTCGATGAGGGCGACGATGATCTGGCCCGTCTCGGCCGTTTCGCCGCGGCGGATGATCACCGTGTCGCCGTCCAGGATGCCGGCCTCGACCATGGAGTCGCCTGCGACCTGCAGCGCGAAGTGGTCGCCCTGGCCCAGCATGGCCATCGGCACCTCGATATGCGCACCGTCATCGCGCAGCGCCTCGATCGGCAGGCCGGCGGCGATGCGGCCGTAGAGCGGCAGCTGCACGGCGGCCGCATCGTTGGCGGCGCGCACGCCCGGCAGGCGGGACGAGAAGTCGCCGCGGATGACGGTTGGGGAGAACGCCGGCGCGGGCGGCCGCGGCGCCTCACGCGCGGTGGCGGGCAGCTGGTGGCCCATGTTTTCCGGCAGCCGCACCACCTCCAGCGCGCGCGCCCGGTGGTGGTGGCGGCGCAGGAACCCACGCTCCTCCAGGGCGGAGATCAGGCGGTGGATGCCGGATTTGGAGCGCAGGGTCAGCGCGTCCTTCATCTCCTCGAAGCTGGGAGAGACTCCCGTTTCCTTCAGGTGAGCGTCGATGAAGCTCAGCAGCTCGTGCTGTTTGCGTGTCAACATGGATGCGGCCCCAATTTCCGCCAAAACCCTCTTACCGACGGGCGGAGTGAACAAATCGGCAACTGGAGCCATGTTCTAATTTGGTTCTTTAGATTTCGTCAACAACCCAATGGCAAACAAGGCAAGTGTTTTTTGCGGATCACAAGCCGAGCTGGTCGAGCCGGATGATGGCGACCGGGTCGCCCACCTCCAGCGCCGGGGCGTGCGGCGCGCGCAGGACTAGCGCGTCGGCCTGGGCCAGCGTGCCCAGCAGGGCCGAGTCCTGGCGGGCAAAGGGTGTCGCAACCAGGCCGCCGGCGGCGTCTGGCGCAAGGCTCGCCCGCAGGTGATCCGCCCGCTGGTCGTTGGCCTTGACCGGGCCGCCCAGCACCGCCTTGCCCAC
>CAXUGD010000361.1:0-3536 GCA_964250355.1 uncultured Acetobacteraceae bacterium | reverse complement strand
GCCGGCCAGACGCGGCAAGAGCAGCGCCAGCCCCCGCCAGCGCGCGTGTCGCGCCCGCCCGGCTGGCGGCCGGGCGGGAGCGTTCATCTGGCGGGTACCTCGATCTGCACGGCCGCCACGGCGCCACGGGCCTGGACGTCCGGCCTGTACATGTCGCGTATGCTGGCCGCCGGCAGGACAAAGCGGCCGGGCGAGACCACGCGGACGACGTAGGCGACGTTGAAGCTGCGCTGATGCTCGACCGTTGTGGTCTCCTGCCCGTCCTCGTCGGCCGTCACCGTCTCGGCACGGCCCAGGTCGATGGCCGCCATGAAGCGGTCGTCGCGCTTTTCGGCCGTGCGCGTCTCGGTAATCTGGCCCAGCCAGGGGAAGCCGTTGCCGCCCTCGCCCGCCGAGGGGGCCACCACGCTCTCGATCTCCAGGCCCGCCGGCAGCGGGTCGAGCAGCATGGATTGGTGATAGGCGTCGTCGTCCACCCCGCCGGAAAGGTGCACCACCAGGCGCTGGTTCTGCACCAGGTGCGATAGGTCGGCCGGGTTGCCGTGCATGTCGGTGATGGCCTTGGCGATCGTCATGTGGCTGGCCGAAGCCGGCGGCGCCTGCAGCGGCAGGCCGCGTACGGCCACGATGCGGGTCAGCGGGGCGCTGCCCGTGTTGCGCACCGCCACCGGTTGCAGGCCGGCGACGGGGCGCGAAAGGCTGACGATGGCGGCCGGTTTCTGCGCCGCGCCGTCGATGCTGACCTGCGCCGGCCCGGCCCGTTCCAGCAGCACGCCCGCGGCGATCACCAGCCAGCCCTGCTCCTGGGTGGTCAGGCTTTCGGTGCGCGTGTCCTGCCGGTCGAGTGCGGCCAGCAGGCGCGCCACGCGCGGACGGTCGCCGATCTCGGCGGCCAGCGAGACCATGGCGGCGGTGTCGCGCAGGCGGGTGCGGTAGAAGTCGCCCTGCCGGTAACCGAGGCCGTCATGCTCGTGCGCCAGGCTCGCCTCCGCACGGTCGAAGGCGTGCACCGCGCGGGCCTGGTCGCCCAGCAAGGCGAGGCCGGTGGCGAGCTGCGCCTGGCCCAGCGGCTCCATTTGCGGCAGGGCGGTGTCGTGCATGTAGCGCAGGTCGGCCGCATCGGCCTGGCCGGCACGGGCCGCGTTCAGCAGCGCATAGGCGCGGCCGGCGCGCGACAGCGCCCCGTCCGCGTCACTGTCGCCAGGTTCCCAGAACCAGAAGCGGTGCAGCTGATAGCCTTGCGGGCTCGTCCCGGCCAGGTCGCGGCCGGCCATGGCCAGCGCGTGGTCCGGCACGGGGTAGCCATGGGCGCGGGCGCGGGTCAGGAAGTCGGTGATCATGGCGCCGAGATAGGGCTCGGCCTCGCCGTCGCCGGCGCGCCACAGGCCGAAGGCGCCGTTCTCGTCCTGGCGCTCCAGCAGCTTCTCCACCGCATCCTCCACGCGCGCGCGCAGGTCGGGCGGCACGGCGCTGCCCACCAGGCGGGCATCCTGCTCCACGTAGAGCAGCGGCAGGGCGCGGCTGACCAGCTGCTCGGAGCAGCCGAACGGATACTCGTCCAGCGCGGCGAGCAGGCCGGGCAGATCGATGTTGCCGATGTTGGAGAAGCTGGCGCGCAGCGTGGCCCCCTGCGGCACCAGGCCGCCTGCCAGCGCGGGGGACAGGGTTGCCGTCTCGCCCGGCGCCTGGTCCGCCTTCGTGACCAGGGTCTCGGACTGGAACGGCGTGCGCACCTCCATCGGCCAGTCATGGGTGACGTTCATGCCTCCCGGCCCTGTCAGCACCAGCACCACCCGGCCGGTGCCCACGTCGCCGCCGTGCAGCGGATAGGTGCGCACGTCCGCCTGGCCCGCGGCCAGCTGGATGTCGCTGTCCACCGGCTGCATCGCCAGCGCGCCCTCGGCCGTCAGGTGCACGTGGTAGGTGCCCGCCGGCGCCTCCACGTTGTGCGACAGCAGGGTCAGCCGGGCGTCGTCGCCGGGCGCCAGGAAGCGCGGCAGGCTGACCTGGGCCACCACCGGGTCGCGGACCGGCACCTGCGCCTCGGCATGGCCGAACCCGGCCGGGCTGACGGCCACCGCCATGAAGCGCAGGCCGCCGGTGAAGTCCGGCAGGTCGAGCGGCACCGTCGCGTGGCCGTCCGCACCCACCTGCACCAAGCCCGAGAACAGGGCGGTGGTGCGGGTCGGCACCACGGTCAGGCCGGCGCCGTCCACGTCACCGCCGGCGCGTACCTCGCCGGGTGCGGCGCCGTTGCCGTCGATCAGGTGCGCGTAGTCGTCGCGCAGGTCGGTGGCCAGGCGGCGCTTGCCGAAGAAGTGCTCGGCCGGGTCGGGGCTGGCGAACCGGGTGAGCTGCAGGATGCCCTCATCCACCGCGGCCAGCGTCAGCCAGACGGGGCCGCGGGCCGCCTCGCCCGACACGGTGACACCCAGGTCGAGATGCGTGCGCGGCCGCAGCACGGCAGGTGTGGCCAGCGACACGGCAACCGTGCGGGCCGACGCGTCCAGCTTCACATAGGCCAGCCCCACCGCACGCACCGGCGCATGGCCGGCGGCCTGGGCGGCGGGGCGATACACGCTGGCCATCACGTAGGCGCCCACGCCCCAGTCGGCACGGGCATCGACGGTGATGTCGGCCCCCTCGGCGGGTATGCTGGCGGTCTGCACGGCCAGCACCCGGCTGTTCTCCACGGTGACCAGCATCTGTCCCGCGAAAGGCGGCTTGACGTGCAGCTTCGCCGCCTCGCCGGCATGGGGCAGCGGTCCCACCAGGCTGACGGCCACCTTCTCGGGGCTGTCACCCGCGCCGGCATCGACCGAGGAGCCCACATGCAGCACGCGCGAGGTGAAAGCGCCGCTGGCCTCCTCAGAGACTTCCAGCCGGTAGATGCCCCATTGGAGCGCGGGCAGGTTGACGGGCGCTCCGCCTGCCGCGTCCGGCACGTCCAGCGCGCCGAAGGTGACCGGGCGATCGTGGGTGGTGCTCTTCCACTGCCACTGGCCTCCCTCGGCGAAGTAGTTGTACTCGGTCACCTGCTCGACCAGGCGGAAGGCGACGTGGCGCGCGATGCGGCTGCCATCCGGAGCGAAGGCGCCGACGGCCACCGTGCTCGGCTGGTCCTCCGTCAGCTCGCCCTCCTCGTTGGGCGTGCGCAGGCCCAGCAGCACCGGGCGGGTGGTCAACTTCAGGGTGGTGCGGCTTTCGGTGGCCCGTCCGCCTGGCTCGGCGACGGACACGGTGATCTCGGCGCGCAGCGGCTGGCTGGTCTGCGGGATCTTCAGCGCCGCGGCGTCGATGGACAGGGCCGCGCGGCCCGCCGCCTCGGGGTGCGGGGCCTCGATGTGCGGCGCCCGCGGGGTGAGCGCCGCGACCTCCCGGGCCACCCGCGCGTATTCCTTCGTTTCGATGCCGACCGGGAAGGCGCCGATCCGCACCACCCGGCCTTCGACCGCGTAGGACCTTCCGTCCCGCCCCACGGTGCCGCCCGTCTCGCCGAGAAACAAGCGGATCCCGCTGTGACGCGACCAGGCGAT
>CAXUGD010000360.1:0-3536 GCA_964250355.1 uncultured Acetobacteraceae bacterium | reverse complement strand
CCCGTATTTCGACCCGCTGGATTGCAGGGTTCTCCTCCTGCCACAGCGCGCTGATCCGCTCGCCGTAATGGCTGCGGACCCAGTCGCGCAGGAAGCGGGTGGGGAGATGCACGGTGACCTCGTCGCCCTCGATGCCGGCCAGCGTCATCTGTCGGAGCCAGCTGCGGTACTCGACATCGCCGACATCGGCCTGCAGGCGGCCCCGTATGCGCGCCCATTGCGCGGCCGTCTGGGCCTCCGTGGGTGCTGCGCCCGGCGGCGCTTCACGGGCGCAGGCGAGGGACTCGTCGATGTCGAAGCGCGTACTGCCGGAGCTCAAGTGACACTTCCCCAGTTGTCTCGACGTCGGCACGCCCATGGAGGCACACAGTGCCGCGTTTGCGGCCGTGGCGGTCCTCGATCCTGCCCAGCTTCAATATTGCCGGACGGGTCCGGCAATAAAAACCTAGGTCAGGACGCGTTCCAACGCAAATTAAATCTGGCTTCTAGGAGCGGAAGGGAAGTACTGACGCACCGATACTTAAAAGTTGCGTCGCGACCGCTTTTTGCACTTGACTAATACCTGTGCAGGAGGTGCGGCACCCAATTCATCCGCACCGTCGGGCCACCCCGCCGTCAGCCGGCGATGTGCTTGATGGCCGCACTCAGGCGTGACAGCTTGCGGGCCACCGTGTTGCGATGAATCACGCCCTTGCCGGCCGCACGCTGCATTTCCGGCTGTGCCTGACGCAATGCCACGTTTGCGGCCTCGCGGTCGCCGCCGGCAATGGCAGCCTCCACCTTCTTGACGAACGTGCGCATGCGGGACTTGCGGGCCGCGTTGCGGGCGGTGCGCACGGTGTTCTGCCGGATGCGCTTGCGCGCGGAATCGGTGTTCGCCATCGGGTCGGGTCTATCTCTGCGTTCGCGTTCGGGTCGTCGCACCATGGTTGTACCGCGATGCCGAAGGTGTCGGTTCTAGGGTTGGCCGGACCCGTACGTCAAGCTGGGCAGGTGCCGCGACGGACGGGTCCGCCCTATCGCTGGGTCTGGCGGCAGAAGAAGGTGCTGCGGCCGGACTGCACGATGCGGCCGATGCCGGGGCAGCCAGGCGGGCCGGGGCAGCGTTCGCACCCCTCGCCTTCCCGCCCGTACACCTTCCACGCGTGCTGAAAGTAGCCCAACTCGCCGCTCGGCTGGACGTAGTCGCGCAGAGATGATCCGCCGGCCGCGATCGCCTCGGTCAGGGTGGCGCGTATCGCCGGGACCAGGCGCGCCGCACGCGCCCCGGCGACGCTGGCCGCCAGCCGTCGGGGCGAGATGCGCGCGCGGAACAGCGCCTCGCACACGTATATGTTGCCCAGGCCGGCCACCACGCCCTGGTCCAGCAGCGCCGCCTTGATCGAGGTGCGCCGGCCGGCGAGGGCGGCCGACAGGGTGGCGTGGTCGAAGCCAGGCTCCAGCGGCTCGGGGCCTAGCCCGGCCAACAGGCGGTGGCTGTGCTCGTCCGCCGTGGCCACCAGGTCCAGGCTGCCGAAGCGGCGCGGGTCCACCAGCGCCACCCGCCAGCCATCGTCCGTGAGCAGCACGAGATGTTCGTGCAGGACCGGCAGCGCCGCTTCCGCGGCCGTCTGCGAGAGCGCCATCCGACCGGACATGCCCAGGTGCAGCAGCACGCTGTCGCCACCCCGCAAGCGCATCAAGATGTACTTGCCGCGCCGGGCGAACCCGTCCACCCGCGCGCCGGTCAGCCGGGCGGCGAACCCGTCCGGCACCGCCCAGCGCAGGTCGCCGCGGCGAAGCAGCGCGCGGTGGATGGTGCGGCCCTGCAACCTGGCCTGCAGCCCGCGCATCACGGTTTCGACTTCGGGGAGTTCCGGCATGCCTGGGATTGGCGCTATACACCAGATGCGGCACGGGAACACGGTGGCCGGAAGGATTGGCGGACGCATGGCTATCTTGATGGGCGACCTCCGCATGGCGCTGGTGGCGGCCGGTGCCGCGGAAGACCTGGCGAACAAGGCTACCCCCGGAGTCGCGACGTATGAGGCCCGCCTGGCCGGCGTAGAGACGTGCCTGTCCGTGCTGACCTGGATGGCGGGCGCCAACATCGCCTTGAGCATGACGATCCTGTTCCGCGTCTTCCATTAAGGCAGCACCATGTCGGACGGCTCCCCGGACACCGATTTCGGCTTTCAGCGCGTGCCTGCGCAGGCCAAGAAACCGATGGTGCGCGCCGTGTTCGACAGCGTGGCGCCGAAATACGACGTGATGAACGACCTCATGTCGCTCGGCATCCACCGCGCCTGGAAACGCATCTTCGCCACCCGCCTGCGGCCGCAGCCCACCCGGACGCTGCTGGACCTGGCCTCCGGCACCGGCGATATCGCTTCCGCCTGGCGGCGCCTGGGCGGCGGCCCGGTGCTGCTGACCGACATCAACGCCGCCATGCTGGGCGCCGGGCGGGACCGCGCCATCGGCCGCGGCCTGGTATCGGACTTCAGCTACGCGGTGGCCGACGCCGAGCAGCTGCCGGTCCCGTCCGGCAGCATCGACACGGTCAGCATCGCCTTTGGCCTGCGCAACTGCACCGACAAGCTGGCCGTGCTGCGCGAGGCGCGCCGCGTGCTCAAGCCAGGCGGCCGCTTCTTCTGCCTGGAGTTCTCGCGCCTGCAGGTGGCCGTGCTGGAGCGCGCCTACGAGCGCTGGTCGTTCGGCGTGCTGCCGCGCGTGGGCCGCCTAGTCGCCGGCGACGGCGAAAGCTACCGCTACCTGGCCGAGAGCATCCGGATGTTCCCGGACCAGGAGACGCTGGCCGCCATGATGGCAGAGGCCGGGCTGGACCAGGTGCGGTTCGAGAACCTGTCGGGCGGGATCGCGGCGATCCACTCGGGATGGCGCCTCTGAATCAGCCGTCAGCCTCCAGCCTCCAGCCTCCGGAGGGCAAGCGTGTCCTTCTGGTCGTGTCCGGCGGGATCGCGGCCTACAAGGCGCTGGAGCTGGTGCGGCTGCTGGTGCGGGCGGGATACGGGGTGACGGCGGTGCTGACGGAGGCGGGGGCGCGCTTCGTGACGCCGCTCTCGCTGCAGGCGCTGACCGGACAGACGGTCTATACGGATCTGTGGTCGCTGACCGACGAGAGCGAGATGGGGCACATCCAGCTCTCCCGCGCGGCCGACCTGGTCGTGGTGGCGCCTGCCTCGGCCGACCTCATGGCGCGCCACGCCGCGGGCTTGGCCGGCGACCTTGCCGCCACCGTGCTGCTGGCCACCGACAAGCCGGTGCTGATGGCACCGGCAATGAACGTGCGCATGTGGCAGCACCCGGCAAGCGCGGCCAACCGCGCCGCCCTGGCTGCGCGCGGTGTGCGCTTCGTGGGTCCCGACGAGGGCGAGATGGCGTGCCACGAATACGGGCCGGGGCGGCTGGCCGAACCGGCGGCCATCCTGGCCGCGATCGAGCGTTTTTTTGCCGAGGGCGGGCTGCTGGCCGGGCGCCACGTGCTGGTCACGGCCGGCCCCACGCAGGAGCCGGTCGATGCGGTGCGCGTGCTCGCC
>CAXUGD010000359.1:0-3540 GCA_964250355.1 uncultured Acetobacteraceae bacterium | reverse complement strand
CGCAGGTAGGGATCGACGATGCGGCGCATGCGCGCGCGAAAATCCTCGGCCACGCGATGCACTGCCGCCTCAGCCGTCAGCCCGCTGCCTACCGCCTCCGTCACCCGCTTCAGCCAGCCGTCACCGGCCGCCGCCTGCCGGGTCGCGTCCAGTATGTCGCGCGGGCCGTCCGCGCCGTTGCCGGCCAGGGCGGGCAGCTGCGTCTCGATCAGGGTGTCCAGCCCGTCGCGCATGGTGCGCAAGGCGGCTTGCAGCCGGTCGATCTCGGCGGCCGGATCCTCGGCCAGCAGGCGGTTCGGGGCGAGGGTGGCGCCGTGCACCAGCACGCGCCCCAGCACGATGCCGGGCGAAAGCAGGCTGGCATCGAACTGCCGCGGCAGGCTGCCCACGAAGTTTTCGCGCGGGTCGCCGCCGCCCGCGGCCAGCAGGTCGGTGAGCAGCATGGCGACGGTTTCCAGCAGCTCCGTCTCGATGTCGGTGTAGTGGCGCGCCTCGCCGTCCTGCACGGCCAGCACCCCCAGCATCCGGCCGCCGCGCCGGACGGGCACGGCCAGCATGGAGGCGTAGTTCTCCTCGCCCGTCTCCGGGCGGTAGGCGAAGGACGGGTGGTTTTGCGCGTCGGCCAGGTTGAGAAGCTGGCCGGTGGCCGCCACCAGGCCCACGATGCCCTCGCCCACGCGCAGCCGCGTCTGGCCGACCGCCGCCTGGTTCAGGCCATGGGTCGCACGCAGCTCCAGGATCTCGCCCGTGCGCAGGCCGTAGGCCGAGCAGACCTTGCAGCCAAGCTCGGTGGCCACGATGCCGACCACCTCGGGCAGCGTTGCCTGGCCGCCCGCCATCAGGGTGCGCAACCGGGCGAGCACGCGCCGGCCGGGCGTCACCACCGGCGTAGGCCGGCCCGACCAAGGCCGGGCAAAGGAACGGGGCAGGAGTTCAGCGGGAAAACGAGGGGCGGGAAGACACCTACCTGCATGCGGCACTCCCCTGTGTCCTGCGGCGTGCTGTGTGGCCTCGATCTCAGCCCATTGCACGTGTCCTTACGTTCACGCACGCGCCTCGATCGCCGCTGCGGCCTGGTCAACCAGCTCGGCGATCACCTCCGCCACGCTCTGCTCGCGGGTCACCATGCCGACGGACTGGCCGGCCATCACGGAGCCGGTCTCCACGTCGCCCTCCACCACGGCGCGGCGCAGCGCGCCGGCCCAGAAATGCTCGATCTCCAGCTGGGCCGCCTCGCGGGTCAGTTCGCCGTCCTGGAAACGCGCCAGCGCGGCTGCCTGTGCGTCGAGGAACCGGCGCGTGCCCTCGTTGACCAGGCCGCGCACGGGAATGACCGGAAAACGCGCGTCCAGCTGCACGGAGGGCTGCGCGTCGCGCGCGTTGGCGCGCAGGAAGGCGCGCTTGAAGTTGGGGTGGGCGACGCTGTCGGTGGTGGCCGCGAACCGGGTTCCGAGCTGCGCGCCGGCGGCGCCCATCTCCAGGTAGGACAGCACCGCCTCGCCGCGGCCGATGCCGCCGGCCACGAACACCGGCACGTCGCGTATGTGGGGCAGGATCTCCTGGGCGAGCACGGTGAGCGAGACCGGGCCGATATGGCCGCCCGCCTCCGAACCCTCGATGACCAGCGCGTCGGCCCCTGTCTTCACGAACCGGCGGGCCAGCACCAGGGCTGGGGCGAAGCAGACGAGCCTGGCCCCGCCATCCTTGACGGCGCGCACCGCGGGGCCGGGCGGGATGCCGCCGGCCAGCACCACGTGGCCGACGCCGGCGCGCAGGCAGACGGTCACCAGCTCGTCCAGCTGCGGGTGCATGGTGATCAGGTTGACGCCGAAGGGCGCGCGCGTCAGCGCCTGGGTGGCGGCGATCTCGGCCTCGAGCAGCGCCGGCCCCATCGAGCCGCAGGCCAGGACGCCGAAACCGCCGGCGTTGGAGATGGCGGCGACCAGGTGGCGCTCGCTGACCCAGCTCATGGCACCGCCCATGACCGCGTAGCGCGTGCCCAGGAAGGCGCAGCCGCGGGACCACAGCCGGTCTAGCCGCTGGTGTGCGCGGCTTGGCGAAGCGGGTGGGGAGTCCAGGATGGCGATGTCAGGCGGCATCGAGGCCGTACGCCGTGTGCAGCGCCCTGACGGCAAGCTCGGTATAGTCCTCGGCGATCAGCACGCTCACCTTGATCTCGCTGGTCGAGATCACCTGGATGTTGATGGAGCGTTCCGCCAGCGTGCGGAACATGGTGTTGGCGATGCCGGCATGGCTGCGCATGCCCACGCCCACCACGGAGATCTTCACCACGCCCTTGTCGGTGAGCAGGGTGGTATAGCCGATGTTGTCCCGCTCGCGCTCCAGGCAGGCGATCACGCGCGGCAGGTCGGCCCGGCCGATGGTGAACGTCATGTCGGTCGCACCCTCGGCCGAGACGTTCTGCACGATCATGTCCACGTTCACGCGTGCCTCCGTCAGCGGCCCGAAGACGGAGGTGGCGACCCCGGGCCGGTCGGGCACGTGGCGCAATGTCACCTTTGCCTCGTCGCGCGAGTAGGCGATCCCGGTCACGACTTCCTTTTCCACGATCTCGTCCTCATCGACCAGGAGCGTTCCCTGGTTCTGCTGATCCGCGTCCACAAAGCTGGACAGGACCTGCACCCTGACCCGCTCCTTCATCGCCAGTTCCACGCTGCGCGTCTGCAGCACCTTGGCACCCACCGAGGCCAGTTCCAGCATTTCCTCGTAGGCGATCTTGTCCAGCTTGCGTGCCCGCGGGACCATGCGGGGGTCGGTGGTGTACACGCCATCGACGTCGGTGTAGATGTCGCAGCGGTCGGCGCGGATGGCCGAGGCGAGGGCCACGGCCGAGGTGTCCGACCCGCCGCGGCCCAGCGTGGCGATGCGGTTGTCGGGGGCCAGGCCCTGGAAACCGGCCACGACGGCGACTTGGCCCCCCTCCATCCGGCGGACCAGGTCGCCCGCGTCGATGCTTTGGATGCGGGCGGCGCCGTGCGCGTCGTCGGTGCGCAGCGGGACCTGCCAGCCGGCCCAGGACCGCGCCTCGATGCCGATAGCCTGGAGGGCGATAGCCAGCAGGCCGGTGGTGACCTGCTCGCCGGTGGCCACCACCGCATCGTACTCGCGCGCATCGTGCAGGGGCGAGAGCGCCTGGCACCAGCCCACCAGCTGGTTGGTGGCGCCGGCCATGGCCGAGACGACCACGGCCACTTGGTCGCCCCCTTCCACCTGACGGCGTATGCGCTGGGCCACAGTGCGGATACGGTCCAGGTCGGCGACCGAGGTGCCGCCGAACTTCATCACAATGCGGGCCATGGAGTCCTTCAATACGGCGTGGCCGGACTGGCGGCGCGGCCGAGCCGGGCTGCCGCGGTCAGCGGTGGTCTAGCGCGCGACGGCTTCGGGCGGCCGAGGCCATTGCGTTCCCGCCGCTGTCTTGCGGGCGAGTATCGCGGTGGAGGCCAACGCGACGCGACCATGCTCTAGTGGCCGAAGGCTGGTATGACAATCGCGTTTGCCGAGGGGCAGCTATCGTAT
>CAXUGD010000358.1:0-3598 GCA_964250355.1 uncultured Acetobacteraceae bacterium | reverse complement strand
CACCGGGCTGCGTGGTCAGCAGCACCAGCGCCTCGCCCTTGCGCGCGTCGGCCACGGCCACCACGGCGTGGGCGGCCTCGGGCCACAGGCTGGTCGCCAGCGCTTCAGCGGCCGGCATCGACACCATCTCGCCCGCGATCTTGGCGAAGCGCTTGGCGCGCGCCAGGATGGTGACGAACCGGTCGGCGTCCACCGTGCAGATGTCGCCGGTGTCGTACCAGCCGTCCGGCAGGCTTTCCAGCACGCCGGGCGCCGTGCCCCGCAGGTAGCCCAGCATCACGTTGGGGCCGCGCACCACCAGCCGGCCGCCCGTCTCGATGCCCTCCACCGGATCCAGCCGGTAGTCCATGCCCGGCAGCAGCCGGCCGGCCGAACCCGGGCGGCTGTGCATGGGCGAGTTCAGCGCCAGCACGGGCGAGGTCTCGGTGGCGCCGTAGCCCTCCAGCACGCGCACGCCGAAGCGCTCGGCATACAGCCGCCTGGTGTCCTCGCGGACCTTTTCCGCGCCCGCGAAGATGTAGCGCATGCGGTAGAAATCATACGGATGGGCGAAGCGCGCCCAGCCCGTCAGGAACGTATCGGTGCCGAAGGCGATCGTGCTGTCGGTGTCGTAGATCAGCTCGGGCACGATCCGGTAGTGCAGCGGCGAGGGATAGTAGAAGGTGCGCACCCCGCACAGCAGCGGCAGCAGGGTGGCGCCGGTCAGGCCGAAGGAGTGGAACATCGGCATCGCGTTGAATACGCGGTCGCTGCTGTTAAAATCGACGACCGAGGCGACCTGCGCGATGTTGGACAGGATGTTGCGGTGGCTCAGCACCACCCCCTTCGGCGCACCCTCCGAGCCGCTGGTGAACAACACCACGGCGGCACCATCCGGCATGGCGCGCGCGCCCGGCAGCCGGCGGGCACGCCGGGCATCCACCCAGCCGTGCAGCTTGGCGCCCAGGCCCAGCCCGGCCCGCACGTCCTCCAGCCAGACGAAGCGCACCCGGCCCTCCATCCTGGCCACGGCGGGGCCCAACTTGCCGCGCTCCACAAAGGCGCGCGACGACAGCACGACCGTCACCTCGGCCGCAGCGCAGGCGGCCAGCATGCCCTCGGCGCCCGCGGAGAAGTTGAGCATGGCCGGCACCCGACCGAAGGCTTGCAGAGCCATGAAGGTGACGACCGCGCCGTTGGCGTTGGGCAGCATCACGCCCAGCCGCCCGCCCGGCGGTGCCTCCTGTGCCAGGCGGCGGCCCAGCACGGCAGCCCCCAGCACTACGCGCGCGTAGGAGAGCGGCGCCCGCGCAGTGTCTTCCAGGATGGGCATCCTGGCACCGTAGCGGTCCCGCGCATCGAGCAGGGCTGCGAACAGCGACCGGCCGGTCTCGGCGGTGGAAAAGCCCGACTGTTCCATCAGCCCCTGCAGCGTGGCACCCACGGCGCGGCGGCGCGCCCGGCCGGCCAGGGCAGGGTCGGCGTGCAGCACCACGGGGGGCAATATCTTCATGGACAGGCGGGGAAACCAGCGTCGGGCCACGATGCCTCCCATGCGGGAAAACCGGGTAAATTGCAGGCCGTCGATCCGCACGGGCACCACCGGCGCATCGGCCTTGTCGGCGATCATGCCGGCCCCCTCGTACACCTTCATCAGCGCGCCGGTGGTGGTGATGCGGCCTTCGGGGAACACGACCAGCTGCTGACCGCCACGCACCGCATGCACCATCGTCCGGGCGTTGAACGGGTTCACCGGATCGATCGGGAAATAATGCACCGCGGCCAGGAAGGGACGCACCCACCAGAGCCTGGCGATGTGGATGTTGACGGCGAAGGTGGGAGCCGCAGGCAGAAAGGCGGCAAGGAAACAGCCGTCCAGGAAGCTCTGGTGGTTCACCACGATCACCGCGCGGGCGCCGGCGGGCGGCAGGTTTTCCAGCCCTGTCACCCGCGCACGGTGGAACAGGCGGAAATACGCCCGGAAGACGGCCCGGGCGGTCTCCTGCGGCAGGCTGCGCACGATCTGGACCGTCATTGCGAGGTTGGCCAGCGCGGCCAGCAACAGGACCGTGGCTGGTCGCATGCCGGCCAGTGCCAGGGCGGTGGTGAGGCCGGCGGCGCAGGCCATGGCGGCCGCATTGGCCACGTTGTTGGCCGCGATCATGCGCGACAGGTGGGAGGCAGGCGAACGCTCCTGCATGACGGCGTAGAGCGGAACGGAGTAGAGGCCGCCGCAGACCGCCAGCAGCAGCAGATCGGCCATCATGCGCCAGCCCGCCAGGCTGCGCAGCACCGCACCCAGCGTGGCCAGGTCGTGCGCGTGGCCCGCCGCACGGGCGAAATCCCACAGGAAAACCGACAATCCCAGCGCCGCGAACGGCACCAGCCGGGCCGACACGCGCCCGTGCAGCAGTCGCGCGCAGGCGAGCGAGCCGATGCCCACCCCCGTCGAGAACACGCCCAACAGCAGGGTGAACACCGCGTTGTCGGCCCCCAGCGTGTAGCGCACCAGCGCCGGCAGCTCGGCCAGCAGGGTGGCGCCCACCGTCCAAAACCAGCTGAGCGCCGCGATGCACAGCCAGACCGGCCGGTTGGCGCGGGCCGCCGTGAGCAGAGCCCGCGTTTCGCGCCCGATGTTCCAGCCGATACGCAGGCCGGGCACGCTGGACGGGGCCGGCCGGATCAGCGCTGCACTGGCAACCCCCGCCAGTGCCACAACGAGGCCAGCGCCGGCCACGACCGCCGGGCCGCGCTGCAACCCGAACAGGAGCGGGCCGGCGACCGTGCCGGCCAGGATGCCCAGAAAGGTGCCGGCTTCCACCAGCCCATTGCCCGCCACCAGCTCGTCAGCGGCCAGATGCTGCGGCAGGACGGCGTATTTCAGCGGCCCGAAGAACGTGGCCTGCACGCCCAGCCCGGCCAGCACCGCAAACAGCAGCGGCGTGCTGCCCCACAGGAATCCCACCGCTGCCAGCGCCATCAGCGCCACCTCTGCAGCTTTTACCGCCACGATCAGCCTCGACTTCTCGAACCGGTCGGCGAGCTGGCCGGCGGTGGCGGAGAACAGCGCGTAGGGCAGGATGAACACGCCGCCGGACGCGGCCACCAGAGCCGGCCCGCCATGCCGGGCGGTGCGGAACAGGATCAGCGCGGCAAGTGCATTCTTGAACAAGTTGTCGTTGAGCGCCCCGAGCGTCTGGGTAACGAGCAGGGGTGCCAGGCGGCGGGAGGTGAACAGGGGCATAACGGTCGCCTTTCTTGAACGGCGTTCATAATAGCTCTTTGTGAACGTTGTTCAAGTTTTTTATGGGGGCAGGGCGTCGGTAATCGAAGCGCGGAACAAACCCGCGGGCAACCACGTTACGAAATGCTGCGGCCGGGCGTCGGGCCTGTTCCGGCGCCCGCACTGCACCAAATAAGGTCGGCGCCGGCTTTAACGCGCGGCGGGTTCAAGGAGCACAGCTATGGTTACGGCACTGCATCGCGTGGCGGGACGGGGCGGCATCGCGGCCGCGATGGTATGCGCGATGCTGGCCGGCGGTCCGGCCCTCGCCGCCGGTGGCGGACATGGAGGCGGCGGCTTTGGCGGCGGCGGCCATGTCGGCGGGGGCTTCGGCGG
>CAXUGD010000357.1:0-3599 GCA_964250355.1 uncultured Acetobacteraceae bacterium | reverse complement strand
CTCCAGGGCGATGCGGCGGCAGTCCGCTCGGTCCAGCGCCTCGCCGAACGCCTGGGCGCCCACCGCATCGGTGAAGACATGCGTGGCGCCGCAGTCGCGCAGCATGGTGGCGAGCTGTTCGGCGGTGGAGGAGGGGGAGAGCGGGGCCACGGCCGCCCCCGTCCGCAAGGTGCCGAGGAAGGCGGCGACGTAGGGGATCGAGGTGGCACTGCAGATCGACACGGCCGCCCCGCCGCCCACGCCGTCGCGCTGCAACCCGGCTGCGATGCGGTCGGCCAGCTCGTCCAGCTGCCGGTAGGTGAGGCTGTCCTCGCCGCAGATTAGAGCAATGTGGTCAGGGCGCAGGCCGGCCTGAAGACGCACGAGCTTGGCGAACAGGCCGAACGGCTGCTCGACGGTTCGGCGGATCTCGTCGGCCTTGGCCTGCGCGTCCATCGCCTGTTCCCTCCTCGGACGATTGAGGATTGCGGTATGCTCACATCGATTTTTGCCTGAAACTATATTTACGTCGGCCGATGGTCAAACCGGATCGCCATCCATAGGATGAAGCCGTTGAGAAATACCGTCCGGAATCGACCAGGCTGCTGGGAGTTGTCCTTGACCCTGTATTCTATCTTCAGCACCGTGTTCTGCCGGTGCGCACTCCGGCAGATGGCGCTTCGTGACGCCGGCGGCAGGGGCCCGGCCCCATGACCGTTCGGGGCCGCGTGGTGGCGGCCGGCGTCGCGGTCTGCGAGGCGCCGCGCTGGCACGCGGGCGCGCCGTGGTGGTCGGACATGCACGCGAACCAGGTCAACCGCCTGACGGACGGCACGGCCCAGGCGGTGTGCACGGTGCCGGGGCGGCCGTCAGGGCTCGGCTGGCTACCGGACGGACGGATGCTTGTGGTGTCGATGACCGACAAGCGCGTGCTGCGCCAGAAGACGGACGGCGCGCTGGTGACCCATGCCGACTTGTCCGCCGTGGTTCCCCGCCAGCTGAACGACATGGTGGTGGACCGGCAGGGCCGTGCCTATGCCGGCAATTTCGGTTTCGAGCTCGACGGCGCCGAGCCGCCCGTATCCACCGTGATGGTGAGGGTGGACCCCGACGGCTCCCCTATCTGGCGGCCGACGACCTGCTGTTTCCGAACGGCACGGCGATCGCCGATGACGGGCGCACGCTGATCGTTGCTCAGCGGCGCAGACCGCAGGACATTGTTCGTGTGCCCCGCGGACTCGCACGACCCGGAGCGTCAGGCCAGGGAGCGCAACGGACGGATCGAGGCGTTCGAGGTGACGACGCCCGGCGCGGGCGTACCGTAACCGGCCGCAACCGACGCAGGGTGGCGGACGGGCGCAGCAGCGACAACGAGCGAGGAGACGACATTTTGGACCATCTTGGCGGAAAGGTCGCGGTGATCACCGGGGGCGCCAGCGGCATCGGGTTGGCGATGGCCGAGGCGTTCGGCACCGAGGGCATGAAGCTCGTCCTGGCCGACATCGAGCAGGGCGCGCTGGACCGGGCCGTGCAAAGCCTGCTGGACCGCGGTCACGATGCGATCGGCATCCTCTGCGACGTGGCAAAATACGACCAGGTCGAAGCGGTGGCGCAGGCGGCCAAGGCGAGGTTCGGCAAGATCCACGTCGTCTGCAACAACGCCGGCGTTTCGATCACCGGGCCGATCTTTGCCATGAGCCTGGACGACTGGCGGTGGGTGTACGACGTCAACGTCTGGGGCGTGATTCACGGCATCAAGGCGTTCGTGCCGATCCTGATGGAACAGGGCGAGGAAGCGCACGTGGTGAACACCGCCTCCCTCGCGTCGTTCAACGGCACGGGCGACCATGCGCCCTATTGTTCGAGCAAGGCCGCCGTGCTCTCGCTCAGCCAGGCGCTGTACAGCGAGATGGCCGCGTTCGGCACCCGCATCGGCGTGAGCGTGGTATGCCCGGGCCTGGTGGACACCGCCATCAACAAGTCCTGGCGCAACAGGCCAGCCGGGGACACCCCGTGGAGCGATCGGGAGTTCGCCCAGGAGACGTTCGTCCGCGGGTCGGAGCGGTTCCAATCGGCCGGCGTGTCGGCGGCGGAAATCGCGCGCGTGACCCTGCAGGCGATACGCGAGAACCGGTTCTACGTGTTCAACGGGGAACGCTGGCGCGACTTCGTTGCGCGGTTCCTCGACCCGATCCTGAACGCCGAGAACCCGCCGGTGATCACCTGGGGGCCCGACCTGCGATCCGCGGGCGAGGCATCCGCCGCCGACTGACGACCGGAGGCAGCGTCGCACGCCAGACCTCAAGGAGCATCTTGCGAAACGCTACGCGGTTCCGGCTGTCGATGTCTTGTCGCTGACGGGCAGTCGATAGCCGCCCGCATGGCCGCCGTCGGTGCCGCCCGTGCCCCTTGTCCGCCTCCTGCCTATCGCCTAACTGCGGGGCATGAGCGACACCTTTGAACACCCCGACATGACGGGCGAGGACGCGGCCCAGCCCGAAGCGCTGATGGCGGAAGCCGCCCGCCGCATCGCCGAGCTGGAGACCGAGCGGGACGACTTCCGCGACCGCTGGATGCGCGCGGAGGCGGAGACGCAGAACCTGCGCGCCCGCAGCCGGCGCGAGGTGGACGAGACGCGGCAATACGCCGTGCAGAAATTCGCCAAGGACGTGGTGGAGGCGGCCGAGAACCTGCGGCGCGGCCTGAGCAGCCTGCCCCCCGCCGCCTCGGGCGAACCCGAGATCGTCACCAAGCTGCGTGACGGGTTCGAGGGGGTGGAGCGCAGCTTCCTGGCGTTGCTGGAGCGCAACGGCATCGCGGCTGAAGACCCGGTGGGCAAGCCGTTCGACGCCAATCTGCACGAGGCGATGGCCGAGCAGGCCACCGCTGAGCACCCGCCCGGCACGGTGGCCCAGTCCTACAGCCGCGCCTGGACGCTGAACGGGCGCTTGCTGCGCCCGGCGATGGTGGTGGTGGCCAAGGCGGAGGGCGCGGCCCCGATCGACAGGACCGCATAGCCCGGCCGCCGTCGGCTACTTGTAGTAAACCTCGACGCTGACCTGGTTCGCCGCGGTCAGCGTGGCCGTGTCGCTGTCGGCCAAGCTGCCCGCCGTCACGTCCAGCGCGATGCCGTTTGCGAACGCCAAGCCCACCGCGACCGCACTCTCCTGACAGGTTGCCGGCGGCAGCAGCTTGCTGATCAGCGGGGTGCTGGTTCCCACCGTCGGCGCCGTGCCGAGCGCGAACAGGCGCAGGTAGGCCGCTGCCGTTCCGTTGTTGCACGCCTCGTAGGCATACACCATCCCGGTGCTGGCCTTAACGCTGGTGGCCATGGCGGAGGAGGCCGCGTTGATGGCGCGGAACACCGTTGCACCGCCGCTGGACACGGCTTGCAGGTAGCTCGGCACGTTGTTCGGGCTGGGCACCGTCACGACGTAGGGGCGTCCGAGCGTGTCGCACGCGACCGCGCCCTGCTGGCCGGCGGCCGTTCCGGTGGTGGAGGCCGTCGCATACACATAGGCGACCGTGTAATCGCGAGAGCAGGAGCTCACGCCGAGACCCATCGCCAGAAACGATACCGAGGCCATTGCTCCGCGGCCAAAACCATTCCACTTCATGTG
>CAXUGD010000356.1:0-3636 GCA_964250355.1 uncultured Acetobacteraceae bacterium | reverse complement strand
CCGCCGTCCATCTCACAGCGGCAGTGTGCTACTGGTTATGAGTCTGGAGCCTAGTCCGAGGGCAAGCGATCCGGCGGCTACGATCAGCCAAGGCCTGCGTAGCCGAACCATTTCGATTCGACGAGCTAGGCGTCTCGACTCTGTCTGCAAGAGCAGTAGCCGATCGCGCTCGGTCCGGCGGGCATCAATACTTTCTAACTGTTCGGCAAGGATGAGAGCCGACGACAATCGGCGCGAGGCTTCACCGGCCGCAGCTACAGCGATGTCCTCGCGCAGCAGAGGTTCGACACAATCCTCTTCCCAACCTGCCACAAGCAGACTGTCGAGATCACCCACAATCATCTGGTAAAGCAGCACGCCCAATGCGTAAACGTCGGCGGCAATCGTGGGTGGCCCGCCGCGAAGGACTTCGGGCGCCATATATCTTAGCGTGCCGCTGAGGCGTTCACCGTCGTGGGCGGCGGCGGCGGCGGTTAGGCCAAGGCCGGTGACGGTGACGGCTTCGAGGCGGGCGCCCTCGGTGAGGCGGCCGGAGCCGAAATCGACGAGGCGGATGGTCAGCGTGTCGCCTTCGCCGCTGACCAGGACGTTGCTGGGTTTTATGTCGCGGTGCAGGACACCCACGTCGTGGGCGGCGGCGGCGGTGCGGGCGACGCGGGCGACGATGGCGATGCGCTGGGCGAGCGGAATGTTGGGCAGGCCGCCCTGGGCTGCGGCCCAATCCGGCAGGCTTTCGCCACCATAGGGGCTTTCGAGAAAGGCAGGCCGGGTCTCGAAACTCCACTCGCTGATGCGCACCAAGTCGGGGCGGTCGCCCAGGGCGTTGTGCAGGATGCGGGAAAGGGCGGCCTCGCGCCTGAGCGCTTCGAGACGCTCCGTGGTGTCGGCGAATTTGAACACACGCTGTTCGCCGGTCTTCTCGTGGCGGGCGAGCCAGACGTCGCGCGCGGGGCTGCTGCCGAGCGGGCGGTCCAGGCGCCATTGCGGGCGGTTGGGGACGGGGTCGTTGGGCTGAAAAGTGAAGGCGAGCTTGGGGAGGTCGGGGGCGGTCCGCAGTTCGATGGGTAGGCCGATGCGGTAGCCGATGCCGCGGACGGCCTCGACGATGGCGCGGCCTTCGTCGCCCAGCGCCTCGCGCAGCTTGCCAATGGCGGTGGTGAGCGATTGTTCGACGACCGTGCGGTCTTTCCACACGGTGGCGAGCAGCTCGTCCTTGGCGACCACGTCACCGGCGCGCGACAGCAGGATCTGGAGAAGCTGGAGTGGTTTGGCCTCCACGGTGCGAAGCTGGCCGCCGACGCGGAGCTCACGCCGGGACTCGTCGAACTCGGCTGCGCCGACGCGCCAGATGCGGTTTTTCGGGTCGGCCGGTTGGACGGGGCTGGTGTCAGGCATTGCGGCAAGCCCTTCAGCGTCGTTCGCGCGGCCGCCCGCCCCCGTGGTGCGGAAGTTTCGGCCTTGAAATCCGCGCGAAGCGTGCGGAACAGCGTTTCAGCGGTCAAGAGAGCGGGGCTGTCTGATATCGATCCGGAACGGATTACGGTTATGAAACAATGGGTTACTTGGTTGAGAAATCCTTGAGGATGGGTTTGCGGAAGTTTGGGCGACAGGGGTGCTGGGCCGGTCTCACAAATGCAGACAGCCAATAGGGCTGATACTGAACGAAAGGACCACAACCATGAACCGGCACACTACACTTCGTTTGTCTTTGCTGCTCGCCTGCGCTGCACCTAGCGTTGCACTCGCGCAAACGGCTTATCTCGAACAATCTGCGGTTGTAGGCGTAGGAAAGATGATTTCGATTTCGCGTTTGCCTGTGGCGAGTGCGAGTGGGGCGATCACTTATTGGGACGGCACGATCAATCTGGCGGTTAGTCCGAGTGGGGTGCCGTCGTTGACTACGTCGCCACTGTTTGTGAAATCGCCGAAGCTAGCCACCGACCATCTCAAGGCCGGCCAGTATTGGGTCAAGGTCGGAGGCTGTGCCACTCAGTTGGCGACCGTTACATCTGGCGTCGGTGCCGGGGGTAGTACGGTATGGACGCTTTTGCTGAGCGGGCCAAACGTTTGCGCCGGTTACCCAAATCAGGCGACATGGCAGACGGGAACACCCGCTCCGGACGTGGCAGCGCGCTTGACCGCCGCCAAGGTAATCAATGACCCAGATTACTCTTACGGTCTAACAAATATTGGCGGCGGTGGCGGTTGCTGCGGAGGTTTTTCCGGGAATAACGGTTTACTCGCGGCTGAGCAGATTAATGATCAGCTTGAGCTAATTTCCTATACCGATGTCTACGGACAGGACCAGCCTGAGCAAACCGGCAGCATCGTATTTGGTTTATGCGAAAACGCCAGTTGTTCAAACGCACCTGCCTAGTAGCTTGCTTGTTTTACTCGGAAGGACAACTTCATGCTTATTCAATGGTCTCGCCTTTCCGTCTATATCGCAATAGGCTAAAGACTGTTCGCCGTCCGCTTTCCAACCTTCAGCATCTTTGGGTAGCCGAGATGAGTATGGTTTCATTCTTTCCGGCCCGCCCACCTTCAACGCGGTCATTGGCCAAGCTAGCATGTTTAGGTTCGATGCCCGTCAACTAACCAGCAACGTCCATCTCACCATCTACTTCGTGCGCCTGTTTATCGAGCAGGCGGTGATCTGGGGCATCTACTTCGCCCTGAAACGCACGCTGCTGAACTCGCCACGGCGTAAGCTCACCCAAACCAAACTCCGGATCGGCACGTAGACCGTGCCGATCCTCCACCCGAACCGCACTCGAACAAGGGAGGACGTGCCATGTCCGTAATTCCGCGTTGCAATCCCGCGCCCCGCCTAGCCGTGCTTTTCATTCCACTCGCCGGCTGTTCCGGCGTCGATGCGCTCACCAACCATGCCGAACTCGACGTGCACACGCATATGAGCGAGACGGTGTTCCTGGATCCCGTGCCCGCCTATGCGAAGACCGTCTATATCGGCGTGCGCAACACGTCGGACTACCCCACGCTGGACGTGCGAACGCCGCTGATCCAGGCGATCCAGGCGCGCGGCTACACGGTGGTGGATGACAGCAGCACCGCACACTACATGCTGCAGGCCAACGTGCTGCAGGCGGGCAAGCTGAACGGCGACGGCAGCGCGCTGCTCTCGGCCAATTACGGGGAGCCGCTGCTGGTGGGCAGTGCGGCGGGCGCGCTGACCGGGGCCGGCAGCGGCAACGGCTATGCCGGGCTCGGCGTGGGGCTGGGCGCGGCGGCCGTGACCTGGGCGTTTAACCAGGCCTACAAGGACACGACCTACGCGGTCACGACCGACATCCAGATTTCCGAGCGGCCGCTGGGCGGCGCCAAGGTGTACCAGCACAGCCACCACTACCGCGGGCACGGCAACCACAGCAGCAGCGTGGCGGTGACGGACGCAACGGCGACGACCTACGGCGAGGCGGACTCGGAGTCCCAGAACACCCACGAGCGCACGCAGGACGTGGACGAGGTGAACAACTTCAAGCAGTATCAGGTCCGCGACGTCGCCTACGCCAACAAGGTGAACCTGCGCATAGACGAGGCAATACCGACGCTGGTGCAGCACCTGACCTCGTCGCTGGCCAACGTGTTCGAATAAGGGTGGGTGTGCCGGGGCGG
>CAXUGD010000355.1:0-3637 GCA_964250355.1 uncultured Acetobacteraceae bacterium | reverse complement strand
GCGCCGCGCTGCCGGCCAGCACCTCGAAGCTGCGGTCGTGGGCGGGGTCGGCGCTCTGTCCGCTCAGCGCGTTGGCGGCGAAACCGCGCTGCTTCAGACCCTCGGCCATCGCCGGGCCGATCACCGGGTCGCGCGCGCTGATGTGCAGCAGGCGCCCGTAGAGGTCGGCGGTGGGATGGGCGAAATGGTCCGGCGCCCAGGCTTCCACGGTGGCCGGGCCGCGCAGCAGCAGCGGGGCCGACAGGCCGACCGACAAGGCCAGGTCGCGGCCGGGCGGGGCCGGCATCAGGCTGACCGCGCGGTTCAGCCAACCGCTGTTCAGGCGTTGGTCGGCCCCGCTCTCCAGGCAGTCCTGCGCCTCGAAATGGCTGCGGCTGCGGTAGTGGCCGGCCACCGCGTGGATCGGCAGCGCCTCGCCGGCGGCGTACATCGCGTGCAGCTGCGGCAGCGACGGGTGCAGGCCGTAGGTGCCGCCCAGGTCCAGCACGCCGCCCGGCGCACCGGGTACCGGCAGGGCGAGCGGGCCGCGCAGGCCGGCAAAGGCCGGGTCGCCATAGGGCTGGACAGCGGACAGTCCGTCCAGCGCGCCGCGCAGCAGGATCACGACGAAGCGCCGGTCCGTCGCGGCCGCGGCCAGCGCCACGGAGGTGCGGCCCAGGGTGAACGCGGCTGCAAGCCCCAGCAGCGCATGACGCCGCGTCAGCGCCCAGCGCCCGTCCGGACAGAGGTTGTGGTGGTCCATGTCAGCGCCTTTGGAATTCGGGGGAGGCCAGCAGCAGGGTCAGCCCGTCGCGCCGCGAGCCGGCCGCGCGTATCTGGCCTAGCGTATCGGCACCCAGCAACGGACCGAGCACGCCGTGGCCCAGCTCCTCCGGAGCGAGCGAGGCGGGGCGGCCGGACAGGGCGGAGGCGTAGTCCACCCGCTCGAGCATCGCTTCCGGCCCGGCCCAGTCGGCCGCGCGGTCCGGCCAACCGATCGGGAAGGGTGCCTGGAAGGCGCCCTGCCCCAGCCCCGCCACCACCTGCACGAGGTTCGGCGCGCTGTCGGGCGTGGCGCCCACGGCGCGCAGGCAGGCGACCGCGAAATCCTGCGGCGTGCGCAGCTTGGCGGCCGGCACCCAGGCTGCGGGCAGCTCGACCAGCGCGGCCGACGCGGCGCCCAGGTCGCCGCGCGTGTCCCGCAGCACCGTCTCGATCCGGCGGACGTCGCCCGGCGCCGGCTCGTCGGCGGCGAAGTGGCGCACCAGCTTCTCGGCTAGGTGGCGGTAGGTGGCCGGATGGGTGCCGAGCCAAGCGAGGATGGCGATGCCGCCCTGTTCGCCTTCGGGCCAGGCCTGCCCCATCACCTCCATCGTGCCCGGCTGGTGCAGGTTGGGCCGGAAGACGAAGCCGCGCGGCTCCTCCCGCACGCTGACCGACCAGCCGGTGAGGATTTTCGCGTAGTTCGTGACGTCGGCCTGGGTGTAGCCGGAAGCCGGGGTGACGGTGTGCAGCTCCAGGCTCTCGCGGGCCAGGTTCTCGTTCAGTCCCGCGTGCCGGCGCTGGCCGGCGGGGCTGTCCGGCCCGGCCGAGTGTTCCTGGTTCAGGTAGGCCAGCATGGCCGGATGGCGCATCACCGCCAGCAGCATGTCGGCGAAGCGCCCGGTGACGTGCGGGCGGATCGCCTCGCGCACAAAGGCGCCGCAGCAGGCGGCGGGGATCTGCGTGCGGGCGGCAATGGTGAAGTGGTTGGCCCAGAACCACACGAGCCGTTCGCGGAACGGCGCGGGGGTGACCAGCGCGCGGCCCAGGAAGTCGTGGGACTCGCGCTTGGCCAAGGCGAAGATCGGGTTTGCGGGCTTCGGCTCGCCGGTGGGCGCGGTCTCGGGCGCCATGCCGGCTTGCGCCTGCTTGCGTGCCTGTTGCGCGTCGATGCGGTCGCTGACCACGCGCAAGGCGGCCCCGGTATCGGCCAGGCCCTGCAGCGGGGTGGGATCGGGCGCGCTCAGCTGGCCGCGCAGCCAGGAAAGCGGGTCGGCTGGCACGGCCTCGTCCGGCCGGCGGCCCAGCCCGAAGCGGTTGAACGCGATGGCCGCTGCTTCATCCATGGGGAGACATATAGCGAGGCCGCATGTGACGGGGCGTGACGAAGTGTGTGGGCGGGGACTCAGGCCTGGGGTGGCCGGGTCGGGAATCGCTGGTTGTCCACCGCCGGCGAATGAGTGGCCCAGTAAGGCGCGGGTTTGCGATCCCCGACGCAGATAGGCCTCGAACGCCGCGCCGGTTGCGGCGTTGGGACCGCGAGGAGAGACACACATGGCCCTGTTTCCGATGTTCGGTGCGGCGGTGGCGATTGCCGGCGGCGACAAGCTGGCCGGCGACCGTGCTTACGCCGGGATGTTCCGCCACCTCGGCTGGTCGCGCGGCGACATGCAGGCGGTGGCAGCCGCCGAGCTGGCGGGCGGGCTGCTGATGGTGCCGCGGCCGACGCGGCATCTGGGGGCCGCTCTGGTGGCAGCCGCCTCGGGCCTGGTGTTGACCAGCGAGTTGCGGCACGGCGACAACAAGCTGGCCACCTCGCGCGGGCTGGTGCTGCTGGTGGCACTGGCCGCGTGGCTGGCGCCGCGGCGGTGAGTTTCGCGCGCCTGGCCGCGGTCCTCGCCCTGCTCGGCGGCCCCGCCTGGGCGCAACAGGTCGTGCCGCCCGCTGCGCGGGCCGCGATCCAGCATGTGATCACCGCGCAGATCGAGGCGTTCCAGCAGGAGGACGGGACGGGGGCGCTGCTATTCGCGTCGCCCGGCATACGTGCGCAGTTCGGCGACGGGCCGCGGTTTCTCGACATGGTGCGCACCGCCTATCCGCCTGTCTTCCACCCCCGGTCCTTCAGCTTCGGCGAAACCTTCGTCGAGGACGGGTCGGTGCAGCAGAAGGTGGAGTTCGTGGGCCCGGGCGGCGAGGCGGCGCTGGGCATCTACGCCATGGAGCACGAGGCCGACGGCAGTTGGCGCATTGCCGGCTGCACGCTGGAGAAAAGCGAGCGCATCAGCCTGTGACGCCGGCCGAACGCCCATATCGCTGGCACGCCATCGCCACCCATCAGCAGGAGGGTGCTACGACACAGACCTGCGCCGACGCGTCTCTCCGCTTTTGGGCGCCACAGGCACGTCCGCGATGAGCAAACCCAGGCTGGCGCCGGGCACGACCGGGCTGGTCGGCACCGGCTGGACCGACGCCCTGCTGATCTGCCGCAAGTGCAGCAAGAAGCTGCGCCGCGGCGGCTTCGGCGCCGACGGGTGCCAGACCCTGCGCCAGGCGGTGCGCGGCGCGTTGCGCGCCAGCGGAAAGCGGGGCGAGATCGGCCTCCTCGAGGTGGGCTGCGTCGGCATCTGCCCCAAGCGTGCGGTGACCACGTTGCGCGCCAGCCAGCCGGGCACGTTCCGCATCGTGCCGGCTGGCACGCCGGCGGCGCTGCTGCTGGGCTGCGCGCCGGGCGTTCCTCGCATTGCTGGCTAGGGTACGTCCCGGCCATGCCCAGCAGCAACGACATACGCGCCACCTTCCTCGACTACTTCGCCCGCAACGGCCACCAGGTGGTGCCGAGCTCGCCGCTGGTGCCGCGCAACGACCCGACGCTGCTGTTCACCAACGCCGGCATGGT
>CAXUGD010000354.1:0-3650 GCA_964250355.1 uncultured Acetobacteraceae bacterium | reverse complement strand
GTTCGGCCAGCGGCGGGGCGGCCAGGTCGGCGCGGGCGTGCAGCTTTTCCTCGCGGCCGGCCTCCGCGAAGCGGTTCCACGGACAGGCGGCCAGGCAGTCGTCGCAACCGTAGATGCGGTTGCCGATCAGCGGCCGCAGCGCGTGCGGGATCGGGCCGCGATGCTCGATGGTGAGGTACGAGATGCAGCGCGTGGCGTCCAGCTGGTAGGGGGCGGGAAAAGCGGCAGTGGGGCAGGCGTGCAGGCAGCGCTCGCAACTGCCGCAGGCGCCGCCCGGGTTGGCGGTGCGCGGCAGCGTCAACGTGGTGAACACCTCGCCCAGGAACAGCCAGGAGCCGTGCCGGCGCGAGACGAGGTTGGTGTGCTTGCCCTGCCAGCCCAGGCCCGCCTCTCGCGCCAGCGGCTTTTCCATCACCGGCGCGGTATCCACGAACACGCGGGCGTCACCGCCGAGCCGGCTGACGACGAACTGCGCCAGGTGCTTCAGCTTGCCGCGGATCACGTCGTGGTAGTCGCGGTGGCGCGCATAGACGGAGATGTTGCCGCGGTCTGGGCGGCCGAGGGTGGCGAGCGGGTCGCTTTCGGGCGCGTAGGATAGGCCGAGCGCGACCACGGTGCCGGCTTCCGGCCAGAGCGACCGCGGGTGGCTGCGCTGCTCGGCTCGTTCGGCCAGCCAGCCCATGTCGCCGTGCCGGCCGGCCGCCAGGAACGCGCCGAGCTGGGTGCGAATCTCGGGGCCGAGATGGGCGGGCGCGAACCCTACTGCGTCGAAGCCAAGCGACAGCGCGTGGTCGCGTATGCGGGCCGCAGCCTGCGCCGGATCAGCCGCGTCCACGGTAGGGGGCCACGCCCTGGTCGGGAATCCACGCGCCTGCGGGGGGCGTGCCGGTCTGCCAGAACACGTCGATAGGCATCCCGCCGCGCGGGTACCAGTAGGCGCCGATGCGCAGCCAGACCGGTGCCAGCAGTTCGGTCAGCCGGCCGGCGATCTGCATGGTGCAGGCCTCGTGGAACGCGCCGTGGTTGCGGAAGCTGCCCAGGAACAGTTTCAGCGACTTGCTTTCCACCAGCCATTCGCCTGGAACATAATCGATCACGATGTGGGCGAAGTCGGGTTGCGCGGTGATGGGGCAGAGCGATGTGAACTCGGGTGCGGTAAAGCGCACCACGTAGCGTTTTCCGGCGTCGGGCGCGGGCACGCGCTCCAGCCGCGCGTCCTCGGGCGTCTGCGGCCAGGCGGCCGGCTGGCCGAGCTGCGTCAGTTCGTCGATGTCGGTGGGACCCGATCAGTGAAGGTGCGAGATGACATAAACCGCCAAGGCGAGCATGGCCGATGCTATCGTAGCGCCCGCGCCAAAGGCTGCGGCCATCGCCTTCCAAGGCTCCCACTGCGTCTGCGCCCGCTTCAGCGCGATATCGGCCATGATCTGCTCCACTTCCAGCTCCGCCCGAGACGGTGGCGCCCGGTCAGTCATATAGCACCTCGACACGGTGATTGCAGGTCTAAGTTCAATCGATGGCACGAACGGCAGGCAAGTTGGTTACGCCGGCCACCACCTGACTTCCTCTCTGCCAGTCCGACCTAGGGATCGGCCATGTTCCATTTCAGCCGCGTAGCGGCTGCCATAGGGGCCAACTCCCCGAGGCCGATTGCCTCCCGCAACCCGCGCATCAGCGTCTGGTAATAGGCCAGGTTGTGCCAGGTCAGCAGCATCGGCCCCAGCATCTCGTCGCAGCGGAACAGGTGGTGAAGGTAGGCGCGGCTGTGGCGGGTGCAGGCAGGGCAGGCGCAGTCCGGGTCGATCGGGCCGGTGTCGTTGGCGTGGCGGGCGTTGCGCAGGTTCAGCACGCCGCGCGAGGTGAAGGCGCGGCCGGTGCGGCCGGCGCGGGTGGGCATCACGCAGTCGAACATGTCGATGCCGCGCTGCACGGCACCCAGCAGGTCGTCCGGCGTGCCCACGCCCATCAGGTAGCGCGGGTGCGTCTCCGGCAGATGCGGCACGGTGGCCTCCAGCGTGCCGAACATTGCCGCCTGTCCCTCGCCCACCGCCAGGCCGCCCACCGCATAGCCCTCGAAGCCGACCTGGCACAGCGCCTCGGCCGAGGCGCGGCGCCGGTCGGCATAGACCCCGCCCTGCCCGATGCCGCACAGCGCGGAACCGGGGCGTTTGGCAAAGGCGGCGCGGCAGCGGGCGGCCCAGCGCATCGACATCGCCATGGACGCTTCGGCCACCGCGTGGGTGGCGGGAAAGGCGGTGCACTCGTCCAGCACCATGCTGATCGTGGCGTCTAGCGCGTGCTGTATCTCCATCGCGCGCTCGGGCGTCAGGCGGTGCTCCGTGCCGTCCAGGTGGGAGCGGAAGGTGACCCCACCCTCGTCCAGCGTGCGCAGGCGGTCCAGCGACATGATCTGGAAGCCGCCAGAATCGGTGAGGATGGGCCCTGGCCAGTCCATCATGCGGTGCAGCCCGCCCAGCCGCGCCACGCGGTCCGCGCCGGGGCGCAGCATGAGGTGGTAGGTGTTGGCCAGCACGATGCCGGCGCCGGTGGAGCGCACGGCGTCTGCGGTCATGGCCTTCACGGTGGCCGCCGTGCCCACGGGCATGAAGGTCGGCGTCGGCACAGGGCCATGGGCCGTGTGCAGGGTGCCGGCCCGCGCCGCCCCGTCCGTGGCGTGCGGTGTCCAGCCAAAGGCGGTCACGCGCCGGCCCGCTCCAGCAGGCTGGCGTCGCCGTAGGAGTAGAAGCGGTAGCCGGCGGCGATGGCATGGGCGTAGGCGGCCCTCATCCGCGCGGTGCCGGCGAACGCGCACACCAGCATGAACAGGGTGGAGCGCGGCAGGTGAAAATTGGTCAGCAGCAGGTCGGCGCCGCGCAGCGTGCGGCCGGGCAGGATGAACAGGTCGGTCTCGCCGGACCTGGCATGCGTCACCCCGTCCGCGTCCGTCGCCCATTCCAGCAGGCGCAGGGTGGTGGTGCCGATGGCGACGATGCGCCCCCCGGCCTGGCGTGCGGCGTTGATGCGGGCGGCTGCTTCCTCGCCCAGCTGGCCGTGTTCGGGGTGCATCCGGTGCTCGGCCACCGTTTCGGCCCGCATCGGCAGGAAAGTGCCGGCGCCCACATGCAGGGTCAGCGTGGTGCGGCCGATGCCGCGCGCGGCCAGGCGGGCCAGCAGGCCGGGCGTGAAGTGCAGGCCGGCGGTGGGCGCCGCCACCGCCCCGTCATGGGCCGCGAACACGGTCTGGTAGTCGCGCGCATCCTGGGCGGTGGGGCCATGCGGACGATCGATATAGGGCGGCAGGGCCAGCGCGCCGGCCTGCCGGTGCGCGACGGCGAAGGCCGGGCCGGTCCGGGCAGAGCGCAGGACACCGCCGCCCCCCGCCACGCGGCGTTCCACGCCGGCGTGGAAACCGTCCACCCCCTCGAAGCTCAGCCGGTCGCCGGCCTGCAGGCGGCGCGCGTTGCGGGCCAAAGCGTGCCAGGTGCCGTCCGGCAAGGGGCGGTCGAGCGTGATCCCGATGCGCGCGTTCCCGCGCCTGGCCCGGAGCTGCGCCGGAATGACGCGGGTGTCGTTGGCAACGAGGAGGTCGCCCTTACGCAGCAGGGCCGGTAGGTCGGCAACGGCATGGTCTCCCAGGCTGGGGCCCACAT
>CAXUGD010000353.1:0-3650 GCA_964250355.1 uncultured Acetobacteraceae bacterium | reverse complement strand
GGCTGGCTGGCCATCGGGCTGCCGGGCTCGGTGCTGGGCGCGGCCGCCTCCTACCGGCTGGTGGAGCAGCCCATGTTGCGGCTGCGGCGGCGGGCGGGCAGCCACACGCCGCTGGACCTGATACCGGACGCGTCCGGCCCCACCCTCCAGGAGAGACCGCATGCAGCCGCGTGAGCACGATATCAGCTACCTGCTGGCCGGCGCGTTTCACCGGCTGGCCTACACGGCTTGGGGCGACCCGGCCCGCCAGCCCGTGGTCTGCGTGCACGGGCTGAGCCGGCAGGGGCGCGACTTCGACGTGCTGGCGCAGGCGCTGGCCCAACGCTACCACGTGATCTGCCCCGACCTGCCCGGCCGCGGCCGGTCGTCCTGGTTGCCCGACCCGGCACTGTATGCGCCGCCGAGCTACGCGGTGGCGCTGGCGCACCTGCTGAGCGTCATCGGCCGGCCGGTCTATTGGGTGGGCACCTCGCTTGGGGGTATCTGCGGCATGGTGCTGGCCGCAGCGCCGGGCACGCCGATCGCCCGCATGGTGCTGAACGACATCGGCCCGTTCCTGCCCCGCGCGGCGCTGGAGCGGATCGCGGGCTACGTCGGCACCATCCCCGATTTCGCCGATCTGGCGGGGCTGGAGGCGTTCCTGCGGCAGGTGCACGCGCCCTTCGGCCAACTGACGGACGCGCAATGGGCGCAGATGGCGGCCCATTCCGCCCGCACGCGCCCCGACGGCCGCATCACGCTGCATTACGACCCGGCGATGACGGTTCCGCTGCGCCGGACGGCGCCGGCCGACACCGAGATGTGGGCGTTGTGGGACGCAATCGGCGTGCCGATGCTGACGCTGCGGGGCGAGACGAGCGACCTGCTGTTGCCCGAGACGCTGGCGCGCATGGCGGCGAAATCGGCGACCCACACGGTGGCCGGCGCCGGCCACGCGCCCGCGCTGATGGATGCGCCCACGATCGGCGTGGTTGCGGCGTTCCTGGACGGCGCCTAGGCCGAAACGCGCCGCGTTCCGGCCCGCGAGCCGCACATCGCGTTAGATGGACGATCCCACGTGGGAGAACAGCGTCGTCAGCGTGGTGCCGAAATTGCGGAAGATGGTGACCAGGACCAAGCCCAGGATACTCGCAATGATGCCGTATTCCAGGGCGGTGACCGCTCGCCGATCCCGCTTCCATACGTCGAACCTGAAATTGGCGGCAAGCATGGCACCCCTGGTCTCATTAGCTCAAAGTAACATATACTCGTATCGGTAGCGAGTCAACTTAATTGGGTCGGCACGGCACAAAAACTGGACGCGGCAGGCAGGTCATCCGGCCTGGGGCAGCAGCGCCTCCAGCGCGGCGACCGCTTCGCGGAGCGCCGGCAGGTAACGCTGCGCGATCGGGTCGTGCACCTCGTTGCGGTCGTACTCCACAAACTCTGCCATGCGGCGGATGGCCACGTCGCTGGGGTAGCCGCGTTTCAGCTTGGCGACCCAGTGTGCGCGCGAGCGGGTGAAATAATGGTTTACGCGGCACACGCTGTAGTCCGGCGGCTCCAGGCTGACGCCGGGCAGGATGCCGCCGTGCTCGGGGGCCGGCCACCACTGCATGCTGCGGCCCTGCGTGTCGCAGTAGCTGCCGAGCCGGTCGCCGGCCAGGTCGAAGCAGTGCGGGTTGAGGCAGCGGGCGACGTAACGGGGGCGGACGACCGATTTCACGTGGCGGCATGGGAAGAAATCGGCGGCGGCGCGGGCGGGAAAACCGTCCAGCACCAGGGCGGGCGGAAAATCGTCGTGGCCGTTGGCGCCGTAGATCGCCCAGTGCACGGCTACCCCGCTCCACCCGTCGTAGCGGGCCAGGAGCGCGTTGACCGGCTCGGGGGCGGCGGGGATCAGGAACTCGTCGGAATCGATGAACGCGATCCAGTCGAACTCCAGCCGGTAGGCGGCGCATGCGGCCTCGTAGGCGGCGACCTGGCTGCGCTGGCTGCCGTCCGTCCAGTAATGGTAGCGTATGTCGTAGAGCGCGGTGGCGGATTTTATCACGGCGGCGGTGCCGTCGTCGGATTGGTGGTCGAAGATGATGAGCGTGTCGAAGCCGACCAGCGCGTGGAACGCGATCCATTCGGCGATGTCGCGCACCTCGTTGCGCACGACCAGGCAGACGGCTGACTTCATGGCTCTCCTGCGGCGCTTCGGCACCACGGTGAAAGCATGGCGGGCGTATCGCTGCCAAGCGCCCGGGCCGTGAGCCGGCAGCCGGTCATCCAGGTTTCGCCGATGGGCGGGCTGGGCAACCGCATGATCCAGTACATGGCCGCGCTGGCGCTGGCCGCGCGCGTGCCCGGCGTGCGGGTGGAGAAGGTGCACCTGGCCGAGTGGGGCATCCAGATCCCCCCCGGTGAGATCGACCCGGCGCGCACGGCCGTCGTTGCCAGCCCGTCGGTGCCGCTGGACGGGCTGGCGGCGGCGCTGCGGGACGGCCGGATCGACTGCGTGGACATCCGCACCTACGCCCAGCGGATGGAGAACTTCCTGCCCGTCCAGGCCTATCGCGACCTGTTCGGCGGTCCGTCGGCCACGGGCGCCGGACCCGGCGAGCTGCTGTGCAACATCCGGCAGGGCGACATACTGGACGCGCGCCACCCCGACTACGTGCTGGTTCCGCCCCCCTTCTATGCCGAGCTGGTGGAGCGGACGGGCCTGCGGCCGGTGTTCATGGGCCAGCTGGAGCCGAGCCCCTACATGGACGCGCTGCGCGCCCGCTTTCCCCAGGCGCGGTTCCAGCCGAGCGGGGGTGCGTTGGCCGATTTTGCCTATCTGCGCGGCTCGCGCCACATCGTGCCGGCGGTCAGCACGTTCAGCTGGCTGGCCGCCTGGCTGTCGGACGCCGCACAGGTGTTCCTGCCGGTGCTGGGGCTGCTGAACCCGTTGCAGGCTCGTACCACGCAGCTGCTGCCGCTGGACGACCCGCGCTTCAGCTTCACCCTGTTTCCGCACCACTTCGCCGTGCCGGTGGCGCAGTGCGCCGCCGCCCATGCCAGCATCGGCGGCCTGTGGCGCGGGGTGCCGCGCGCCCGCCTGCGCGCGTTGCTGAACCGGCCGGACCCACCGCGCGACCGCGGAGAGTACCTGGCCGCCTTCGACGAGGCGTTCTACCTGTCCCGCTACCCCGATATCGCCGAGGCGGTCGCCGGCGGCCACATGCCCAGCGGCCGGCACCATTACGAGCAGTTCGGGTTTGCCGAGGGCCGCGAGCCGTTTGCCATCGACCGCGCCTTCTACTGCCAAGCCTACCCGATCGCCGCGGTGGAGCTGGGCCAGGGCGACGCGGCGGATGTGGTGGACCATTGGGTGACGCTGGGGCGGGAGCGCGGCTACCGGCGGGGCGCTGGCTAGACTGCAAAGGCCGTGAGGGGATGGCTGCCCAGGACGCGCGCCGGTGGGTTCGTGCCCCCACCGAAGCGGTAGGGCACCCCTACAGCCAGCCGCGGCGCCAGAACACCAGCAGCGGGACCACGATGCTCAGCGCGATCAGCGCCAGCCCGTACTGGTAGCCGTAACGCCAGCCGAGCTCGGGCATGTTGTGGAAGTTCATGCCGTACAGGCTGGCCACGAAGGTGGGTGGGATGCCCACGATACTGACCACGGTCAGGACCTTGAT
>CAXUGD010000352.1:0-3660 GCA_964250355.1 uncultured Acetobacteraceae bacterium | reverse complement strand
GCGGCTCGCCGGCGGCGGCGCGGCGCTTGGCCTCGGCCTTTTCCGCCTTCTTGGCTTCGGCCTTGGCTTCCTTGGCGCGCTCGCGCTCGGCACGCTGAAAATTGTAGTTGGGCTTGAAGACCATGGGATTCCTCGGGTCGCGTCGGGTTCGGTGGGCCGTATATGACAGAGACGCGGCGGTACGGCCACCGGGTCAGGCGGGCAGCAGCCTGTCGATCGCGGCCGCCAGCGCCAGGTCGCGCTGCGACAGGCCGCCGGTGTCGTGGGTGGTCAGCGTGACCGTCACGCGGTTGTAGGTGTTCTGCCATTCCGGGTGGTGGTCCTGCTTCTCGGCCAGCAGCGCCACACGGCTCATGAACGCCCAGGCGGCGCTGAAATCGGCAAAGGTGAAGCGGCGCTGGATGGCATCGCGGTCGGGCAGCGCGCTCCAAAGCGGCAGGGTCTGCGGCAGCGCGCCGCGTTGCGCATCGGTCAGCGGCGAGGGCATGGTCGGGGCTCCGATCGGTTCGAGGGGGATACGTCCATGGCAGCCTACACCACGCCGCCCAGCGAGGAGGACATCCTGCAGATGGCCGAAGCGGCGCTGGCCGCGCTGCCGCCCCGGCTCGCCCGCCACGTGGCCGGCGTGGCCATCCTGGTGGAGGACCTGGCCGACGACGAGACGCTGGAGGCGGTGGGCCTGGACAACCCGTGGGAGCTGACCGGCTTGTATCACGGCATTCCCGCCACCCAGCGCAGCGTGGCGGACCCGGTGCAACTGCCCGACCGCATCGTGCTCTACCGTCAGGCGATCCTGGTCGAGTGGATCGACGGGGGCGAGGAGCTGTCCCGCCTGGTCGGCAGCGTGCTGGTGCACGAGGTGGCGCATCATTTCGGCTTCTCGGACGCCGAGATCGAGCGCATCGAGGCGGACATGCTGGGGCGGTAGCGCTCAGGGTTTTGCGTCCTCGGCCCCGACCTCCTCGAAGCTTCCCGCGACAGGGTGCCGGGCAGAGGCGGGGGTGCCGTCGCCGGCGCGGACCAGCTGGCAGGTGGCCAGGCCGGCGGCCTGCGCCGCATCCAGCTCCGCCTCCGAATCGGACAGGAACAGGATGCTCTCGGGCGGCAGCGCCACGGCCCGGGCGATGGCCGTGTAGCTGGCGGCCTCCCGCTTGGGGCCGGTCCGCGTGTCGAAGAACCCGCTGAACAGCCCCGCCAGGTCGCCGGCCACCGAGTAGCCGAAGATCAGGCGCTGTGCCGCCTCCGACCCGGACGAGTACACGTAGAGCCGGGTACCCGCCGCGTGCCAGCGTCGCAGGGTGGCGGCGGCATCCGGATAGAGCTGCCCTTTCAGCACGCCGTTGCGGTAGCCTTCCTCCCAGATCAGGCCCTGCAAGGCTTTCAGCGGCGTCACCTTGGCGTCTGCGTCCATCCAGGCCAGCAGCGTATCGAGCGCGGGCCGCCCGCCCGAGAGCGCCTCCGTCTGTGCCACCGCCTGCGCCACTGCGGGCTCGCGGCCGCGCTGCGCCAGCAGGGCAGGCAGGCGGGTGCGGGCAAACGGGAACAGCACGTCGTGCACGAAGGCCACCGGCGTGGTGGTACCCTCGATGTCGGTCAGGATGGCGGCGGGGCGCACGGAGCCCCGCGCCTAGAGCACGTTCAGGGCTGATGGCATCTGAAAAGCCGGCCGAACGTGCTCCAGCCTGTTGTTTTGACGAGCATCTTTGCCGGCCGCCGATCGCGTTTGCACCGACGATGCTCTATGTGTCGTTACCAAGAACGTTGTCCCTTTTTTGCTGTTGCAGGGTGCTTGCTCCGGCGTCTCGCCCTCAAGATCGAGCCCTTCGGGCGCCTTCGGCGATCTTGACCGCGAGCCACCGGAGCAAGCGACGGACTGACATCAAACAAGGGCGAGAAGCGGCCAACGCGCTGCACAGCCGGGCCTGCTTACGATGTCAGTCCTTCCCGCCATCTGTCGGGACGGGTCAAGGCCGCCGAAGGCGCCCGCAGGGCTCGGTCTTGAGGCGGCCCGGCGGACGACGGACGATCGCGGATCGTGGCAGCCGACATGACAACCTCCGTAGCAGCGACAGCTAGCCGGCCGGGAAGCGGGCGCTGATCGGGTCGCCCGTGTAGTGCGGCGTCCAGCCCGAAGTGTCGGTGAACACGCGCAGCACGGTGGCGTCCGGCTGCTCCCCCGCATCGAACCAGTGTTTCAGGCCCGAGGGCACGCTGATCAGGTCGCCCTCCGTGCACAGCGCATCGTAAACGCGGCCCTCCGCGTGCAGGATGAAGTGGCCCGCGCCGTGGACGAAGAAGCGCACCTCATCCTCGGTGTGGACGTGCTCGTCGATGAACTTCTGCCGCATCGCGGGGTAGGCCTCGTTGCCGGGGCGCAGCCGGATCACGTCGGCCGTGCCGGCGCCGCTTTCGCCCATCAGCCGGTCCAGATGCGGACGGTAGGCCTCCAGCACCGATTGGGCCGGCGCGTCCGCCTCCACGCGGACAGGCAGCGACCAGCGCTCGAAGCGCACGCCGATCGGGCGCAGCGCCTCCGCTATGGCGTCGGGATCCTCCGTGCGCAGCTCCGGCTGGCCGGGGGTGGTGTCGGGGGTGACGGTCAGGCGGCTCATCGCGCAATCTCCGGGCGGGGTGACAGCTGGCGCCGGGCCAGCTCGCAGTCCAGAAGGAACTCCAGCGCCTCCAGCCGGGCCAGCGCCGCATCCATGTCGGCGGCCCACACATAGGCGCCGTGGCCGCGAATGTAGGTGCCGAGCGGGGCCGCGGCCAGATGCGGCTCGATGGCAGCGGCCAGCCGCGCCATGTCCTGGTCGTTGGGCAGCAGCGGCAGGCTCAGCCGCTGGTCGTGCGTGGACTGCCCCGCAAACGCCTTGAACAGCTCGTAGCCCTCGAAGACGATGGCGTCGCCAGGCTCGGCCATCGACAGCACGGTGCCGGGGACGGAATGGCCGTGCAGCACGGCGCCGGCCTCGGGGAAACGGCGGTAGATTTGGCAGTGCAGGGGCGTCTCGGCGCTCGGCCGGTCGCCGGCCAGCAGGGGCCGGCCGTCCCAATCGACCTCCATGACCGAAAACCCGTCGAGGAACCCTTTATGGCCGCCGCTCCGCGTGATGGCGATGCTGCCGGGCAGGCGCAGGCTGATGTTGCCGGCTGTGGCCGGCACCCAGCCGCGCTGGTCCATCCGCCGTCCGGCCCGGATAATGGCATCCTGGGCGCGGACCGGAACGCCCGCCAACGGGAGGCTGCCGGATCAGACCGTGTGGACGGTGGTGGTGCGCGGCGGCACGGCCGTGCCGGTGGAGGCTCCAGGTGCATTGGGCGCGGCGATCGAACCGGCGGGGCGCTCGGTAGCCTCCATGCTCACGTCGTCCTCGGCCATGTTCTTCTTGAACGCTTTGATGCCCTTGGCGAAATCGCCCATCAGGTTGCTGACCTTGCCGGTGCCGAACAGCAGCAGCACGACGGCCAGAACGATCATCCAGTGCCAAATGCTAAAACTACCCATCCTATCCTCCGAACGCCGCGCGGCAGCAGGTCCCACCCGGCACATGGCCCAGGGACGCTGCGCTTGCAACACCTGCGCGCGCTTCACGCTCCATTAACAGAAAGGAACGATACTGTGGGGGCAGGGCGGCTTGGCGGCCCTGCGTCTCCCTCCTC
>CAXUGD010000351.1:0-3665 GCA_964250355.1 uncultured Acetobacteraceae bacterium | reverse complement strand
ATGGAGATCCTGTTCGTGGATTTCTCGCCGCCCGGCGCGCGGGACGTCCACGTGGTGAAGGCGATCGTGCCCGGCCTGGAGGTCGAAACCATGAGTTACCACCGCATCGGCGAGCGCGGCGTGCGCAAGCTGCTGGAGCGCGGCTCGCCCTTGGTGGGGCTAGGCCCGCCGCCCGAGGGTGCGCAACCGGTGCGCATGACCCCGGAGGCGGCGGCGCGGCTGGGCGGCCCGGCCTGGCTGGACGTGGCCGCCGTGGACCGGCTGGTGGGGTCGCTGTACCCGCTCTACCGCGAGCCGCTGGTGCACAGCGCCCCGATCGCCTTGGAGGCGGCCGCTTGACGCTGCGCTACGCGTTCAACACCAACGGCACCGCCAACCACCGGCTGGACGACGCGCTCGGCCTCATTGCGGATGCCGGTTACGACGGCGTGGCGCTGACACTCGACATCCACCACCTCGACCCGTTCGACCCATCCTTTTCCGCGAACCTGCAACGGTTGGCCGCCCGCCTGCGCACGCTGGGGCTGGGCTGCGTGGTGGAGACGGGCGCCCGCTTCCTGCTCGACCCGCGGGCCAAGCACGAACCCACGCTGCTGAGCGCCGACGCCGCGGGCCGCGCACGCCGCCTCGAGTTCCTGTGCCGCGCGCTGACGGTGGTGGCCGAGACGGGAGGCGAGGCGATGAGCTTCTGGGCCGGCGTGCCCAAGCCCGGCGTGGCGCGCGGGCAGGCCCGCGCCTGGCTGCTCGAGGGCATAGAGGCGGTCGTCCGCCGTGCCGAAGCGCTGGGGGTGGCGGCGGCGCTGGAACCCGAGCCCGGCATGCTGATCGAGACGCCGGACGATTTCGCCGCCCTGCGCGTGCCGGGGTTGCGGCTGGCGCTGGATACCGGACACTGCCTGGTCACCGGCGAACGCGAGCCGGCGGCCGCCGTAGCCGCGTTCGCGGACCAGATCGCCACCGTCGCCATCGAGGACATGCGGCGCGGCGTGCACGTGCACCTGCCATTCGGCGAAGGCGACATGGACGTGCCTTCCGTGCTGGGCGCGTTGCGGCGTATCCACTTCAAAAACTTGGTCTGCGTGGAACTGTCCCGTGAAAGCCACCGCGCCGACACGATGGTTCCCGCGGCACTCGCCTTCCTGAAGCGGGCGGAAGCGGCGCTGGGGCGACAGCAGGCCATGCAATGACCGCCACCTCGCCGAAGTCTTAACAATGGAACACGAAGAACACGAAGTTGAGGCAAGGAGACGAAGACGTCTTGCCCGGTTCGCAAATAGATACCTTTTGGCCCGCGGTATTGCCTGCGGCGCAGCCAGTCATGTCCGAACAGCGCGGTTTTTGTTACCGGACGCGGGCGCCTTCGTGCGCTTCCCTCCCTTCCTCTCCTTCGTGTTCCATCCTTGCTTTCACGGCAACACGGCGGATGCTAGCCGGCCGACGGTAATCGCCCCGTAAGATGCGCATCTGCTTCGTCTCCCGCCGCTTCTTCCCGGCCATCTCCGGAATGAGCGTTTATGCCCAGAACCTGCTGGGCGAGCTGGTGCAGGCAGGCCACGACGTCACCATGGTCAGCCAGTACCGCGGCGACCCGCTCGGCATGCGCGTGTATGGGGGCGGGCCGCCGCCGCCGGTGCCGGGCGTCCGCGTGATCGGGCTGGAACAGCTGGGCGAACAGGATGGCGGCGACTTCGAGGCCGACGTGCGGCGCCTGACGGACACGGTCGTCGCCGAACACCGCCGCACACCCTTCGACGTGCTGCACGCCCAGTACGGCTACCCCTGCGGCTGGGCCGCGCTGCTGGCTTCGCGGCAGACCGGCGTGCCGAACGTCGTGTCCATCCAGGGCGGGGACGGCCACTGGGTCGGGTCCTGCTGCGAGACGCACCGGCTGGCCATGGTGCGCGTGCTGGACCACGCCGGCGCCGTGCTGATCGGCTGCAACAGTTTTGCGCGCGAAGTCTCGGACCGCCTTGGCACTTCATGCAGTCGCTTCACGATCGTGCCCGGTGCGGTCGATGTGGCCCGCTTCACGCTCGCAGGCCAGGGCCGCGCCGTCCCCGTGCTGCTCTACCACGGCCGCGTGGACGCCCGGAAAGGCGTGCTCGACCTGCTGGACGCGGCCGCATTCCTGGCCGGCGACGGGCTGGGTTTCCGCCTGATCGTCTCCGGCATCGGCCCCGACTTCGCGGCCGCCTCCGCCCGGATCGCGGTGCTGGGCCTGCACGAGCAGGTCCACATGACGGGCTATGTGGACTACGCCCACGTGCCCGCCGTCTATGCGCAGGCCGACATCTTCGTCTCGCCCACCTATGCCGAAGGTTTTTCCAACACCATCCTGGAGGCGATGGCCAGCGGCCTGGCCGTGGTTTCGTGCCGGGCGGTGGGCGTGACCGACTGCATCGAGGACGGCCGCAACGGCCTGTTGAGCGAGCCGGGCGACGTGCCCGCACTCGCCGCCTCGCTGCGCCGCGTGCTGTGCGACCCCGCCTTGCGCGCCCGGCTGGCGCAGACCGGCCTAGCCGATTGCCGGCGCCTGTACTCGTGGCAGGCGGTAGGGCGGCAGATCATGGGCATCTACGGGGAGCTTGCCGGCAGCACGCCCGACACGGATTGGCCAGTCGAACTGCCCCTCACCCCCTGCCGCTTCCGCGCCGAACCGCATCTGCTCTAGCCATGCCGACGGCCCTGTTCGTCTCCCCGCATCTCGACGACGTGGCCTTTTCCTGCGGCGGCCTGGCGGCGCTGCTGGCCGACCGCGGCTGGCACACCGTGCTGGCCACCGTGTTCACCCGCTCCGTCGTGCCCGCCACCGGCTTCGCGCTCGCCTGCCAGCTCGACAAGGGGTTGCCGGCGGAGGCCGACTACATGGCGCTGCGCCGCGACGAGGACCTGCGCGCCGCCGCCCACCTGGCGGTAGGGGCGGTGCACTGGCTGGACCTGCCCGAGGCGCCGCATCGCGGCTATGGGTCCGCACCCGCCCTGTTCGGCGCCGTTCAGGCCAATGACGGCATCGCCACCCAGCTGGGCCACGGCCTCTCCACGCTGGCCGCCTGTGCGCCGCCCGACCTGGTGCTGGCGCCGCAGGGCCTGGGCAACCACGTCGATCACCAGCAGGTGATCCGGGCGGTGCAGGCCGTCTTTCCCGCGGACCGCATCGCGTATTACCGCGACACTCCCTATGCGATCCGCGACCCTGCAGCCGCACCGCTCGCCTGCGTTCCGGCCGGCATGCCCAGCCGCGTCGATATCGGCGCGGCGCTCGACCGCAAGGTCGCGGCCTCGGCCGCCTACGCCACCCAGATCGGCTTCCAGTTCGGCGGTGCGGAGCCGCTGTCTGCGGCGCTGCGCAGTTTCGCCCTGCGGGAAGGCGGCGGCATCCCGGCCGAGTGTTTCCTGGGGGCACCCCCGGTCTGACGCGCGGGCCGGGCATTGACGCGGGGTGCGGGTTGCGTGGCACATCTGGCCACGCGCCACGCCCGCAGGAGGTTTCCCGTCATGCAGCCTGATCCCGTCGTCATCATGGGCTACGCCCGCACGCCGATGGGCGCCTTCCAGGGCGCGCTGGCCGGCGCCACGGCCACCCAGCTGGGGGCGGAGACGGTGCGTGCCGCGGTCGCCCGCTCCGGCATCGCCCCCGGGCAGGTAGAGCGCATCTACATGGGTTG
>CAXUGD010000350.1:0-3665 GCA_964250355.1 uncultured Acetobacteraceae bacterium | reverse complement strand
GAGCAGGGCGGCGCGGCCCATGTTGGTGAGCGTCATGCAGGCTCCGTTTCAGTCGATTTCGAACATGCCCTCGATTTCCACCGGCGCGTCCAGCGGCAGGCTGGCAACACCGATCGTGGCGCGCGCGTGGCGGCCCGCATCGCCGAAAATCTCCACAGCCAGATCCGAAGCACCGTTCATCACCGCGGGGTGGGCGGTGAAGCTCGGCGCGCAGGCGATAAAGCCGCCCAGCCGTACCACGCGGGCCACCCGGTCCAGGTCGCCGTCGCAGGCGCTGTTCAGGTGAGCCAGCACGTTCAGCAGGCATTGGCGCGCGGCCGCCACCCCATCGTCGTGGCTCACCTCCTCCCCCAGCTTGCCCTGCCAGCCGAGCTTGCCCGCCACCATCGGCAGCTGCCCGGACACCACCACAAGATTGCCCGTGACCACGCACGGCGAATACGTGGCAACGGGCGGCTGTGCCGGAGGCAGGGTAATTCCCAGGCTTTGCAGCCGTGCTGCGATACGTCCGTCCATGGTGCTCTCCGGGTAGCGGTTACATCCGGTTGCTTGCACCGCGGCCGCCGTGCCTGGCAAGCGCGCTGCGGCAGGCGGGGCCACGGGTTATTTCTCCACGAACGCTTTTTCGATCACGTACTCGCCCTGGCGCGTGTTGGTGCCTTCCAGCCACTGGCCGCGCTCGAACCACGCGCCAAAATCGGCCAGCAACGCCGGGCTGCCGCACAGCATCACGCGGTCGTGCGCGCGGTCCACCGGCGGCAGGCCGAGATCGGCTGGCAGCTTGCCGGAGAACAGAAGTTCGGTCACGCGGCCCTGGTTGCGGAACGGCTCGCGCGTTACCGTGGGATAGTAGATCAGCTTTTCTTGCGCGAACTCACCTAGAAGTTCGTGGGCGTGCAACTCGTGGGTGATCATCTTTTCATAGGCCAACTCGGCCACCGTGCGCACGCCATGTACCAGCACCACGCGCTCGAACGGCTCGTACGTTTCGGGATCCTTAATCAGGCTCATGAAGGGTGCCAGGCCAGTACCAGTGCCGACCATGTACAGCGTCCGCCCTGGCAGCAGGCTCTCGGCCAGCAGCGTGCCGACCGGCTTGCGGCCGATCAGCACGGTGTCGCCTGGCACGATGTGCTGCAGGCGCGAGGTCAGCGGCCCATCCGGCACGGCGATGCTGAGGAATTCCAGCGTCTCCTCCCAGTGCCCGCTGACCATGCTGTACGCGCGCAGCAGCGGACGGCCGTCCACCATCAGCCCGATCATCGAGAACTGGCCGCTTTTAAAGCGGAAGGTGGGGTCGCGCGTGCAGGTGAACGTGAACAGGTTATCCGTCCAGCGATGCACGGACAGAACCTTTTCTTCATAAAACGCGGCCATGGATCAGCAATCAGCTTTCAGGTGTCGGTCGTCCGGGACGGCAGTGATTTGGTGCTGTGCAGCAGGGGTTCCAGACGGTCAAGAATGGCAAGCAGGGCAGCATCCCAGCTGAAGCGGGCGGCGTGAGCGCGGCAGGCAGCCTGCAGCCTGGCCCCTTGGGCGCGTTGGCGGCTCAGCATGTCCAGCAGCGCGCGATGCATATCGGCTGCCGAGAGCGGGTCGAAATAGCTGCAAATTCCCAGCTTGGGGGAACCGCCCACCTCGGGAATGCTCGAACTCCACGAGGCGACACAGGGCGTGCCGGCCGAGAGGCTTTCCAGGACCGGCAGCCCGAAACCCTCGAAAAGCGAGGGGTAGAGCGTCGCCTGGGCGCCGGCCAGCAGCACGTATTTCGTGAAGTCGCCCACGAAGCCGGTGAACAGGATTCGGCCGGAAGCACGCGCCGGCTCCAGCCCGCGCGGCAGGGTGTGCTGCTCTTCCAGCCAACCCATCTTGCCCGCAAAGACGAAGCGGTGGCTGTCCAACAGCTCGGGCGCCCGCTCCAGCATGTCGAACACCAGGCTTACATTCTTGCGCGGCTCGCGGGTACCGAGGATCAACAAATAGGGTTCGGCGCCCGCCGGCGAGAGGGCATTGGCCGCCTGCACCGCAAACCCGTCCGGCCAGGTCACCCCGTTATGCGCCACCACCATGCGGCCGGCTTGCACCCCAAGATACGACGTCAGATCGTCCCGCGACGCCCCCGAAACGGCCACCACGAGGTCGTCCGAGGCGATATCGGCCATCATCGCCTCCATGTGGTGGTCCACATTTCCCTTGATGTGGAAGTAGGGCAGCACCAGCGTGGACAGGTCGTGGAACACGCTGCATTCCAGGTCGAAGGCGCGGCGTATGGGTTTGACCGAAGGGAAAAGGCCGATGCTGAGGCCGCGGGCAAGCCGGGTGGCGCCACTGCCCAACACGGGAAGGTGATCGGTCTGCGCACGGCCCGATGCGACCTCGCGTTTCAGGAACAGCCCGGAATTGCGGCGCAGCGCATCGGCCACGATGCCGCGGTCAATGATCGACAGCCCCAGAAAGAAACGCAGCCGGTCGGGCAGGCGCGCCAGCAGGGCACCCGCCAGTCCTGCGGCAACGACCGGGATGCCCGTCCATTGCCGTTCCAGCAGCGGCGAAATGTCGTAGTACACGGTCGCGGCGCGTGCCTGCAGGCTGGCGCCGATACGCGCAAAGGCGGCCTCGTCGCTCATGGCGGCGGCGGGCTGCTCGGCTGCGTCCTCCCGGCTGCGGCACGCCGTCTAGGGACGGGGGCGGGTGCGGCAGCCGGCATGTCGGGCAGGCTCAGCGCCAGTAACCCGGGCAGGGCGCGGAGCGACACGGTGCGGGCGGGAAAGGTGAGCGAGCCGCACCGTGTTTCGGCCTCCACCCACACCGCCTCGTCCGCGGCGACGCGCGCGGTCTGGGCCGACGGCCGGGCGTCTGCGGGGTCGATCAGCACGGGCCGGATGCCACAAGCCTGCAACCTGGCCAGCGTCCACCAATGTTCCGGGTCGTTGCCGTCCACCCAGGCCACGCGGGCGATCCGGCGCAGCGGGGCTATGGCCTGCAGGGAGCCCACACGCGCGATGAACAGCTCGGCCAGCAGGCGGTCGGGGTCGTGCGCTGCCTCCCGCAGCCGGGCGATCAGCCGGCGGATGATGCCGGTTTGCCCCACATAGTTGAACGGCAACAGAACGATGCGCGGCATGGCGGCCGGCGCCCGTGCGGCCGGCGCGTGCAGCCTGGCCAGCCGCTCCAGCAAGCCGGGCACGATGCTGCCGGGATGGTCCATGTTCCAGGGCAGCAGTATCGCCGGACGCGGCCCGGTCTCGGCCAACAGCAACCGGGCGCCGCGTGCCCGCGTCGTGCCGGCAGCCCAGGCATGGGAGCGGAACTCCGCCAGCGAGACCAGTTCAAGATCCGCCTCGCAACCGGGCAGGATCGGCGCCTGGGACAGGCCTGGCGGCAGATCCGCAATCACGGCGTTGGACGGCAGCCGGGTGACCGGAACAGGTGTTCCGCCAATGGCCCGCGGCCGCTGGTCCAGCGGCCCATAGGCGAATACCCGGCGGATGGCGGCCGGCAGCACCAGCCCCGAAGCGAAAGGGTGGTGGCTGGCGGTCAGCGGTGCCGCCCCGCCTGCTTCGGCCACCACGCAGGCATTGCCCACGCCCTTCAGCACGCGCGCGGCGCGCACGCTGCCGAAGCGCAGGTGCACCAGCCGCCCGCCGCCGGGTATTCGCCTATGG
>CAXUGD010000349.1:0-3682 GCA_964250355.1 uncultured Acetobacteraceae bacterium | reverse complement strand
TGAATCAGGCTTCAGCCGATTCGGGAATCCTGTTTATGGGTCCGAAGCCTAGCACACGCGCGCTACGATGTTTACATGAGAGACGATATAGGCTGCAATGGCAGAGAAGCTCAACAAAGATGGCAAGCAGCAAAGATTAGCGGGTGCGCTGGAGAAGTTCATACAACAGTATGCTCGCAAAGCTCATCCCCGCTTCGACCCAAACGATCGAGGCTATGATCGAAAGATCGAGCAAAAAGTGCAACGTATGAAACCCGAAGTCTTGGACAAGCTACTGCGCTTGGGAGACGATGACACGTAGGCGGCATTTCCGAACGTCTTGATTTATGAATCAAGCTTGCGGCCATACCCGGCTGGCAGGCATCCTCTGTCCGATATCCTGCCGAGAACTGTGCAAGATCGGCAAAGCGGAACAGTCTGGGCTACAAGCACCGAGGTAAGGAAATGGCGGAAATCGATGCAGACAGGCTAAACAACTTGGTCGGCAAGATGCTCAGCGATCTCGGCGGCGCGTTGAGCGTGCCGACGGTAAGGATTGGCTACCGGCTCGGCTTGTTCGACGCCTTGCATCGAGAAGGCCCGGCAAACGCCGTGGAGCTGAGCGGGCGTACAGGGCTTTCCGAACGTTATGTGCGCGAATGGGCCTTGGCCCAAGCCTCAAACGGCTATCTTGTATATCAGCCGGAGTCACAACGTTTTTCGCTTCCGCCTGAGCATGCGATGGTATTCGCTATCAAAGACAGCCCGCTCTATATGGAGGGTGCATTCGATCTCGCAGCAGCCATGATCGAGAGCCAACCGAAGGTGGAAGCGGCTTTCAGGTCCGGGGAAGGCGTTGCTTGGGGCGAAAGTGCTGGTTGCTTATTCTGCGCCGTCGGCGCGTTTTTTAGGCCGGGTTATGTCAACAGCATCGTCCAGACCTGGTTGCCGGCGCTGGACGGGGTATTGCCGCGGTTAGAGACCGGCATCAAGGTGGCGGACGTGGGGTGCGGCGTCGGCTTCTCTACGTTGCTGATGGCGAAGGCGTTTCCAAACTCGACTTTTTTCGGTTACGACTTCCATGCTCCCTCAATCGAACAGGCAAACGCTCACGCAAAGGCGCACGGGCTGGCCGAACGCGTGCGGTTTGAAACTGCGACTGCAAAAGCCTTGCCCGAATCTGACTTCGACTTGGTGACCATGTTCGATTGCCTGCACGACATGGGCGATCCATCCGGCGCTGCCGCTCACATTCGCACACGAATGAAGCCATACAGCGCATGGATGATCGTCGAGCCCATCGCTTCGGACAACGAAGCAGACAACGTCGGCAACCCAGTAAGCCGACTATATTATAACGCCTCAACAATGATCTGCGTCCCCACCTCGCTTTCTCAGGAAGTGGGGGAAGCATTGGGCGCTCAGGCTGGCGAGAAGCGGTTGACCGAGCTGTTGACCAGTGCCGGCTTCCGCCGAGTCCGACGGGCCGCCGAGGGCCCGTTCAACATGGTGCTTGAGGCACGCACCTAACCTAAACAGGATGCCGGTCCGCAGCTACCCCGCCAGCCATTGCAGCTTCAAGAGTTTTGACTTGCGAGAGCAGCGACGTTTCTTGATTTGTCACCAAGCGGATATCAACACGTACCTTACAGTAAACAGATGCTTCGAACGCGCATGCCGGTACTTTCTCGGTGATCGATGCCGCTTCAGCTCACCGGTTGGAGCACGGCAGAGTCGAATATAACATGCTCCTCGACCGCCATGCCGTTCTTGATCAGGAAGCGATCCACTCCCAGCCAGCTGCGCGGCGTTCCATCGATCGTGGCGGATGTTTCCCAGGCTATGTAGAGGCGGTCGCCGTCGCCGGCGCAGTCGAGAGGCGTGACTTTGACATCGACCATCGAGGCGAGCATGCCGGCCATGACGTCGATGTACTCGGCCCCGGAAAACGTGCCGGCGCCGGTGAAGTGAATCATGGCGTCCGGCGCAATGATCTCGGCCACACGCGGACCGGCGGGCGCTGCCCAGAACGACTGGAAGCGCCGGTAGAAGTCCAAATGCTCGGGGGTAAGAGACGGTACCGGCCTGTCGCTCATCGTGCTCTCCGCCACCTGATATGAAACGTGACCTGCCCATTTATGTGCGCTCCGCACATACTGTCAAGTTGAATTATGTGCCCGCCGCACATAAGGTGGTGCATGACCGATCGTGCTGCCAATCTGCTCGGCGCTGTCGGGCTTGCCGTCGCCGACCGCATAGAGGCGATGGCGCGCAGCATCCTCAACCATGCCGGCGAGACGCCGGCGGCACTGGTCGTCATCGGATACGGCTTGGGCCCCTCCAACGACCAGCTGCGGCGCGTTCTGGGCCTGTCCCATCCCGGATCGGTCCGCCTCGTCGATCGGCTTGTTGCCGACGGTCTGGTCGAGCGTCGGCAAGGCCGTGACAGGCGGGCCGTCGCGCTTCATCTCACCGCGCGAGGTGCAGAGCTCCGCAGGGAGCTGCTGCACGGGCGTCTTGCCGCCATCAAACCGCTGCTGGTCTCACTGACCGACAACGAGCAAGGCGTATTGACCGCACTGCTGTGCAAAATGCTGTCGTCACTGGAGACCACGGATCTGGAGCGCTGCACGCTCTGCCGCCTGTGTGACAACACGGTGTGCACCAACTGTCCGATCCCGGCCAACTTCCAAGACCGAAGAGAGGCATCCTGAAACGGCAGCTTGGGCGAGTAGGCCACCAGAAACGATCGCAATGGACCCTGCTTAGTTAATGCCGCCCGAACAGCGCCAGCACGATCTCCACCAGGATGAGCACGATCACCGCACCCTCCATCAGCCCGGCCCGGCTGCTTGCCGCCTCGTCGTACAGGGCTGCGTAGGTGTCGCGGATGATGGCCAGCTTGCGATCCACCGCGGCGCTGACCGCCTTTACGCGGAACAGGTCGAGGGCGGCCGCGTACACGCGCGCCAGATAGACGTCCTCGGTCACCTGCAGGGCGTTGTCCACCTTCTCCGTCAGTTCCGTCACCTCGGCCACCAGCGTGTACAGGCGGCGGGCGAGACCGGCGAAGCGGCGCGGGCCGCGGCTGAGGCGGCGGGTAGCTTCCTCCACCAGGTCGTACATGCGGGGCAGCTCGGCATCCAGCAGCTCGTCGTAGTAGCGCATCTGCAGGAACTGCGCGTTGGCCACCTCGATCACGTCGGCCACGTCGGTGTCGCCGTTGGGCTCGTAGATGAAGGCGCGGTCCCAGGTCAGGATCACCAGGTCGTCGGTGTAGTACGAGAAGCGGCGGCTGAGCAGGTCGGCCCGCGCGCCCTCGGCCAGCCGGCGCACCTCGCCCGACAGCAGCGGCACCAGGTCGATCTCGCGGCCCAGCGAGGCGGCCGGCACCGGCGCGTCGAAGGCCAGCACGGTCGCCACCAGGTAGTCTTCCTCCAGGTCCGACCGGTTCGGGCGCGTCTGCGCCGGCCCGATCGGCCCGCGCAGCACGTCCAGCAGGCCGTGCCAGAAGGCGATGTCGGTCTGCGGCCCCACTGCCGCCTCCACCGCGTTCACCCGTGCGGTGTAGGCCGCCCAACCCAGCCCGCCGGCCGGCACCTGCACGGCCAGCGTCACCACGCCGAACGCGTAGAGCCGTGCGGTGACGCTGACCTCGACGCTTACAAGTGCGGCTTCGTGCAGCACCAGTTCCATCGGCGGC
>CAXUGD010000348.1:0-3694 GCA_964250355.1 uncultured Acetobacteraceae bacterium | reverse complement strand
CCGGTGCTGCCGGAGATCGCGCTGGCGAAGGTGCGGCCGGACGCGCCGTTCGACAAGATCTGCTACATCGGCTGCGGGGTGACGACGGGAGTGGGCGCGGTGCTGTTCACCGCCCGCGTGCAGCCCGGCGACAACGTGGTGGTGTTCGGGCTGGGCGGGATCGGGCTGAACGTGATCCAGGGCGCGCGGATTGCCGGCGCCGACATGATCGTGGGCGTCGATATCAACCCGAACCGCCGCACGTTGGCCGAGAAGTTCGGCATGACGCATTTCGTCAACCCCAAGGAGGTGGAAGGCGACATCGTGCCGCATCTGGTGGCGCTGACGGATGGCGGCGCGGACCACAGCTTCGAATGCGTGGGCAACACCACGCTGATGCGCCAGGCGCTGGAATGTGCGCATCGCGGCTGGGGCAAAAGCACGATCATCGGAGTCGCGGCCTCGGGCCAGGAGATTTCGACGCGCCCGTTTCAGCTGGTGACGGGGCGCGTCTGGCAGGGCAGCGCCTTCGGCGGCGCGCGCGGCCGGACCGACACGCCGAAGATCGTCGAATGGTACATGGACGGAAAGATCAACATCGACGACCTGATCACGCATGTCCTGCCCCTGGAGAAGATCAACGAGGGGTTCGAGCTGATGACGCGCGGCGAGAGCATACGCAGCGTGGTGGTGTACTGATGGCGACCGCCGGGCTGGAGACGCGCAGCGAAAGCCTGTGCTTCGGCGGCAAGCTGGGCAGCTACGCGCATGCCTCGCACGAGACGGGGACGCCCATGGCGTTCTCCGTGTTCGTGCCGCCCGCGGCCGAGCACCGCCCCTGCCCTACGCTGTACTACCTGGCCGGGCTGACCTGCACGCCGGACACTTTCGTGCAAAAGGCGGGCGCGCAGCGCGTGGCGGCCGAGCTGGGTCTGGTGCTGGTCGCCCCCGACACCAGCCCGCGCGGCGCGGGCATCCCCGGCGAGGACGCGGATTGGGATTTCGGCACGGGTGCCGGCTTCTACCTGGACGCGACAGAGGCGCCCTGGTCGAAGAATTATCGGATGGGCAGCTACGTGAACGAGGAGTTGCCCGCGTTGATCGAGGCCAACTTCCCGATCAAGCCGGGGGCGGCGGGGATCATGGGCCACTCCATGGGCGGGCACGGCGCGCTGGTCTCGGCGCTGCGGCACCCGGGGCGCTGGCAGTCGGTATCGGCGTTGTCGCCGATCTGCCACCCGGCAGACGTGCCCTGGGGGCACAAGGCGTTCGGCAACTACCTGGGGCCGGATCGCGCGGCCTGGGACGAGTACGACGCGAGCGTGCTGATGGCCCGCACGGCGTTTCCGGGGCCGGTGCTGGTGGATCAGGGCTTGGCCGACCAGTTCCTGACGGTGCAGCTGCGGCCGGAGGCGCTGGAAGCCGCGGCGGAGCGGTCCGGCCAGGCGCTGACGCTACGGCGCCACGAAGGCTACGACCACTCCTACTGGTTCATCCAGACAGTGATCGAGGACCACCTGCGCCACCATGGGCAGCAACTGGCACGGCTGTAGCACGCACGCTGTCCGGCCGCGCGCCCTCACTCGCCTGGTAAACGTCCAATCGAAACAGACACACCCTAGTCTGCAAGAAACGCAGCGGAGACCTAAAGGAAAACGGCTTGCAGGCTTTCGGCCCGACCGTCTAGAACACCGGATAAAGAGAAATAAAGATCGGGGTCCGAACGGAGGTAGCCGTGAAGCTGTGGGGCACGAGCCTGGCCGTCGTCGTCATGGCATCGCAGATGGCAGCCCAGGCACAGCCAGAGGCTGTCCAAGGAACCGCGGTACACGCCCCGGCAGACATACTGAATTTCAGTGCAGGGTTCCTGGTCCAATACGGGTTCATCGGCGTCGCACTCCTGCTTCTGGCGATCGGCTGGTTTACCCGCGCGAAAAACACGTATTTCGCCTTGGCCTCGGCCACGCTCGGCGTCGCTTTCCTGGCCTTCTACGGCGTGGTGACCTTCTGCCTCGCCTATTTTCCGGACGCCATCGTGAAGCCCGACTCGTTCCTCGCCGGCGAGCTCGATGGCGTGCCCACGGCCGTCCAGGTCACGATGCGTGCCAACGATCAGCACGTGGGCGCGCCGTTCATCCGGGTCGAGAACGACCTGTTCGACGACGGCTACCGCAACTACCTGTTCATGTTCCAGCACAAGCAGCCGGTCTCCTGCTTCACGGTCTATTACAGCTATCCGCCTGCTGCCGACAGGAAGGAACACACGCTCTCGTTCAACGTGGACCACCTCGACTCATTGGGCACGAACCCGAGCACCACGCTGATGCTGTCGCTGACCGGCGAGGGAGAGGCGGTGAAGCTCGCGCTCAAGCGCCTGGACATGGCCGGCAAGACATCGCCGGAAAGCGACATCGCGCCGCTGGAACACGAGAGCTCGACGGATCACGCCTGCGGCGGCCGCAAGCATATCGGCTCGACCGAGAACACCGGCACTCCCCACACACGATACGGCTTCGATATCCGACGTCCGGCATCGTGGCTCGGCCTGCTGGTCGGCTCCGCGCTGGCCCAGCCCGGCCGCGACCCCAACCAGGCTGCCTTCGCGCTGGCGCTGAAAAGCGACGACCCGGTCGTGCGACGGAGCGCCCGGGACGATCTGGCCGATTACGGCGCGAAAGCGGTGCCGCTGATCAAGGCCTTCCTCCAATCGCACGAGTACCGCCTCATGCTGGGCTCGACGGAGGCGATCAGGGGAATGGCTCCCGACACCCGTTCCGCCGTCATCGGGGCGGTCGGGCCGGAGATCCAGGCCCTTCGGACCAACAGCGACAAGACGCTTGCCGAATCCGCCAGCGCCGCGCTCGGCAACTGACACGGGCGCGGCGCCCGGCCGGCACTCTGCCCCCGGGCCTTGCGCCAGGTGAGCGGGCGACACATTGAGTGTCATGCCCGACCCCGCAAAGCCGCGCGCCAACCCCGCCTCGCTCCGCCTGCTGCTGCCCTACCTGCGGCCATACGTGTGGCACATGGCCGGCGCCGGCGCGGCGCTGCTGGTGGCGGCCGGGCTGGTGCTGGGGATCGGACAGGGGCTGCGCCACCTGATCGATAGCGGGTTCGGCCATCACAGCCCGGCGGCGCTGAACCTGGCCGCGCTCGGCATGTTCGGCGTGGTGGCGGCCCTGGCGGTGGCCACCTACGCGCGGTTCACGCTGATCTCGTGGCTGGGCGAGCGGGTGGGGGCCGATCTGCGCCGCGCGCTGTTCAACCACGTGATCACGCTCTCGCCGGGCTATTTCGAGACCGCGCGCACCGGCGACATCCTCAGCCGGATGACGGCGGACGTCAGCGTGTTGCAGGCGCTGGTGGGCTCGGCCATCTCCATGTGGGTGCGCAGCGCGCTGACGTCGGCCGGTGCGCTGGCCCTGCTGGTGGCCACCAGCCCCAAGCTCGCCGGGATCGTGGTGCTGGTGGTGCCGCTGGTGGTGGTCCCGCTGATCGTGTTCGGACGGCGGGAGAAGAGGCTGTCCCGGGTGGCGCAGGACCGGGTGGGCGATCTCGGCGCCTATGCCGAGGAGACGCTGGCGGCACTGCCGACGGTGCAGGCCTTCACCCACGAGGCGGTGGACCGCCGGCTCTACGCGGGCCGGATCGAGCAGTCGGTATCGGCCGCGGTGCGGCGCATCCGCACGCGCGCGCTGCTGATCCTGGTGGTGAT
>CAXUGD010000347.1:0-3698 GCA_964250355.1 uncultured Acetobacteraceae bacterium | reverse complement strand
GGCCGGGGCGGGGACGCCCCGCCCCTGGGGAGGCGGCCGGGGTAGCACAGGCCCATGGGCAGGATGGCGACCTGTCGGCCGTCGTAGAACTCGTCCGGCGTCATGCCGAGCCAGGCGCGCAGGCGGTGGCCGGGAGCGTCCGTCCAGGGCGTGCCGCTGGCGTGGACCTTGGTGCCGGGCGCCTGGCTGGCGATCAGCACGCGCGCGGTGGACGAGATGTGCAGCACCGGGCGCGGCCCCAGCGGCAGGTGCGCAGCGCAGGCGGTGCAGGCGCGTATCTCGGCCAGCAGGGCGGCGAGGTCTGCGCCGCTCATCCTAGCGGATACTCGACCTCGGGCGTGTAGGCCGATTGCTCGCGGCCGAGCCGGGAGCTGAACAGGGTGAAGTGCTGCACGGCGATGGGCGGGGAACGGAACAGGTTGTGCGATTGCACCCAGGCGGCCAGCCGCGGCTCGGCCGCCTGTTCGCCCAGCCGCGCCAGCGTCACGTGGGGCAGGAAGCGGCGGCGCTCGGGTAGCAGGCCGGCGCGCTGCAGCGCCGTTTCGATCTTGCCGCGCAGGTGGTCCAGCGCCGGGTTGCGCGCGACCCCTACCCAGAGGGCGTTCACCCGCCCCGCCTTCTCCGTGGTGCCGGCACCCGAGAGTTCCAGCACAAAGCCGCGTCCGCGCAACGCGGCCAGCGCCAAGTCGATCTCCTCGGCCTGGTGGGCCGGCACCTCGCCGATGAAGCGGAGCGTGAGGTGGTAGTTCTCCGGCGGCACCCAGCGTACCCCGGCCAGACCCTCCCCCAGATCGGCCAGCCGGTCCCGCACGGCCCGGGGCAGGTCTAGGGCCACAAACAATCTCATGGCGGCTGAAGCAGCATGGGCCGCAGCACCCGGTCAAGCAGCCCGGCGCTTCTTGATTGCCGGCGGCGGCTGCCCAGCTTGACGCTACGGGCGGGCCGGTACGTTATGGCTGCAGACGGGCAGCTAACCCCCGCGAAGGATCGAGCCATGGCTTACACGCCTGATTTTCGGAGTACGGCCACCCGGTTCGGCGGCACGGCCAGCACGGCCGCCATCGACGAGGGCCTGCGCGCGTATATGCGCCGCGTTTACAATTGGATGGCGTCGGGACTGCTGCTGACCGGCATCGTCGCCTACGGCATCTCATCTACGCCGCAACTTCAGAACTTATTTTATCGTCACGTGGTAACCGAATTTGGTGAACGAACGATCCCGACAGGGTTGGGAACCCTGTCCATGTTCGCCCCGCTCGCCTTTGTTCTGGCGCTAAGCTTCGGTGTCAATCGGATGGCCCGCGGTACCGTGCAAGGCCTTTACTGGGCATTCTGCGTCGCCATGGGCGCTAGCTTGACGAGTATCTTCATACTCTATGCTAACGAGAGCATCGCCGAGACGTTCTTCATCACGGCCGCGATGTTCGCCGCGATGTCGATCTGGGGCTACACGACGCGGGCCGACCTGTCGCGGATGGGCAGTTTCCTGATGATGGGCCTGTTCGGCATCGTCATCGCCAGCCTGCTGAACATGTTCCTGCACAGCTCGGCCATCCAGTTCGCCGTCAGCATCATCGGCGTGGTGGTGTTCACCGGGCTGACCGCCTTCGACACGCAGCGGATCAAGCTGAGCTACACGCAGTTTGCCTATGCCGAGGGCACGGAAGGTGCGGCACGCCGCAGCGTCTATGACGCGCTGAGCCTGTACTTGAACTTCATCAACCTGTTCATGCTGCTGCTTCAGCTGACCGGCAACCGCCGCAGCAACTAGGTGCCACGGCTACAGTAAAAAGGGCCGGGGAGCGATTCCCGGCCTTATTTGTGCCTAGACGACGGTCTTAAGGAACTCCGCCAGCTTCACGGCCGCCGCCGCCTTGTCGATCCGGTCCAGCGCGGCCAGTTCGGCGGCCAAGCGGTCCATCGCAGCCTCGTAGATCTGCCGCTCGGAAAAGCTCTGGTCGGGCTGGCCGGCGTTGCGATGCAGGTCGCGCACCACCTCGGCGATGGCGAGCGGGTCGCCCGAGTTGATCTTTGCCTCGTATTCCTGGGCGCGGCGCGACCACATGGTGCGCTTGATCCGCGCCCGCCCGCGCAGGACGTTCAGCGCCTCGTCGAACATCTTGCGGGTGGCCAGCTTGCGCAGGCCGGCGGTGCGGGCCTTGGCGACCGGCACCCGCAAGGTCATGCGGTTCTCCTCGAAGGTGATATGGATCAGCTCCAGCTTGTGGCCGGCGATCTCCTCCGTCGCGATGCGCTCCACCTTGCCCACGCCGTGGGTGGGATAGACGACGTGGTCGCCCTCCTCGAAGATCTCTGCCTTGGCCATGGCACGCGGGGGCGGCATCACGCGGCCACCGGGGGCAATGGCCGGGCGGCCCATCATGTGGTGGCCCATGGCCGGCGCCGAATCGTTGGCGGCCCGGGCGCGCGGTGCCGGGGCGGGTGCGTCGTCCTCGTCCTCCTGCGGGAGTGCGACGGGGGTGTCGGCCGCCGCCTCGGGCCCGGCATCCCCGGCCGGCAGCACCACCGGGTCTGGCGCCGTGCCCACGGCCGGGACAGGCACCGGCATTGCCGGTTCCGCCTTCGCGATCTCAGCGGCGGGGGCGGTCTTCTTGGCAGTCGCGGTCTTTGTCGGCACTTGGTTGGGCAACTCCTGATTGGCCTGGGTGCGCCCGGCGTCCACGGCGGCATGGTGCGCAATGCGGCGGCTCCTCCGCGGGGGCCGCACAACGCTGGCCGGATCCGCAGCGGCGGGGACACGAGCCTCGGCTCGCGGAGGCCATAGCAGAAATCCGGGGCAGCGTCATGCCCCCAAACGGGTCAGCCGTCCCGGCGCCGTGGTGCGGCGGCGGCGGCCTGCCGGCCGTTCAGGCCCGGTGCGGCTCGGCCGAGAACATCGCCTCCTTGCCGGGCTTGTCCTTCCAGGCATCCGCGTCGGCCGGCGGGGCGCCCTTGCGCGTGATGTTGGGCCATTGCGTGCCGAAGATGCGGTTGCGCTCGGCCCAGGGAGCGGCCTTGTCGTCGCTGTCGGGGACGATGGCCTCGGCCGGGCATTCCGGCTCGCACACGCCGCAGTCGATGCACTCGTCCGGGTTGATCACCAGCATGTTCTCGCCGGCATAGAAGCAGTCCACCGGACAGACCTCCACGCAATCCATGTATTTGCACTTGATGCAGTTCTCGGTGACCACGTAGGTCATCGCATTCTCCAGTCGTAAGATAGACGCGCCGGCGGGCAGGCGCGCGGTATGGCGGCGATAGGACGGGTGTGCAAGCCGCAGCTACTGCTGCGGTTCGGTGACCAGGCGGTATAGGGTCTGCGCCTCAGGTGCGGAACCCCGGCGTTCCGTCAAGCCCAGCACCTCCACCACGCGCACGCCCGAGTAGAGCGGCAGGGTCAGCATGTCGCCCACGCGCACGCGGGCGTGGGGCTTATCGGTCGGCTGGCGGTTGATGCGGACCAGCCCGCTTTCGGCCATGCCGGCACAGGCAATGCGGGTGGGCGCGAAGCGGGCGCACCACAGCCACTTGTCCAGCCTTTGGAAGTCGGGAAGCAGGGTCAGTTTCCGGTTTGCAACGTCACCGCCGAAAGGACGACAGGGCGGCAAACGGGTGATCCGGCCGGGCGGGCGGGGCCGGCGCCTCGGCAGCCCGACGCTTGGCGCTTGCGACCATCGGCGGCGGCGGCGGCCCATAGA
>CAXUGD010000346.1:0-3710 GCA_964250355.1 uncultured Acetobacteraceae bacterium | reverse complement strand
CCGTTGGCAGCCGCGCCGGCTGCGCCAGCCAAGGCAGTGCCGCCGGTTGCCGCGGCCGGCCGCCTGGTGCCGCTGAGCAACGTGAAGCGGGTGACGGCCCGCCGGCTGGCAGAGGCCAAGCAGACGATCCCGCACTTCTATGTCAGCATCGACATTGAGCTGGATGCGTTGCTGGCGCTCCGCTCCGAGCTGAACGCACGCGCGCCGAAGGAGGGGCCGGGCGCCTTCAAGCTGTCGGTGAACGACATGCTGATCAAGGCCTGTGCCGCCGTGCTGCGCCACGTGCCCGGGGTGAACGCCAGCTACACCGATGAGGGCATAGTCCATTACGACGACGTCGATATTTCCGTGGCGGTGTCCATCCCGGACGGGCTGATAACACCCATCATCCGCCGCGCCGACCAGAAAAGTGTTGCCGCCATCAGCAACGAGGCGAAGGAGCTGTTCGAGCGCGCGCGCGCGGGCAAGCTGAAGCCGGAGGAGTTCCAGGGCGGCGGCTTCTCCATCTCCAACATGGGGATGTACGGCGTGCGCGACTTTTCCGCCATCATCAACCCGCCGCAGGCCGCCATCCTGGCGGTCGCCGCCGGCGAGCAGCGGCCCGTTGTGCGCGACGGAGCCTTGGCTGTGGCGACCGTGATGACCTGCACGCTGTCCGTGGATCACCGGGTGATCGACGGTGCGCTGGCGGCGCAGTTCGTCTCCACGCTGAAGACGGTGGTGCAGGACCCGCTCAGGCTGCTGCTGTGACCGGCGCCGGCGCGCGATGAGCCAACCCTTCACGCTCCGCCACGCGGTGCCGGCGGATGCGGCCGACATCACCCGGCTGGTGTACGATCTTGCCGTGTTCGAGAAGATTGCCGACGAGGCGCGGGCGACACCGGCCGACTTCCACACGCAACTGTTCGGCGACCCGCCCAACGCCTACGCCATGGTGGCCGAGATCGGTGGCCGCGTGGTGGGGATCGCCATCTGGTTTTACAACTTCAGCACGTTCGAGTGCCGGCCGGGCCTGTATGTCGAGGATGTCTATGTAGAACCGCAGCATCGCGGGCTTGGGATGGGCCGCGCCTTCTTCCGCGCCATGGCTGGGCAGGCGCTGCGCCGCGGATGCAGCCGCATGGAGTGGTCGGTGCTCGACTGGAACGAAACGGCGGTGCGCTTCTACCGCTCCATGGGCGCCGTCAACATGGAGGACTGGACCGTGCAGCGCCTGGCAGCCGACAAGGTTGCGGCCCTGGCAGAGGAGGGCTGATGGCGGACCAGGATTTCGACCTCGTCGTGGTCGGTGGCGGCCCGGGCGGCTACGTCGCGGCGATACGTGCGGCGCAGCTGGGCCTGAAGACCGCGCTGGTGGAACGCGAGCATCTGGGCGGCATCTGCCTAAACTGGGGCTGCATCCCGACCAAGGCGTTGTTGCGCAGTTCGGAAATCAACCACCTGCTGGCCCACCTGGACGAGTTCGGGTTCGCCGCCGACAACATCCGTTTCGACCTGGGCAAGGTCGTCAAGCGCTCGCGCGCCGTGGCCGGGCAGCTTGCCTCCGGCGTGGGCCACCTGCTGAAGAAGAACAAGGTGAGCGTGTTCGATGGCCTGGGCCGCCTCGCTGGTCCGCACAGGGTGGCCGTGAGCAAGGACGGCAAGCCTGCGACGACGCTCGGGGCGCCGCACATCGTGCTGGCGACCGGTGCGCGTGCACGGCAACTGCCGGGGCTGGAGACGGACGGCAGGCTTGTCTGGTCCTACAAGGAGGCCATGGTGCCGGCGGTGTTGCCGAAGCGCCTGCTGGTAATCGGTTCCGGCGCGATCGGCATCGAGTTTGCCAGCTTCTTTCGCAACATGGGCGCCCACGTGACGGTGGTGGAAGTGCTGGACCGCATCCTGCCCGCCGAGGACGCGGAAATCAGTGCGTTCGCGCAAAAAGCCTTTGAAAAGCAGGGCATGCGCTTTCTGCTGGGCGCAAAGGTGGCAAGCGTTGCCAAGGCGGCGGACAGCCTGCGCGTGACCGTCGAGACCTCGGGCGGATCGCAACAGATAGAGGCCGACCGCGTGATCTCGGCGGCCGGCATCGTGGGTAATTTCGAAGACCTTGGCCTGGAGGGCACGAAGGTCGCCGTGGAGCGCACGCATGTGGTGATCGACGCGTATTGCCGCACCGGCGAGCCCGGCGTGTATGCGATCGGCGACCTGGCGGGTGCACCGTGGCTGGCGCACAAGGCCAGTCACGAGGGGGTCGTGTGCGTGGAAAAGATCGCGGGCGTGCCCGATGTCCACCCGATCGACTGGACCAACATTCCGGGTTGCACCTATTGCCGGCCGCAGATCGCCTCCGTCGGCCTCACGGAGGCGCGCGCACAGGCGGAGGGGCACGCGCTGCGCGTGGGGCGCTTCCCCTTTATCGGCAACGGCAAGGCCATCGCGATGGGCGAGCCGGAAGGCATGGTGAAGGTGGTCTTCGACGCGAAAACGGGTGCGCTGCTTGGCGCCCACATGATCGGCGCCGAAGTGACCGAAATGATCCAGGGCTACGCGATCGCCCGCACGCTGGAGACAACGGAAGTGGAGCTGATTCACACGGTATTCCCCCACCCCACCGTCAGCGAAACGATGCACGAAGCGGTGCTGGGCGCCTACGGCCGGGCGATCCATTTCTAAGCTGTTTTGCTGGGTTGCTGAGGCATGGGCGCATGGAGGATGTGGTAGTGCTGATCGATAAACGGGCAGAAGTTCCGAAGACGCGCGAACCCTACAAGCCGCGCACAGCAAAGCCGCGTGATGGGCAGCGTTGAGGCTGTTCTTAGGGTTGCCCGTCTCACCGATGCTGACGCCGTAACCGCCGTCTTAACAGACGCATATCCATCATTCATGGCATCGGCTTACGATGCGACTGTTTTGGCGATTAGTCTGCCGGCTATGACGCGGGCAAACCCAGCCTTGCTTTCGTCCGGAACCTACTACGTGCAGGAGCTTGCTGGGCGTATTGTGGCTTGTGGCGGCTGGACCTTTGAAGAGCCGGGCTCAGCAAAGATTGCAGCCGGCGTTGGCCACATTCGCCATTTTGCCACCGTGACTGACGCGGCCAGAAAGGGTTTGGGGCGTGGCATCGTGGAGCGGTGCAAGCAAGACGCAAGAGCCGCCACACTGCACACCCTCATGGCGTATGCCAGCCTGAACGCCGAGCCGTTCTACGCTTCGCTTGGCTTTGTTACCATCCGCCGTACCGCTCTCAAAATAGGAGACGGCTTGAACTTCCCGACTGTAGTGATGGCCTGGACGGCAAGTTGAGACTGAGACACTAACGGCCACCGGCATCGGCGCGCGTCCGCTCAGCGCTTCGGCAGGCTGGAGAGCAGGTGCGCGGCGCTCAGGCCGGCTGCCCGGCTGGCGGCCAGGGTCTGGCTGCCGTGGCGTTTGGACAGGCGCTGGCCCGCCTCGTCCGTCAGCAGGCGGTGGTGGGCGTAGCGAGGCACGGGCCACCCCATCAGGTGCTGCAGCAGCCGGTGCAGGTGTGTCGCCGGCCGGAGATCTGCGGCGCGGGTGACGAGCGTGACGCCCTGCGCCGCGTCGTCGTAGGTGACGCACAGGTGGTAGCTTGCCGGGGTGCCGCGCCGGGCCAGCACCACGTCGCCGAACGGTTCGGGCCGGGCCGGTACCGCGCCCTCGTCTTCTTCCGTGAAGTAAAGCGGCGGGACGCCGGCCAGCGCGCGTCC
>CAXUGD010000345.1:0-3711 GCA_964250355.1 uncultured Acetobacteraceae bacterium | reverse complement strand
CCGACCGACTGGCCGTCACGGCCGCAGCCTTGCGCGGCCGTGCCTGACGGCAGCACCTGCCCCCTGCTACGCGTAAGCCGTATCCGGAAAGAACTCTCCCATGCCCCAAGGCGTGCTCACCGGCCTGCCGATCTTCCTGACCGTCATCGCCGTCCTGGTCGTGCTCCGCTCCATACGCATCGCGCAGGAGTGGCGCCGCGCCGTCATCCTGCGCCTCGGGCGTTTCCACGCGGTCAAGGGGCCGGGCCTATACCTGCTCTGGCCGATCGACACGGTCGCCACGGTCATCGACCTGCGTATCCAGACGGCCAACATCACTGCGGAGCAGGCGCTGACGCGCGATACGGTCGCCGTCGGCGTCGATGCCATCATCTTCTGGCAGGTGGAGGACGCGCGCGCGGCCGCCATCAACATCGTCAACTACACGGAGGCGATCGAGCGGGTGGCACAGACCAGCCTGCGCGAGATGATCGGCAGCATCGAGCTGTCGCGCCTGCTGTCGGACCGGCACATCGCCGACGAGGCGTTGCAGCGCACCATCGCCGGCAAGATACGCGACTGGGGTGTGGCGGTGCGCGCGGTCGAGATACGCGATGTGGCCATCCCGCCCGGCCTGCAGGACGCGATGAGCCGCCAGGCGCAAGCCGAGCGCGAGCGCGATGCGCGGGTAACCCTGGCCAGCGCCGAGCAGGATATCGCCCGCCAGGTCCTGGCCGCCGCCGAACTCTACGCCCAAAACCCGGTCGCCCTGCAGCTTCGCCAAATGAATTTGCTCTACGAGATGAACAAGGAGCGCGGCTCCACCGTGCTGATCCCCACCGACATGGCTGCCGCCCTGGGCCGCGTGTTTACCTACGCGAAGCCCTCCGACGACTGACGCCTGAGGTGGAGGTCCGTGGCGGAGTCGAACCGCCCTACAGGGATTTGCAGTCCCTTACATAACCGCTCTGACAACGGACCGTCGCAGGCCGGCGGTGCCTATAGGACCGAATAGCCGCCCGGTCCAGATGGGGGCGCGCCGTTGTCTGGACCCGGCAAATGCCTGGCGCTAAGACGCCCGCATGCCGCAACCCGCCGTCCCCAACCCGCCCCCCACCCTGTCGCCAGCCGACTACGCGCTGGCGCGCAACCTGATGGTGGATGGCCAGCTGCGCCCGTCTAAGGTGACCGACCGCCGTATCCTGGATGCCATGCGCACCCTGCCGCGCGAGGCCTATGTGCCCGCCGCCATGGCGAGCCTCGCCACCATCGACGACGACATCGCGCTGGGCGGCGGACGCGTGCTGCTGAAGCCGCTGGTGCTGGCACGCCTGATACAGCTGGCCCGCCCGCGCGCCGGCGAGGCGGCCCTGGTGGTGGGTGCGGGCTGCGGTTACGGCTCGGCCATCCTGGCCGCCTGCGGCGTGCACGTCACCGCGTTGGAGGAAGAGCCGGCGTTATTGGAGCTGGCCCGCTGCCATCCTTCCCCCCTGGTCACCCTGGTGCCGGGCCGGCTCGCCCACGGCTGCCCGGCCAGCGCGCCATATGACCTGGTGGTGATCGAGGGCGCGGTGCGCGCCATCCCGGACGCGGTGGCACGCCAGGTTTCCGCCAACGGCCGGCTGGTAGCCATCCTATTGCCTGAGGGCGGCACCAGCGTCGCCGTGCTGGCCGAGCCCAGTACCGGCGGCCTGCGCGCCCAGGCCGAGTTCGATGCCGCCGCCCCGCTGCTGCCCAGCCTGCTGCCGAACCCTGTTTTCACGTTCTGACACTCCATCGTTCGGCTCACGTTTTCGTCACACTGTGGCCGCCAGGTCGTTGGCGGCGCGCAGGGCGTGTGCCACAATCTGCCCGGTTGCATACTGGAGTTGCTTGCATGCGCGTCACGCGCGTCCTTCTGGCGGCCGGGCTGTTGAGCGCCGCCGTCCCCGCATTCGCCCAGAACCAGGGTACGAACCAAGTCCGACCGAAGCATAAATACGTGCCGGCCGGGCCTGGGATGGCTAGGACCATCGTGACAGACCAGCCGGACAGTGTGCCGCACACGCTGGCCGAGGCTTTGGCTTTGGCTTACTCCAACAACCCGCAATTGACTGGCGAACGTGCCCATTTGCGCTCGGTGGACGAGAACGTGCCGACCGCTTTAGCCGGATGGCGGCCGACGATCGCCGTGACCGGAAGCTATGGGTATGCGGTAGGACGCGTCGCGGCAGAGCCAGGCGCGGTTGGAACTTCTCTCGCCGGCGGTGGCAGTGCGACGGCGGGAGCAGGAGGTTCAGGGCTCGGAACAGCCGGGGCCTCCGGTAGCGGTGTGCTGGCCACTCCCGAGCAGGCGACCGCTGCGGCCTCCACGCTCGGCACCTCGGTCAAGCCTTACCCGTCGGTAAAAAACAACCGCGACGTGTCCGCCGCTCAAGCCACCATCACCCAGTACATCTACCGGGGCGGCCGCACTACCGCCACCACGCACGAAGCCGTCAACAGCGTTTATGCGGAACGCGCCCGCCTCATCGCCGAGGAGGAAACGGTGTTCGGCGACACCATCAATGCCTATGTCGGCGTGATCGAAGACCGCCAGCTCCTAAAGCTGGACAAGGCCAACGAGCAGGTGCTGGGTGACGAGCTGCGCGCCATCAACGACCGCTTCAAGGTCGGCGAGCTTACGCGCACCGACGTGGCCCAGGCCGAAGCGGCACTCGCACAAGCCATTGCAACCCGCCAGACGGCCGAGGGCACGTTGCAAACGGCAGACGCCACCTTTGTGCGGGAAGTCGGCATCGAACCGCCGCCTGACCTGGCCGATCCGCAGCCCTTGAAGCTGCCGATCAAAGGGCAGGAGGACGCGGCTAGCCAGGCGATCGCCAACAACCCGAACGTGATCGCCGCCAAGTTCAACGAGTCGCAGTTGCGCGATGCGGTCGATGTGGCGTTCTCCACGCTCGGGCCGAACCTCAGCCTGCAGGGGACGGCGTTCTACAACTCCAATGAGTCGGAACCCGGCATCAAGACCTACGGCGAACAGGCAACGCTGAACCTAACCTTTCCGCTCTATCAAGGCGGCCAAGAATACGCGGCCATACGCCAGGCCCGGCAGAACTTCCTGCAGGCCGTCCGCCAAACGGAGGACGCCCAGCGCGCTGCCCACGAACAGGCGGTGCAGGCTTTCGAGACTCTGTCGGCCGCCCGCGCCTCCATCGCCAGTTCGCGGGTCGCGGTCCGCTCCAGCGAGATCGCGCTGGAAGGGCTGGAGCGCGAGGCGCTGGTCGGCAGCGCTACCACCCAGGAAGTGCTGATCGGCCAGCAAAACCTGCTCTCGGCCGAAATCACGCTGGTGCAGAACGTCACCAGCCTGGTCACCGCATCCTACGGCGTGGCCTCTGCCATCGGGCGGCTGACCGCCAGCGACCTCGGCCTCTCCGTGCCGCTCTACGACGAGACGGCCTACTACAAGGCGGTGCGCGGCCTGCTCTGGGGCAGCGGCGACCGCGCCGTCAACCAGCCCGGCCGTTAGGCGCCATGGGCGAGGGCACCGCAAAGGGGGCTGCCGAGGACCCGTCCATGGAGGACATCCTGGCCTCCATACGCAGCATCCTCAACGACGAGGCGCCGGCTCCGCCCGCAACCGCCGCGTCTGCAACAGCCCCGCCCGCAAACACAGCCGCGCCGCACGCAGCACCGGCCGACGTGTTCGTGCTGGACCAGTCCATGCTGATTGAGGAGCCGGCCAAGATG
>CAXUGD010000344.1:0-3720 GCA_964250355.1 uncultured Acetobacteraceae bacterium | reverse complement strand
GTGGCCGCCTGCGCGTGCGCCCCCCTCTACGCGCGCCACGTGGCCGGCACCGATCCGTTCCGCCCCAACCTCGACGGCGCCGTGCGGGTGGGCGGCCGCGTGCTCGACATCCTGCAGCCGGCCGACAACCCGCTGCACCTGGGCTCGGCCCCCATCGGCCCCACCTGGCGCGGCCCCTACTTCCTGGGTGCCGACGGGCAGGGCCGCGACGTGATGGCGCGCCTGCTCTATGGCGGCCGAAACTCGCTGCTGATTGCGGGCGGCGCCACGCTGCTCTGCCTCAGCCTCGCTGGCCTCCTCGGCATCGTGGCCGGCTACGCCGGCGGCCTGATCGACCAGATCCTGTCGCGGCTGCTGGACGTGGTGTGGGCCTTCCCGGTGTACCTGCTGGCCATCTCGCTCTCTGTCGTGCTGATCAGCCAGGGCCTCGTCATCGGCCCGTTCACGGTGCGGGCCGACAGCCTGCTGCTGCCCACCGCCATCATCGGCATCGTCTATGTGCCCTACGCCGCGCGGCCGGTGCGCGGCCAGGTGCTGGGCCTGGCGCAGAGCGACTTCGTGCTGGCCGCGGTGGCGCTGGGCGTGCCGGGCCGCCGCATCCTGCGGCTGGACATCCTGCCCAACGTCGCCGGCACGCTGGTCGTGTTCGCGCCGCTGATCACCGCGCTGAGCCTGCTGACCGAGAGCGCGCTCAGCTTCCTCCAGATCGGCGTGCAGCCCCCGGCCGCCAGCTGGGGCACCATCATCGCCGATGGCCAGACGCTGATCTACCTCCGCCCGCTGGTGGCGGTGGCGCCGGGCCTGGCCATCGTGGCCACCGTGCTGGCGCTCAACGTGCTGGGCGACGGCCTGCGCGATGCGCTCGACCCGCGCGCCAAGTTGCGGGTGCGCGGCTGACATTTCCGCGGATCGCTGGCCCTTTGTATGGCGGCTGTGCAATGATATTGAACCGTGCCGCTTCTTGCCCGGTGACAACAGATGGATCAGGGTTTCCCGCGATCACAGCCCGCAGCGCTGCAGGCCGGTGCCGCCGCTCCACCCGACAGGCCGGCCAGGCAGAGGCGATCCGCCGTCGCCGAGGCTCTGGCGGTGCGTGCGGTGCTGGCCCTGCTGGTCCGGCTTGGCCCGGTAAGCGCCTCGGACGTGATGGGCGGCCTGCTGCGCCGGATCGGGCCGCTGCTGCCGGTCACGCGGATCGCGGATGCCAACCTACGCGCCGCCTTTCCGGATCGCGGCCGCGCGTGGCGCCGCCAGGTGATCCGCGACATGTGGGAAAACCTCGGCCGCACCGCCGGCGAGTTCCCCCACATCGCCCACCTGCCGAAAGACAGCCCGTCCGGACCGGGTTGGGAGATGGTCAACGACTCCATCCTGACCGCACAGGCGCAGGCCGGCGGCCCGGCCATCTTCGTCTCCGGCCACATCGGCAACTGGGAGATGCTGCCCCCGGCCGTGGCCGCCTACGGCATGGCTTTCTCCAGCGTGTATCGCCCAGCCGCCAACCGTGCCGTGGACGACGTCATCCTGGCCCTGCGCCGCCGCGCCATGGGCCGGAGCGTGCCGATGTTCGCCAAGGGTGCGCAGGGCGCGCGCGAGGCGCTGGCCCACGTGCGGCGCGGCGGCTATCTCGGCATGCTGGTTGACCAGAAGATGAACGACGGCATCGAGGCCCGCCTGTTCGGCCTGCCCGCCATGACGGCGCCGGCCGCCGCCGCGCTGGCTCTGAAATTCCGCTGCCCCGTTATCCCCGGCCACGTGCAGCGCACCGGCCCCGCCCGCTTCCGCCTGGTGGTCGAGCAGCCATTGACCCTTCCCGACACCGGCGACCGCCAGGCCGACATCCTGCACCTCACCCAGACCATCAACGACTGCCTGGAGCGCTGGGTTACGGAGCGCCCCGCAAGCTGGTTGTGGCTGCACCGCCGGTTCCCCAAAGGCGTTGTCTGACGCTTGCCGCCGCCCGCGTTCCGGGCTTGCCTGTGCCGCGATGATCATCCGAGACGATCGGCCCGCCGATGCTTAGGGTGCTGGCCCAGCGCGCGGCGCAGATGGTCTTCGTCATGGCCGGCATCAGCGTGCTGGTGTTCCTGATCTTCTTCGCCACCCCCGGCGCCGACCCCGCCGCCCGCCTCGCCGGCCGCAACGCCTCGCCCGAGGTGCTGGCCGCCGTGCGCCACGATTTCGGCTTCGACCGTCCGGTCCCCGTGCAATACGCGCTGATGATGCGCCGCCTCTTCGTCACCCAGGACCTCACCAGCTTCGTCAACCGCGGCGAGCGCGTGATCCCCGAGATCGTCGCCGGCGCCCCCGTCACCCTCTCGCTGGTCTGCGGGGCGGCGGTGCTGTGGGTGCTGGGCGGCCTGGCCATCGGCATCGCCGCCGCCCTCACCCAGGGCCGTCTCGCCGACCGCCTCCTGATGGTGGCGGGCCTTGTCGGCATCTCCATGCCCGTCTTCTGGGTGGGCGAGATGGCCAACCTGCTCACCCAAAGCCGCATGCACGACACCTGGCTGTTTAGCTGGGTGCCGCCGCTCGGCTACACCCCGCTCTCCCTCAACCCCTGGCTCTGGTTCAAAACGTTGCTGATCCCCTGGGCCACGCTCGCCCTGCTCTACATGGGCCTCTACGGCCGTGTCCTGCGCGCGAGCCTCATCGAGGCCTATCAGGAGGATTTCATCCGCACCGCCCGCGCCAAGGGCCTGGGCGAGACCCGCATCCTGCTGCGCCACGCGCTGCGCGTCTCGCTCGTCACCTTCGTCTCCCTGTTCGGCCTCGACTTCGGGGCACTCGTCGGTGGCGGCGCGCTCCTGACCGAGGTCGTCTTCGGCCTCCAGGGCGTGGGGAAACTCACCTACGACGCGCTGCAGAACCTCGACCTGCCGGTCATTATGGCGACCGTCCTATACTCGTCCTTCTTCGTGGTCGCGGCCAACGCCGCCGTGGACGTCGCCTACGCGCTGCTGGACCCGCGCGTCAGGCTTGCGCGTGGCTGAGCCGCTGCTGGAGCTGCGCGACCTGTGCGTCGATTTCCGCACGAGGGACGGCCTGGTGCGCGCGGTGGACCGCGTCTCCTTCCAGCTGGCGCCGCGCCGGATCCTGGGCGTGGTGGGCGAATCCGGGTCGGGCAAGACCCTCTCCATGCTCGCCGCGCTGGGCCTGATCGCCGACCCCAACGCCATCGTCTCCGGCTCGGCGCGCTTCCGCGGGCGCGAGCTGGTCGGCCTGCCGGCGCGTCAGTTGCGTGCGGTGCGCGGTGCCGAGATCGCCATGGTGTTCCAGGACTCGATGAGTGCGATGAACCCGGTGCACCCCATCGGCTGGCAGATCACCGAGCAGATACGCGCCCACCGGCGTGTGACCGCGCGCGCCGCCCGCGCCCGCGCCACGGAGCTGCTCGGCCTGATGGGCATTCCCGCGCCCGACCAGGCCTATCGTCGCTACCCCCACCAACTCTCCGGCGGCATGCGGCAGCGTGCGACCATCGCCATGGCGCTCAGCTGCAACCCCGCTTTGCTGATCGCCGACGAGCCCACCACCGCGCTGGACGTGACCGTGCAGGCGCAGCTCCTGGCCCTGCTGCGCGGCCTGCGGGAGGATTTCGGCTCCGGCATCGTTCTGATCACCCACGACATGGGGGTGGTGGCCGAGCTCGCCGACGAGGTGGTGGTTCTCTACGCCGGCCGTGTGGCCGAGCGCGGCCCGGTCCGCGCGGTGCTGGAC
>CAXUGD010000343.1:0-3721 GCA_964250355.1 uncultured Acetobacteraceae bacterium | reverse complement strand
GTCGCGAAGCTGCGCACGATCAAGACGGATGATCGGCCGCTGCTGCTGCACCTCCTGCAGGCGAGGTCCTCGCCCGGCTCGCCGAACGCGTGGCAGAGCTCGAGCGCCGCCTGGCCCGGCTGGAGCGCTGACGCGCCGTGGCCGATGCCGGATGCTGCATTGCTGGCGGGGATCGCTGCCTATCGGCGGCACCCCTGGCAGCGCAGCCTGGCCGATCCGCCGGCGATCTGGGCGGAGGGCGGCTCCCGCTTGCTGGATTACGGACCGGCCGGCGCGGTCCCCGTGCTGTTCGTGCCGAGCCTGGTCAACCGGGCGCATGTGTTGGACCTGACGGAGGGCGGCTCCATGCTGCGCTTCCTGGCGTCCGGCGGCGTGCGGCCGCTGCTGCTGGATTGGGGCTGGCCGGGAGACGTGGAACGCGGGTTTACGCTGACCGACTACGTGGCAGGCCGGCTGGAACGCGCGACGGAGGCGGTAGGCGGACCGGTCATCCTGGCCGGCTACTGCATGGGCGGGCTGCTGGCCTTGGCGGCGGCGCTGCGGCGGCCGGACCGGGTGAGCCGCCTGGCCTTGCTCGCAACACCCTGGGATTTCTGGGCGTCCGACCAGGCCGGCGCCCGCCGGCTGGCCGATTGCCTGCCCCTGCTGGAACCGGCCTTCGCCATCGGCGGCGCGGTGCCGGTCGATGTGCTGCAGATGCTGTTCAGCTTGGTGGAGCCAGGCAGCGTCGCCGCCAAATACCGCGACTTCGCGGCGCAGGACCCCGGGAGCGACCGCGCCCGGCGTTTCGTGGCGCTGGAGGACTGGCTGAACGACGGCGTGCCCCTGGCAGCACCCGTAGCCCGCGCGGTGCTGGGCGGCTGGTATGGCCGCAACGAGCCGCAGGCCGGCACCTGGCGCGTGGCGGGCGCGGCCGTGCAACCACGCGCGCTGCGGATAGACAGTTTCGTGGCCGTGCCGGCCCAGGACCGTATCGTGCCGCCGGAAAGCGCGTTGGCGTTGGCCCACCTGCTGCCGGGTGCCGCGATCCATCGGCCCGAATCCGGCCATGTCGGCATGGTGGCCGGGGCCCACGCCCCGGCGGCGCTGTGGGCGCCCCTGCTCGAATGGCTCAAGCGTTGAGAGCCGAACCCGGAGGACAAGCGATGTCGGATGTGGAAGCGCTGGCCCGCCAGCACGGTGTGAGCCCGGAGGCAGTGCGCGTGCTGCAGCAGGCGGTGCAGCGCGGCGGCGGGACCCAGGCGCAGTGGAGCCACCCGGAGCTGGGCGGCATGGGCCAGTGGTCGAAAGGCGGCATGACGCAGGTGGGCGACATGTTCAACACCGCGCTGCGCGACAGGGTGGCGGCCCTGTGCGCGGCGCTAGCCGATCAGCCGCCGCCCGCGCCACCCCGCCCGGAACCGGCGCCCGCCACCCACGAGTGGTGGCCCGAGGCGCTGGGCAGGCCGTCCGCCACGGGCGCGCAGAACGGCATGCGCTATGCGTGCTTCCCCGATGCACGCCGCGTGGCGGTGGAGCAGGCCGGAGTCGTCACGCTGTACGACAGCGGCGCGCATCGGATCGGCGGCGTGTCGCAGTCGCAGGGCGGATCGGCGGAGTTGCGGTTCACCAGCCAGCTGGGAACCGTGCGGGCGCAGGACCTGCCGGTCGCGGGCTGACAGGCCGGTGTGGAAGCCTCTCCCGCAGGCGGGAGAGGCTTGGGCGTCAGGGGCCGTATTTCGGGGCGAAACCCTGGTTGGTCACCGGCTTGCCGGGCACGCAGGCGAAGCTGGCCGCGCTCGTCACAGGCCCGCTCTTATACTGGCTGTGGGACGGGTAGAGGCAGAGCGGGCGCTGGAAGGCGACACCCTGGCTGGCGTCGTCGTTGACGTATTTGGTGGCGGTGATCTGCGTGGGAGCCTGGCCCAGCTCCACCCAGTCGAGCAGCGCGCCAAGCGCGTCGTAGGTCGGGTTCAGCACGATCGGCGGCAGGTTGCCCGAGAGGTTGCCGAACGCATTGGCACCCGGGCCGCCGCCGCAATGCCAGACGCCGGGCGCCATGAACAGCCGCAGGTAGCGGCTGACGCCCGGATCGCCCGCGGCAACCGCATTGTAGTAGTCGATCGCCGTGGCGCTGGGAATCAGCGGGTCGGCATAGCCGGCGTACATCAGCATGCGGTGGCGCTTGCCGAACGCCGACAGGTCGGTGCTGTTGGCGTTCAGTACGCCGGCAAACGTGCTGTCGCCCACCTTGGTGGTGTCGATCGTCGCGATTTCGCTGGCCAGTTCGGGCGCCAGCTTGGAGGGCGTGGCGAACAACTCCTGCCACACCCAGTTCGGCCCCAGCGCCCAGAACATCAGGTCGTCGAAGACCGGCTCGCTATAGGTCTGCTGCCAGGGCAGGCCGAGGTTGCCGCTAGGGTTGGAGGCCGTCAGCGGCACCGGCTCCTCGCTGCCGCGCTCGGCGCCCGGGTAGAGCTTGTCGCCGTTGCTGTCGATGGCGCCGGTCCAGTCGTGGTTCATCGCCTCGGCCTGATGCTGGGTCAGGCAGGTGCAACTGGTGGCGGTGGGATCGGTGCAGGGGACCTCGCCGGGCGCACCCTGGCACATCAGCGCGTGCGCATCGGCGTGGCACTGCGCGGGCTGTGTCAGGAAGTCGTCGGTCGGCAAACCGCCGTCATGGCCAGCGCATTGCTTGATGACCAGCGCGTGGGCCAGCGCCAGCGCGGCATCGGTCAGGTAGGCGTCCGGCGCAAAATGCGTGGCCTCGTACACCGCCGGGCCGGCCATGTGCAGGTGCGTGCGGTTATGCGCGGGCGCGCCGGCCAGGATGCCATCGTAATCGTCGGGGAAGCGCTGGCTCTCCATCAGCGCCTGCTGGCCGCCGGTGGAGCAGCCGTTGAAATAGGAGTAGCGGGGCGCCGTGGCGTAGTAGGCGGCCACCACCTGCTTGGCCAGCAGGGTCATCAGGTGGGTTGCCGCGTAACCGAAATCGCGGATGGCCGCCGCGTCGTGGTACAGGCCGCCGGGGATGCCGCCGAAGCCCACGTGGTTGCCGCAAAACGCGCTGTTGCAATGAAACAGGATGCCGGTGCCGAGGTCGGTGTTGGCCGCGGCAAACCCTTCCAGCAGGCCCAGCTCCAGCGACGAGTAGCTGATGGCGCCGGCGAAGCCGCCATTGCCGAACCCTTCGTAGCGGCCGTTCCAGCCGGCTTCCGGCAGCCACACCTCCATGGCCGATTGCGACCGCGCGGGATCTCCCACCGACGAGACCACGGCCGCAACCCGGCAGAACGCGGGCAGGCCGGTCAGCACCGTGCCGTTCGGTTCGGTGAAGCTGCCGCCGGTCACATCCTGCACGGTCAGCGAGACGACCGTGGCGTTGCCGTCGAATTTCGGCTGGAAGCTGGACAGGTCGGTGCAGCTAGTCGCGGCGGCGTGGCCGGCGAGCGCGCAGGCGCCCACCAGGCCCAGGCCAGCCGCCAGCGCCGCCGTTTTCGGCGTGCGTCGGTTACGCATTCGTTTTCTCCCTAAAGTCGTCACACCCGTATAGGTTAACTGTTTGCCCTAAGCGCACAAGCCAATTGCGCTGCGCGCTCACTCTGCCTGTTCCAGCGCCTCCTCGGCCTGCAACCAGGCCGATTCGGCCGACGCCGTCTCGCGCGTGATGGCGGCCAGCCGCGTGTTCGCCGCGGTCACCTCGGCGGCGGCCGCCGCGAGCGCGCCGAGAAGCGCCAGGCGA
>CAXUGD010000342.1:0-3731 GCA_964250355.1 uncultured Acetobacteraceae bacterium | reverse complement strand
CGGACCTGGGCGGCGGGGGCGCGGGGCGGGGGTCGGCCGCCCGGCGCCGGGCTATGGGCCTGCAGGTCGGCCATCGCCAGGCCGGTGGCGGCCGTCACCGAAGGCCAGTGCTTGGACGGGATGATGCCGGACTGGCGCCACTTGCGTATCGCCTCCGATCCCACGCCGGCCAGGCGGGCCGCCGCATCCGCCCCGCCCAGGCGCTGGATAATGTCGTCCACATGCATGGCCATGGCGGAACCAGTATGGGAGAAAACTTCCCACAGCAAGCCGCACCGGCTCATGCCCCGGCGCCTGCTTGACGGGTCCGGCACGCCCGGCCACTTGCTAGGGGTCATGCCTACCCGCATCGAGATCGATCACACGGCCGGCGTTCGGCCGCTACGCCACCCGGAAAAGGCAGGGCGGCCCGACAATCCCATCCAGCGCAAGCCGGACTGGATACGCGTGCGGGCGCCCAGCCACCCGATCTATCACGAAACACGCGCGCTGATGCGCGAGAACCGGCTGGTCACCGTGTGCGAGGAGGCAGCCTGCCCCAATATCGGCGAGTGCTGGAGCCAGCGCCACGCGACGATGATGATCATGGGCGACACCTGCACACGCGCCTGCAGCTTCTGCAACGTGCGTACCGGCCTGCCGGAGGCGCTGGATCCTGGCGAGCCGGGCCGGGTGGCCGATGCCGTGGCAAAGCTCGGTTTGCGCCACGTGGTGATCACCTCCGTAGACCGGGACGACCTTCCCGATGGCGGGGCGGCGCATTTCGCGGCCGTCATCCGTGCTGTCAGAGCCGCCTCGCCCGCCACCACGGTCGAGGTGCTGACGCCGGATTTCCTGCGCAAGCCGGGCGCGCTTGCGGTGGTGGCGGGTGCGCGGCCGGACGTGTTCAACCACAATCTGGAAACGGTGCCCCGGCTCTACCCCAGCATCCGGCCGGGCGCGCGCTACTACCAGTCGCTGCGCCTGCTGGACGGGGTGAAGTCGGTCGATCCCGGCATCTTCACCAAGTCGGGCATGATGCTGGGGCTGGGCGAGCAGCGGGCGGAGGTGGGCCAGGTGATGGACGACCTTCGGGTGGCCGGGGTCGATTTCCTCACGCTGGGCCAGTATTTGCAGCCCACGGTGAAACATGCGGCGGTGGAGAGCTTTGTAACGCCGGACGCCTTCGCCGAGTACGCGGCAACGGCCCGGGCCAAGGGATTCCTGATGGTTGCCGCCACACCGCTGACCCGCAGCTCGTATCACGCGGATGCCGATTTCGCGGCCATGCGGGAGGCCCGCGCAGCGCGGGCCGCCTGAGCCGATGCCCACCTACGGCGACCGCAAGCTGGTCGGCTACACGCCCGAACAGCTCTACGACCTGGTGGCAGACGTGGAGAAATACCCGCAATTCCTGCCCTGGTGCATCGGTGCCGCGGTGCGCAGCCGGGAGGGGAACGAGCTGGTGGCCGATTTGCGCATCGGCTTCGGCCCGTTCCGGGAGAGTTTCACCTCGCGCGTCACGCTGGAGCCGACGCACAAGATACAGGTCCGCTACGAGAACGGACCGTTCAAATACCTGAACAACCAGTGGGTGTTCATCCCCGATCCCCTCGGGGCCAAGGTCGATTTCTGGGTGGATTTCGAGTTCCGCAGCAAGCTGCTGCAGAAGGCGATCGGCGTGGTGTTCAACGAGGCGGTGCGGCGCATGGTGGGCGCGTTTCTGAAGCGCGCGCGCGACGTGTACGGGCCGCCGAACCCCGCGGTGCCCGTGCCCCGCTGACGGTCGCGTGCAACAAAGCGTAAGGCAGGCTCGGTTCGCCCGGCCCGCGCGTCATATGCAAGCTATCGCCTCGGTCAAGGAGCAAACCATGCGTCTCACCCCGGCCATCGCCGCTTTCCTGTTCGTCGGCACCGCCGCACTGGCCCAGCCCGGCCCGGACATGGGGCCAGGACCCGACGGCCAGGGCGGGCCACCGCCGCAGCAGCAAGGCCAGCGCCCAGTGCACGCCACGATGAGCCAGCGTTTCGATGCGGCCAACACCACCAATGACGGCCGGCTGACGCTGGAGCAGGCGCAGGCCGCGCATATGGGCAAGATCGCGAGGAACTTCGCCCAGATCGATGCCGACCGTAAAGGCTACGTCACCAAGCAGGACATCCAGGCCTGGCGCCACGCGACGAGGCAGGCGCGCCAGCAGCCGCCGGGCCAGGCTGCGGGTGACGCGCCGCCTCCCGGCGGGCAGCCGCCGCAATACGGCCAGCCCTCGCCGCCGCCGGAGCAGTACGCGCCGCCGCAGTAACGGGGCGTTACGCCTGGCGCAGCTTGGAGTGGCGGTAGCCATAGGCGGCATAGACGAGCCCGCCCAGCACCAGCCACAGCGCCAGGCGTATCCAGGTGTCGCTGGCCAGCGAGTACATCAGCGCGAAGCAGGCCAGCACCGCCCCGATGGGCGTCCACGGCATAAACGGCGTGCGGAACGGCCGCGGCGCGTGCGGCAGGGTGCGGCGCAGGATCAGCACGCCGGCCGAGACCACAGCAAAGGCGAGCAGCGTGCCGATGGAAACGAGGTCGCCCAGCAGGTCCAGCGGGAACAGCCCCGCGAACAGCGCGGCACCCACTCCGGTGACGATGCTGCCGACATAGGGTGTGCAGTATTTGGGGTGGATGCGCGCAAAGGCGGGCGGCAGCAGCCCGTCGCGCCCCATGGCGTAGAAGATGCGCACCTGGCCCAGCAGGGTGACGAGCAGCACGGAAACCAGGCCGAACACGGCCACGATGCTGACGCACCAGCGCGCCCAGGCGAGCCGCGGACCCTGCGCGCGCATCGCCTCGGCGATCGGGTCAGCCACGTTCAGCGTGCGGTAGTCGGCGATCCCGGTCATCACCAGCGCCACGCCCACGTACAGCAGCACGCAGATTGCCAGCGAGACCATCAGCGCCAGCGGGATGGTGCGCTGCGGGTTGCGCGTTTCCTGCCCCAGCGTGGAGATCGAATCGAAGCCGACATAGGCAAAGAACAGGATGCCCGCCGCGCGCATCACGCCCGAGACGCCGAAGCTGCCGGTGGCCCCCGTGTTGGGCGGCACGAACGGCACCCATAGATGCGGATGGATGAAGGGGATGGCGCCGATGATCACAGCCAGGATGGCCAGTATCTTCAGCCCCACCACCACGTCGTTGACCTGGGCGGACAGCCTGGTGCCGCGCATGATCAGCCAGGCGGTGAACAGGGTGATCAGCACGGCCGGCAAATCGACCACCTTGCCGCTGCCGACCACATGACCGCCCACGACCGCCAACGGCGCGCCGGTGATGGCGTCCGGTAGGTTCAGCCCAAAACTGTGCAGTGTCGCGGTAGCGTAGCCGGACCAGCCGATGGCGACGAGCGAGCCGCTCATCAGGTATTCCAGCAGCAGGCACCAGCCGATCAGCCAGGCGACACCCTCGCCCATGGTGGCGTAGGCGTAGGAGTAGGCGCTGCCGGCCACCGGCACCAAGCCCGCGAACTCGGCGTAGCACAGGGCGGCCAGCAGGCAGGCGAAGCTGGCCAGCACGAAGGAGAGCGCCACGGCGGGGCCTGCGTGCAACGCCGCCTCCGGTCCGGTCTGCACGAACAGCGAGACGCCCACGGCCGAGCCTACGCCGAAGCCCACCAGGTTGCGCAGGCCCAGCGTGCGCTGCAGGTGGCCGCCATGCGGGTCGTCGTCGCCCTCGCAATCGGCCAGCATCATCGAGACGGGTTTCAGCG
>CAXUGD010000341.1:0-3742 GCA_964250355.1 uncultured Acetobacteraceae bacterium | reverse complement strand
CGATCTTGTCGCGGGCGAAGAAGGCGGGGTCCGCGCCCCGGTCGGCGGGGGGGTCGGCGAGTGGGGGGGGGGGGGGGGGCCCGCGCGGCGGGCGGAATGGATCGCGCACCAGCGCCGGCGCGAGGCCGACAAGGCGCGGGCCGCCATCGACCCGCCCGTGCCGCAGGGCATAGACGGCGCGCCCGGCTTGCGCGGCGTGCCCGACGTGGCGCGCCAACTTCACCACGCACCGATCAAGGCGGCAGAGCGCCTGCGCGCGCCGACGCTGTTCATCGATGCGGAGTTCGAGGAATACGCGCCGCCCGGAACCCACGGCGTGATCGTCGATGTCGCCAGGCGCGTGGTGACGACAGAGCGCGTCGTCTACCCGTGCAGCCACTACAAGGTCTATGACGAGTACCTCGAGCCGGCGCGGCAGCGCGCACTCGAGTGGTTCGACCGCTACCTGAAAAGCGCGGACGGGGAGGCTGTGCCATGAATCGTATCGTCGTGACCGGAGCCGGTGCGGCGTTTTTGACTATGCCGCTGGCGGCGCGGGCCGCGGATTTCACCGGCGCCTGGCTAATCCAGCAGACGATCGGCGCGCAGCCGCCATCGGCGGTGGTATGTGTGCTCAAGGCGGACAAGGCGGTGCTCTACGGACCGTGCGCCGCCAGGGTAGAGCACAGCCGCGCCGCTACCGGATGGCTGGACGCCAGCAGCATGACTTTTCGGTATCGCACGGATTACAACGGCAGCGGCGTCCATCTCGTCTATCGCGGCGACGTCCAGCCCGACGGCAGCGTGAAGGGCAACGTGACCTCGGAAGGCGGCAAGGGCGTGTTCCAGGCGACACCGCTGACCGACACCAAATCGGGCGCGCCGGTCACGTGGAAGGTCAGCGCCGCGTTCAGCGACACGCTGCGCTACGTCCTGCTGTGCACCTTCAAGGCGGACGGGCGCAGCATCGCCGGCCCCTGCACGGTGGTCGGCGGCCCGACCCTGAAGACGGAGGGCACGGCCAGCGGCAACACGGTGACGCTGCACTACGACGCGCCCGCCCGGGTGGATTACACCGGCGTGCTACAGCCGGACGGGACGCTTGCGGGGACGGTAGCTTCGGCGGGGGCTACGGGCCGGTTCACTGGTGAAAAGCAGTAAAAAGAAGGCCTTCTTTTTTTGCAAAAGGAAGCGAAAGACTCTTGTCCGGCTGTCGCGGACTCAATGATCAAAAGTTCTGGTCCTTTTCAAAAAAGGACTGCCTTCTTCGCTCAGTCAATGCGCGCCGGCTCCGGACGACCCCCCCCGGCCGCCTCCCGCAACGCAGCCAGGCGCGCGCCTTCCTGCGCGAGGTAATCCACAGCGGCGACGCCAGCCAGCGCATCCCGCCGCCGGCCGGACAGCACGAGCGACCAGCCCGCATCGGACAGCGCATGGGCCAGCGCCTCGCCGATCCCCGAGGAGGCGCCGGTCAGCCACGCCACCCTGTCCCCATCCTGACCCGCCATGTTTACCCTCCGTCCTGCCTTGCTTTACACGAGTCCGCATCGGACGCAGCTTGCCTCCGATGACCAGGCGCCTGATCGACCTCGCCGTGCCGCTCGAGAACGACGTGCCGGCGGACCCGCCGGGCAGCGGGCCCGCGATCGACTACATCGGCCACGCCGAAGGCGCGCGCCAGCTCGCCGCCGTCTTCCCGGGCCTGGCCGTCGCCGACCTGCCCGAGGGCCAGGGCTGGGCGATCGAGCGCGTGCGTCTGTCCACGCATAACGGCACCCACATGGACGCGCCCTGGCACTACCACGCAACGCAGGACGCGTCGCTCCCCGGCGGCCCGCGCCCGGCAATGCGCATCGACGAGCTGCCGCTCGACTGGTGCTGGCGCCCCGCGGTAAAGCTGGATTTCCGCGACAAGCCGGACGGCCACGTGGTGACGGTGGACGAGCTGGAACGCTACTGGGACCGGATCGGGCACCGTCCGGCCGCGCTCGACATCGTGGTGCTGAACACCGCCGCCGGCGCCGCCTATGGCACGGACGCCTATATCCATGCCGGCTGCGGCATGGGGCGCGACGCGACGCTGCATCTGACGGCGCTTGGCGTGCGCGTCGTGGGCACCGATGGCTGGTCGTGGGACGCACCGTTTTCCCACACCGCGCGGCGCTGGGCGGCGGCGCGCGACCCCTCCGTCATCTGGGAAGGCCACAAGGCGGGGCGCGAGGTCGGCTACTTCCAAATGGAGAAGCTCCACAACCTCGAGAAGCTGCCGTCGCACGGCTTCGAGATCGTGTGTTTCCCGGTCAAGGTAAAAGATGGCAGCGCCGGCTGGGTCCGGCCCGTTGCGGTGCTGCCCGACGGCATTTGAGCGCGCAGTATGCTCCGGCCGGTTGTCCTGTCAATCGAACCGGCCTAGGCTCGCACGCAGGACCAGGAAGCAACCGGAGTCCGGGCAGCGGCTGGAAAAACCGGTCCACGACGGGGAGAGAAGCATGGCGGACGGAGGGGAGCCATCCCTTGCGGGAGGCGTCCGGACGCGGCGCGTCATGCTGGCGCTTCTCACCGTCGCCTACACGTTGAACTTCATCGACCGCACCATCGTCGCGTCCATTGGCCAGGCAATCAAGGTCGATCTCAAGATCAGCGACACGCAGCTCGGCCTGCTGGGCGGGTTGTACTTCGCGCTGCTCTACACGATACTCGGGCTGCCGCTCGCGCGCCTGGCCGAACGCCGCAAGCGCGTGGACATCATGGCCGGCGCCGTCTTCCTGTGGTCGGGCATGACGGCACTGTGCGGCGCCGCGTCGAGCTACGCATGGCTGGCCCTGTTCCGCTTCGGCGTCGGCGTGGGCGAGGCCGGCCTGTCGCCGCCCGCGCACTCGCTCATCAGCGACTACTACGAGCCGAGGCGGCGCGCCTCGGCCCTGTCCATCTACTCGCTCGGCGTGCCGGTCGGCGTCATGATCGGCGCGGTGGCCGGGGGCTACCTGGCGCAGCGCTTCTCGTGGCGCGTGGCGTTCGCGGCGGTCGGCCTGCCCGGCCTTCTGCTGGCGCCGGCCATCAAGCTGTTCATACACGAGCCAGCCCGCCGCATCCCCCCGGCCGGCACGTCCTTTGGCGCGGAGCTGCGCGCCACGCTAGGCGTGGCCAAGCGATTGCTGGGCGATTGGCCGGTCTTCAACATGGTCGCTGGAATCACGCTGGTCTCGTTTGCCGGCTACGGCGGCGGGCAGTTCGTGGCCCCGTACTGGGTGCGCGCCTTCGACCTGAACTACGCGCAGGTGGGGCTGATCGTGGGACTGATTGGCGGCGCCAGCCAGATCGTGGGCGTGCTGCTCGGCGGCATCGTCAGCGACCGGCTGGCCCGCTCGGGCGGGCGCACGTATTACGGCTTGGTGCCGGCAGTGGGCGTAGCCCTCTCCTACCCTTTTGTCGTGGCCATCTACACCGCTTCGAGCTGGCAGGCGGCCGCGTTCTGGCTGATTTTTCCAGGCGCGCTCTCCTACGTCTATATGGGGCCGACCTACGGCGTGGTGCAAAACGCCGTCGCCCCGGAACAGCGCGCGACAGCGACCGCCGTGCTGTTCTTCATCCTCAACCTGATCGCATTGGGTGGCGGGCCGCCCGCCGCGGGCTGGCTGATCGACCATTTTGCCGCCTATCATTTCGCCGCACCCGGCCAGCCCGGTTTGCTGCCAGCACTCAGCCACCTGTTCTCGGCCAACGCAGGCGCGTTCGGGGCCGCATGTCCGGGCGGGCTTGGCGC
>CAXUGD010000340.1:0-3747 GCA_964250355.1 uncultured Acetobacteraceae bacterium | reverse complement strand
GTGCGCGGCTGGCGCGGCGCGCTGGGCGGCACCGGGCTGGCGCTGCTCAGCCTGGCTGCCCTGGTTGCAACGCTCGGCCCTGCCCTGGCGCGGGTGCCGCTGGGTCCGGTCCGCCTGGCGCTGGGCGCGCTGACGCTGCTGTTCGGCATGCGCTGGCTGCGCAAGGCCATCCTGCGCGCGGCCGGCGCGGTAGCGCTGCACGACGAGCGCGCGGCCTATGCCCGGCAGACAAGCGCCCTGCGGGCCAGGGGCGGCGCGCCAGCGGACCGGCTCGGCTGGGACAGCGTGGCCGTCGGCACGGCTTACCGGATCACCATGATCGAGGGTGCCGAGGTGGTGTTCATCGTGATCGGCGTGGGTGCCGCGGGACAGGGTCTGCTGGTGCCGGCCAGCCTGGGCGCAGCCGCGGCACTGCTTCTGGTCGCCGCCCTGGGCCTGGCGCTGCACCGGCCGGTTTCGGCAGTTCCGGAGAACACGCTGAAATTCGCGGTGGGCGTGCTGCTCTGCGCGTTCGGCACGTTCTGGGTGGGTGAGGGCATGGGCTTCGCCTGGCCCGGCGGCGATTGGTCCGTGCCAGCGCTGAACGCCGGATACCTGCTGGCCGCACTGGCAGCCACCCGGCTGTGCCGGCCAGCCTCCGGGCCACGGCCGTGACACCCGCCGGCACGGTCCGCCGGACGCTGCTGAGGCTGTTCGTGGACGACACGCAGTTCGCCGGCGCAATCGGCGCGTGGCTGGCCGCGGTATGGCTGGTGGTGCCGCACCTGGACCTGCCGCCCGCCCTGGCCGCGCTGATCCTGTTTGCCGGCCTGGCCGCCATCCTGATCTTCGGCGCCGTAAGGCAGGCCCGCGCACGCCGAGCCGCACACCCGGAGCACACGACCGTGATGGAAACATCAACCAGTAGTTTCTTTGAGACCCGTGGATTGGAGGGTCCCCGTTCAATGAAGCGCCTGTCAACGATTGCGATTGCAACCCTCGTGGCTCCCTATGCCGCCCTGGCGCAGACGGGCGCCCCACAGCCAGGGTGGAGCAGCGCCGGCAACGGGCTGGCCAACACGCGCGCGTCGGCGGCCGAACACGTGCTCGGCACATCGACGGTCGCCGGCCTGGCGCCGGTCTGGACGCTGAAGACGACCGGCGAGGTGCCGGATACGCCTAGCGTCGAGGGTAGCGCGGTGTACGTCGTCGATAGCGGCGGATCCGTCTGGCGCGTGGATGCGGCTACCGGCACGCCGGTCTGGTCCGTCAAGCTGCCGGCCATCTCCGGCAATCCGATGTCCTTGTCGCGCACCAGCCCGGCCATTGCGCCCAACGCCATCATCATCGGCGACCAGGCCGAACCCAGCGTCTATGCGCTGAGCAAGACCGACGGCAGCCTGCTGTGGCGCATCAAGCTCGAGCGCGTGCAGCACGCCCTGATCACCAGCTCGCCGGTCGTGGCCGGCAACCGGGTGATCGTGGGCGTGGCGTCGTCGCAGGAAGAGAGTGCGGCCGTCATCAAGGGGTTCGTGCCGACCTTCCGCGGCTCGGTCGCCGCCCTCGATCTGGCGACCGGCGCGGTGCAGTGGCAGTTCTACACCGTGCCCCGGGAGTTCAGCGGCGGCGCGGTCTGGGGCAGCAATCCCGCGGTCGATACGGCGCGGGACGCGGTCTATGTCGGCACCGGCGACAACTACTCGGTTCCCGCCTCCGTCTCCGCCTGCCAGGTCAAGGCGCGCAACGGCGCCGAGCAGGACAAATGCCTGCCCGGGGACGACCGGATCGACAGCGTGATCTCGCTCAACCTCGCCACCGGAAAGGTGAACTGGTCGCGCCGGATGACCACGCTGGACACCTGGACCGTGTCCTGCCTGCCCAGCGCCCACAAGGCGGCCACCCCCTGCCCGCAGCCGCAGGGGCTGGACTACGATTTCGGATCCGCCCCCAACCTGTTCTCGACCACTGGCAGCACGCCACAGGACCTGGTCGGCGCGGGACAGAAGAGCGGCGTCTATTGGGCGTTCGACCGCGATACCGGCAAGCTGGCCTGGGCCACGCAGGTAAACCCCGGCGGCACGCGCGGCGGCATCCAGTGGGGATCGGCGGTGGACGGCGGGCGCGTGTTCGTCGCCGCCTCCAACGCGAACTACACCTTTGCCCAGCTGACCGGTGGCACCATCACCAATGGCGGTTTCTGGTCGGCGCTGGACGCCAACACCGGCAAGATCGTGTGGCAGACGCCCACGACCGAGAAGCAGAAGCCGCTCGGCAACCCAGCAAGCCGCACCATAAACCCGCCCAAGGGCGCGCTCGCGCGTGCCGAAGGGTCGGTCAGCGCGGCCAACGGCGTGATGTACGGTGCGGACGCCTCGGGCGTATTCGTGGCGCTGGACGAGGCGACGGGCGCTCGGCTCTGGTCCTACGATGCAGGCGGTGCTGCGGTGGACGGCCCCTCCATCGTGTCGGGCATGCTGTTCTGGGGTGACGGCTACGCCGATATCGGGCCCACCAGCAAGAACCTGATCGCTTTCGGCCTGAAGCAGTAAGGTCGCGGGCGGGCCGGCCGGTCCGCCTGCGTCAGCGCACGCCGTTGGCGGGCGATGCGCGATAGGCGTCTGGATGGGCGACGTTGCCGTACCACCCCGATATCTCCTGCACCACGATCGTCCAGCCATCGGCCATGCCGTCGTTGTCGATCGCATCGGCAGCACCGGGTGAAAACCGCGGGATGGCCTGGTTGCCGATGATCAGGTGCATGGCGACCGGCTTGGTGTGCCCGTCGGCCGGATCGACAAAGGTCTGCTGCGGATATTCCATGTACACCGTGGCCACCAGCCTGCCATCGACGAACAGGTCGATCAGGTTGCTGCCGTCGCCCCGCCAGTTGCCGACCAGGTCGTGAAACCCGGCGGACCAGTCGAAGGGCGTGCGTTCAAAGGCAGGCGGGCGGGCATCGCCGTAGAATCGCCAGCCCGCGCCATCGGCGCAGTACACCGGGTGCGGCGGCACGCGCCAATGCGTGCCGTAGATGTCGGGCGTGCCGAACTCGATCTGGTAGCCGGTGGCAACGCCGTCGCCAGCGCGGGAGAAATCATCGTTCCAGTCGATCTCGAACGGGTTGCCGCTGCGATACAGCGCGCGGGGGCCGCCGAAGCCCTGCCACGGGTCCGCGCCCGGTGCCGGCGGAGCCTGCTGGCCGCTGGCGAACCAGATGGGCGTCCAGGCATGGTCGCCCCGGGGGCTCTTGTAGCGCACCTTCAGCGTCGTGCCGGGCCGCCATTCGAAGGGCAGGCGCACTGTTGCACCCCACACATGGCCCGGCCGGCAATCCGTGCCGCCTTGGGAGCACACCGCCCGCAGATGCATGCCGTCCGCCGCCATCACATGCAGGTCGCCGGGCGCGCCGGGTGCGGTGTGGCGGGCCACGGCGGCAAAGGTGCTGTTGTCCTTCTGCCCCGTATCCATCGGGCTGCCGATGGCCGACCGGAGGTCGCCGGACATGTAATTGAGGTAGAACCGGTCGCGGATGGACTGCGCGGTCAGCATGTTGGCGTGCGGCTGCGCGCTGCCCATCACCAGCGAAAAGGCCGGCCGGCTGCCCGCCTCCATCGCCAGCCCGTCGCCGGGCAGCGCGCCGGCGATCACCGGCAAGGCTTCGGCGCGCGGGTTGTTAGGCGTGGACAGGAACGCCGGCTCAGCGGCGGCGGCGGCCGTCCACGGGACGGCAATCGAAACGGCAGCCATCCGGACAGCCCAGCTTATGTT
>CAXUGD010000339.1:0-3769 GCA_964250355.1 uncultured Acetobacteraceae bacterium | reverse complement strand
GGTTAGGGGTGTTCGGCGGGGGTGGGTTTTCGGTGACGATGTTGACGTGGACCAGGCCTTCGCCGGGCTTGGGGGTCCAGCCGCGCCAGTTGGCCAGGGCGGTGATCACGGCGAGGTGGAACAGGATGACACCGCCGACGATGACGGCGATGCGGCCGGGGCTGCGCGCGCGGCGGAGGTAGGTGTCGCGGTTGTCTTCGAGCGCGTTCATGCGGCCCTGCCTAGCACATCGGTGACGGCGTCTGTCAGCCGGGCCAGTTCCCCGGGCGTGATCGTGAAGGCGGGGGTGAGATAGACCACCGTGCGGAACGGCCGGACCCACACGCCACGGGCCACGAATTCTGCCTTCAGCGCGTCCATGTCGGCGATGCGGTGGAGCTCGACGACGCCGACCGCCCCGGTGACGCGCACGTCGCGGACGTTCGGCAGGCTGCGGCACGGCTCCAGCGCGCGGGCCATGTGCGCGCCGATGGCCGCCACCTGGGCCAGGCGCGGCTCGGTCTCGAACAGGTCGAGCGAGGCGTTCGCGGCGGCGCAGGCGAGCGGGTTGGCCATGTAGGTGGGGCCGTGCATCAGCGCGTGGGTGGGGTCGGGGGACAGGAACGCCTCGAAGATGTGGGTGCGGGCCACCGCCGCCGACAGCGCCATCGTGCCGCCGGTCAGCGCCTTGGAGAGGGTGACGATGTCGGGCACCACGCCGGCCTGCTCGCAGGCGAACAGGGTGCCGGTGCGGCCGAAGCCGGTGAAGATCTCGTCGAAGATCAGCGGCAGTCCGAAAGCGTCGGCGGCGCGGCGCAGGTGGCGCAGCACGGCGCCGCCGTGGAACACCATGCCGCCCGCGCCCTGCACCAGCGGCTCGACCAGGATGCCGGCCAGTTCGTGGGCGTGCCGCTCCAGTAGGCTGTCGAACGCCGCGGCCGAGGCTGGATCGCGGGGCAGGGGGGCAATCACGTGATGGGCGAGCAGCCCGCGGAAGAGGGCGTGCATGCCTTCTTCGGGGTCGCACACCGCCATGGTGGCGAAGGTGTCGCCGTGGTAGCCGCCGGCAAAGGCCAGGAAGCGGTGCCGGGTGCGCACGCCGCGGTTCAGCCAGTATTGCGCGGCCATCTTCATGGCGACCTCGACCGCGACCGAGCCGCTCTCGGCCAGGAAGACGTGGTTGAGGTCGCCCGGCAGCAGGGCGGCCAGGCGGGCGGCCAGGCGCTCGGCCGGCCCGTGGGTGAGGCCGCCGAACATCACGTGCGGCATGCGGGCGAGCTGGTCCTGGACGGCCGCGCGAATGTGGGGGTGGTTGTAGCCGTGGCAGGCGGTCCACCACGAGGCGATGCCGTCGGTGAGCTGGCGTCCGTCGTCCAGCGTGACCGTGCAGCCCTCCGTGGCCCGCGCGCGCAGCGGCGGGGGCGCGGTGTGCATCTGCGTGTAGGGGCGCCAGAGGTGGCCGGTTACGGCTGTGACGTGTTGATCCACTAGGTTTCCGCGGCGATGCCCAGCCGATGGAGCAGCGCGCGGTCGCGCTCGGTGGCCGGGTTGGAGGTGGTCAGCAGGCGGGCGCCGCAGAAAATGGAGTTGGCGCCGGCCAGGAAGCACAGCGCCTGTGCCTCGTCCGTCATCTGCTCGCGGCCGGCCGACAGGCGCACGGTGGATGTGGGCATGGCAATGCGGGCGGCGGCCACCACGCGCACGAAGTCGATGGCGTCGATCGGGGCGGCCTGGGCCAGCGGCGTGCCGGCCACCCGCACCAGCGCGTTGATCGGCACGCTTTCGGGGTGCTTGGGCAGGCTGGCGAGCGCCGCGATCAGGCCGGCGCGGTCGCTCTCGTCCTCGCCCATGCCGACGATGCCGCCGCAGCACACGTTGATGCCGGCATCGCGCACATGGGCCAGGGTGTCGAGCCGGTCCTGGTAGGTGCGGGTGGTGATGATCTGCCCGTAATGTTCGGGCGAGGTGTCGAGGTTGTGGTTGTAGTAGTCGAGGCCCGCGCTTTTCAGGCGATCGGCTTGCGGGGCGGTGAGCATGCCCAGGGTGACGCAGGATTCCAGGCCCAGGGCGCGCACGCCCTCGACCATGGCGCAGACCGCATCGAGGTCGCGGTCCTTGGGCGATCGCCAGGCGGCACCCATGCAGAAGCGGGTGGCGCCGGCATCGCGGGCGGCCTGCGCTTCGGCGAGGACGGCGCGGACGTCCATCAGCTTGGAGGCCGGGACGCCGGCTTCGTACGATGCGCTTTGCGGGCAGTAGGCGCAGTCCTCCGGGCAGCCGCCCGTCTTGATGGAGAGCAGGGTGCTGATTTGGATCTTTGCCGGATCGTGGTGGGCGCGGTGCACGGTGGCGGCGCGGAACACCAGCTCGGTGAAGGGGGTGGCGAGCAGGGCTCCGACGGTGGCGGGCGTCCATGGGTTCGGGGCGATGGCGTTCATGGCGGTGGTTTACCGCACGGGGCGCGCGGCGACCATATGCGCCGTGCTAGCCGGGCCGGGTGGCGTCTTGCTCCAAACTGCGCCGAAACTCGTCATAAGCGTTCCGCTCCGCGTGTTTGGCCAGCCTGGCCGAAATCAGGCGGATAATCCCGTTTCGGCCGGTATGGGTAACGTTCAGGATGACCTGCCCATTCACCTCACCAAGAGAGTTTACTCGAACCTCGTTGTAGTTTCGCCGTGTATCGGGCTTGTCGAGCGTCGGTCTTTCGAAGATTTGTACGGCGTCTCGAAAGTCGATGCCGTGCTTTTCAATGTTGACCCGGTTTTTCTCCTCGTCCCACTCGAAGCCGACGATCAACGTCCGATGCGTGCCGGGGCGGGTTTGTAGGCTGCCTTGGTCTCTTCGTAGCCCATGGCAGGGGCGGAATCAGGATCGCTATCAATACCTTGTTGGATGTCGTCGTCGGTCATGTTGTGTAGCCGATCCCAGTCGGTCTTGCCGTGCAGGGGTGCTTCGACCTTTTCTTCTTGCAATCGCATTTGCCGATCCATCGTCTGGGTAAGGCTTGATACCACCAAACGGTTGTGCTCGATAGCCAAGCCGACGAGGGTTGCTGATTGTCAAAGCAGGCCATATTCCGGTGGCTCAGAACCATAAGTCGGCACCCGCCACGCTTCGGCTGTTGGATACGCCTGTCGTTTAGGTTCAGTTCGGGCAGGGTGGGCACGCGCGGACGGGCGTTACCGAGCGTTATCGCCGGCACGCGCGGAGAGACACCATTCCTAGAAACAGCTAATCCCTAATTACCAATGAAAATTTAAGTGACTCAGTATTCAACTTAGAACTTGGCATCGACTTTGATGACATGGCGTTCACCCCAAACGCAAGGACAACTGTTATCAGCGCTCATCGGACTCTGGCGCCACAGTCCAAGGAGTTTTATTGAGAGCCAATGGGACGCTCGGCGTAGCCGGCGAGAGGGTTAGCCTCACGAGGTCAGGATAAGCGTAGTTTGCCCCCGACATCGCATCAACACCGAGACCGATAAAACTCCAGTTGCTGATCAGCGTGGTCTCTTTGAAAGTCGGCGTAACCGTGATGTAAGCAGTCTGATAACCGAACTTTGAGCACGTAAAAGCAATATCGGCCTTGCTCTTGTCAATACGCGTGCTTCCAGGAGTTGCAGCGATCGTGCCCAGTTGCTCGCCGTATCGTGTGACCCTGCACGTAGCGCCGGCTGGTTGCGTATCCACCGAAACGCTTTGATTAGTTCCCTCGGCGAATGTGGCGCAGCCGCCAAGTAAGAGGGTCATTATCAGGACGGCAGGTTTCCGCATTTCACACCTTCAAT
>CAXUGD010000338.1:0-3785 GCA_964250355.1 uncultured Acetobacteraceae bacterium | reverse complement strand
CCATCCGCCCAGCCAGTCCGGTCCCCACCACCCGTGCATTGCTCACCCCGACGCAGCCCGATGGCTGTGTCATCAGGATAGGCGACAAAGGTTTAGAAACGGTAACGGAAACGTGAGCGGCCAACCCGATCGAAGTGCCGGTGGATCGCAGCGGGTGCAATGGTCCATACACGGCGGCGCAGCACTTGCGGGACACGAACGAATGGACGCGCCGGTCAACCTTCTGGAAGTCCGCAACTGCAAGCAGGCCTACCACAAGGATTCCGCCAGCGATTTCGTGGTGCTCGACAACGTCGATGTCGCCATACGCAGCGGCGAGATCGTGGGGCTGCTCGGCCGGTCCGGCTCGGGCAAATCGACCCTGCTGCGTATCGTGGCCGGCCTGCTGAAACCCACCGCGGGCGACGTCATCTGGCGCGGTTCGCCGCTGACCGGGCCGGCCGAGGGCGTGGCCATGGTGTTCCAGAGCTTCGCCCTGTTCCCCTGGCTGACCGTGCAGGAAAACGTGGAACTGGGCCTGGAGGCGCAGGGCGTGGCCCGCGCCGAACGCCAGCGCCGCGCCGAAGAGGCGATCGACCTGATCGGGCTGGGCGGCTACGAGGATGCCTACCCGAAAGAGATGTCCGGCGGCATGCGCCAGCGCGTGGGTTTGGCGCGCGCGCTGGTGGTGCACCCCGACCTGCTTCTGATGGACGAGCCGTTCTCTGCACTGGACGTGCTGACGGCCGAGACGTTGCGCACCGACCTGATCGACCTGTGGATGGACGGCAAGCTGCCCGTGCGCTCCATCCTGATGGTCACCCACAACATCGAGGAGGCGGTGCTGATGTGCGACCGCATCCTGGTGTTCAGCTCCAACCCCGGCCGCGTGGCGCAGGAACTGCGCGTGCCCTTCCCGCACCCGCGCAACCGACACGACGCGGCGTTCCGCAAATTCGTGGACGACATCTACGCCCTGATGACCCGGCGCGCGACCAGCATGCCCCCGCCCGAGGCAGGCAGCGCCGAAACCGCACCCGCGCCCGACGCGGTGCACGCGCTGCATCCGGTGAACACCAACCTGCTGGCCGGCCTGATCGAGACCATCGCCGGCGAACCCTATCGCGGCCGCGCCGACCTGCCGCCGCTGGCCGCCGCCCTGCAACTGGAGCTGGACGACCTGCTGCCGCTAGGCGAAACGTTGGCGCTGCTACGCTTCGCCGAGCTCGAGGAGGGCGACATCAAGCTGACCGAAAGCGGCCGCGAGTTCGCGCATGCGGAGACCGACGCGCGGAAACTGCTGTTCGCTGCCGCCCTGCGCGCCCATGTCAAGCTCGCCGGCACCATACGCGGCGTGCTGGACGAGCGCTGGAACCACCGCGCCAGCGCGGTGCGCTTCCGCGACGAGCTGGAAGACCACATGTCGCCCAGCTACGCGGAGGACACGCTGCGCGCGGTGATCGGCTGGGGCCGCTTCGCCGAGCTGTTCAATTTCGACGAGGAAGCCGACCAGTTCTTCCTCGATACGGACGAGTAGGGGCGAAGTAGCACAGCTTGGGGCTATCACGCCGGCAAGGGTGCGGGCAGGCTTGCGAACGGGTCGTGCACGGCCACGCCCAGCGGCAGGAAATGCCGCAGGTTGCGCGTCAGGATCGTGAGCGCGTGATGCTGTGCTATGGCGGCGATCGCGAGGTCGGCAAACCCCGGCGCCTGCCCGCACGCACGGGCGCGGTCCGACAGCCTGCCCAGGCAGCGGCTGGCGGCCACGTTCAAGGCCAGGATGCGGGCGCCGTAGAGATGCAGCACCACCTCCAGCCACTCGGCCAGCCGCTCCGCGCGGCGGTGCGCGCCCTCGCGCCGTGCCTTGACGATGCCGCCCTCGATCTCGGCCACGGTGACGACCGACAGGTAAAGCCCCGCGCTGTTGCGGTGCAGCCAGTCGGCAAGGCCCGGCTGCACAGCGGATTTCATCGGGGCGCCCGCCGAAATCACGTTCGTGTCCAGCAGGTACACCGGCTAGAATTCGACTTCGCGCCAGTCTCCTTCCACCCGCTCCGCCACGTCCCCAGGCTCGAGCGGCGCCTGAGCCAGCAGCCAGCCGAACGACGGCACCTTGGACAACCGCTCCCACTCCTCGAAGCCGAGCACGACCGCCTCCCGCCGGCCATGGCGCGTGATGACCGACGGATGGCCTTGCTTGGCCTCATCCACCACGGCCGACAGCGTCGCCTTAGCCTCCCGCAGCTGAACTTCGATCATCCGATCCTCCGTGACTAATGTGGTCACCTTACGCCATCGCGGGCGATGTCGCAACATCAGCCTCGCAAACAGGCGCATCGCGGTCATCTACGGCCCATGTATCCGTATGTCGCTTTAGCCGCAGCACTCCTGCTGGCCGGCTGTGCCGCAACTCCGCCGGCCTGCGTCCCGCCCGGCCGATGGGCGGAACCGGCCACCCTGCGCCTTGTCCCGGATCCGACTGCCAATGCGGCAAACCCGGTCGTGGGGGGCCGCGCGGGGCACCCACCCCCCCCCCGCCCCCCCCCCCCCCCCCGCCGCCGCCCCCGGCCGCCCCCCCCCCCCACAACGCGGCCGACCACGCTTGGCAGCTCGCCGCCATCCAGCGCCTATACGCCGCCAACCCCGCGCTGGTGCTGGGGTTCGAGATGTTCCCGCGCGCCGCCCAACCCGTGCTGGACCAGTGGACGCAGGGCCGCCTGACCGAGGCCGCGTTCCTGGCCCGCTCGGATTGGGCGCATGTCTGGGGTTTCCCGCCCAGCCTCTACATGCCCATCTTCCGCTTCGCGCGCGACCACCGCATCCCTATGCTGGCGCTCAACGTATCGCACAGCCTGGTCCACCTCGTGGGCCAGCGCGGCTGGCAGGCGGTGCCGTCGGCGCTGCGCGAAGGTGTGGGAACGCCGGCTGCGCCCAGCGCCGCCTATCGCCAGGAGCTGGCCGAAATCATGTCAGGCCACGGCGGGCCGCCGATGACGCCGGACCGGCTGGCGCATTTCGTCGATGCCCAGCTGCTATGGGACCGCGCCATGGCCGAGGCGGTGGCCGCCCAGCGCGCCAGGGCACCGAAGGCGCGGGTGGTGGCGCTGATGGGTGCCGGTCACCTCCAAGGCCGGCAGGGGGTGCCGCACCAACTGACCGCCCTGGGCATCGCTGGCGCCCTGGTGCTGATCCCGGTGACCCAGGCCTGCCACACGCTGGCACCGGATTACGCCAACGCCATCGCCGTGGTGGGCGACAAGCCCGACCTGCCCCGAACCTAGACGTGGTCCCGGGGTGGGCTAGCGGCTGCCGAACAGTTTGGCGAGAAGGCCGCGCTTAGGTTCCGGCTGGAGCTCCGGGGGCAGGACAGGGCGGAGCGGCGGGGGCGGCATGCTTTCCGGCATCGCCGCGAACGGACGCTCGACGGAGGCGGCCAGGCCGCGATTGCTGGGCAACATGCGCGGCAGCACCTCGATCAGCTCGGTAGAGGGTGGCAGGGGAACGTAGCGGTTCCGCACCTCCGGGGCCGGGGCGGGCCCCGGCTCGGCCTGGCCGTTGGCCGTCATCGGCAATTCCACATAGCTCTGCTGGCCGCCCGGCTCCGCGGCGCCGGGCGTGGATGCCGCGTAGTGCAGCCCTGCGATGCTGGCATCGGCAAAGACCGGTGCGCCCGCCTGCCCGGCGGACTGGGCCGGCGCCGGTGCGGCCTCCGGCTGCGCGCTCACGGGTACCTGGGCGTCGGCCGGCAGGGGCGAATCGGCGGGCGCATACAGCGCAGGGCCGTCGGCGGGCGCAGGAGGCGGTTC
>CAXUGD010000337.1:0-3820 GCA_964250355.1 uncultured Acetobacteraceae bacterium | reverse complement strand
GCATCAACGTGTTCACGTCATCCATCACGTAGTAGAATCCATGCGCGTCGGGCGCCATCGCGATGCCGAAGAGGTCGCCGTTGCCCGGCGGCGACTGGGCCTGGTCGTTGTTGATCCATTGCGCGTAGATTTGCCGGCCCTGCACGGGGTCAACCTCTACCAGTCGCCCGTCCTTGCCGTTGCAGACCAGCAGGTGCCCCTCCGGCGAGAACACCATCGCCAGTGGCCAGGCCAGCAACCCGCCCTGCGTCACCACGCGGCCGGTGCCGGCGCTGCCCGTTCGTGTGGTGGCGTCCGGTATGGCGGTGATCACGTTGTCCAGGCCGTCCGTCACGTACAGCGTGCTGTCGGCGCCCAGGGCGAGGCCGGTGGGGCCGAGCAGGAAGTTGTCGCGGTCGGGCCGGGCGGCGAAGCCGTCGCCGACCACCGTTTGGCTGACCAGTACGGGCGGCTTGCCGTCCGGCACGGTCACCTCCAGCCGCAGCACGGTGGCGTTCGTGTGCTTGGGGGGCAGTCCGGTCGCGGGGTCGATCACGTCGGGGCCGGGCAGGCCGAAACCCGCCATGCTGATGAACAGGGTGGCAGACCCACCCCGGTCGGCCACCGCCATGTCGCCCCATGGGTCGTTGATGGCCGGCCCTGCCCAGGTTGCGGCCAGCCTGCCGGTCGCATCCAGCACCAGTATGCAGCCAGGGCCCTTGGTGGCCGTCGTGCCGTCCTTGCTGGGCGTGCTGCCGACTAGCACCCAGCCGGATTTCAGCACGGCCATCGCCGTGCTCAGCCCGACCCCGCCCGGGCATTGCGGCAGGGCCTGCGGCAGCTTGGCAAACAGGTAGGTTTCCTTGGTCGCGGGCCGGTAGCCCACGATGGTGGTCCCGGTGCCCTGCAAATTGGAGATGTTGTTGAAATTATCGACCAGCACGTCGTCCTTCTGGATGCGGCCGGCCGAGACGGGGGCGACAACCACGGCGTAGGGGTTCAGGTCGCCATTGTCGGTCACCGTCGATGTCAGCGTGGTGTGGCGGTGCACCGTTTCCAGAAAGCCGTGCGGCTGATCGGCGTGCGCCGCCTCCGCGAGGCACAACGCCGCCAGCGCCACGCAGGCGCGCAAGCCAGGACGATACATGGTGGAAGTCCCTGTCACGTCAGAACAGCACGTTGGTGCGCAGGCCGAGCACAAGCGCGTCGCCCACCCGCCGGCCGGGTGTGTTGGGATCTTCTATGCCGCCTCCGGGGTCGAACACGTATTGCAGGTCGGGCTGCACCTGCCACCACGGATGCACCTGGTAGGTGTAGGACGCCTCCACAAAGGTCTCGCCGCCGCGTACGCCGCGATAGGTGGGCGCCTCGCCGGCCACGACCGTGGAGACAGTGTCGCGGTCCAGGCCGGCGGCCCGGCGGCTAACATGCGCGTAGCCCATGCCCAGCGCCAGCGTGTCGTCCGGCCGGTTGGCCAGCGGGTCGTGATACACCACGCCGGCGTTCAGGCTGAAGTCGGCCAGGTTGCGGTCGGCCTGCGGCGTGCCCATGGCACGGCCGAACACGCTGACGGACTCGTTGGGGTTGCTGCCGCGCCGCCACACCATCTGATCGGCCACGGCGTAGATCGCGTAGGTGCCGCGGTATTGCCTCGGTTGGCCGTTGCTGAGCGGGGAGGCGAGCGACACGCCGGCGGTGTCGTAGCGCTGGTTGCTGAAGCGCTCGGAATCATACCAGGCGCCCAGCCGGTAGGTGTGGCCCAGCGGCGCGCCCTCGCCGGGGTACACCATGGCACCCAGCGCCGGGTACGTGTACTGCACCTCGGCAAACACCAGCCGCCTGCCGTCGGTGGGGAAACTGGTGCCGGACGGGTTGGCCAGTTGCGGGTCGCCCTGTCCGCGCGGTGACGGGCTGCCGTTATAGACACCCACCAGCACGGCCACGGCGTTGACCGGCCGCCAGCGCACGCGGATGCCCAGCGCCGAAAGCGGATAGGCCGGCCCGCCGCCCGGCAGGTCCACCGAGGGCACCAGCGGCCAGCCGAACATGGTGTTCAAGAAATACCCGCCGTTCTGCGTGACGATAAACTCCTGGTCCAGGCTCTGCTGCCCGACCTTGATGTCCAGCCGGTCCTCCGCCAGGAACTTCTGGTCGTACCAAAGCTCCCACAGCCGGGTCGCCCGGTCGGCTTCGATCCCGCTCGATGTCTGCAAGGTCAGCAGGTTTTCCGCGCTCAGGTTCCGGCCGTGTATCTGCAGGGCGCTCACGTTCAACAGGCCGCCATACCAGCCAAAGGCGCGCTGCGTATCGAGCTGCAGGATCATCTGCATCAGCCCGTCGTACTCGGCACCCGTCTTCGTCCCCCCGACAGGGTTGCCGAGCACCTCGCTCGTCTCCTGGAGAGCAAGGGACACGCCGTAGCGCGCAAGCACGTTCCGCAACCCGAACAGGTCGCCCAGCAGGTAATTGCTCTTCTGCAGGCTGCCCAGGAACCCGGCGAAGCCCTGGCCGCCATCGGGGCTGTTCTGGTCGCCACTGACCGGAACCGACAGGGGCGGCGGTGCGGCATGCGCCGGCGCGACAGCCAGCAGCCAGGCTGCGCCCGGTAGGAGGCGCATGATGAGACGCACGGCACCCTCCGCATCGGCACCGGAAAAGCCCGGCAACGCACCAGTTATTGCAAACGCTTCTCAAGTGCAAGTGTGATTGCGACCCGTTCGCAAACGAGGATGCGCGGTGTAAGCGCCGCGTCAGGCCAATCGCCAGCTTGTGACCCTGCTCCCGACGAAGTTCGTGCCACCGCCGCAAGTCTTTGCGCATTACACGCCCGTATTGGCAGGCTACTCATGAACCGATCAGCCAGCTCCGACATCGTTGCTAAAGTATTCGCGATAGTCGTCACCCATAATCGCCCTGTCCTCCTGGCGCGCTGCCTGGCCGCGCTGGCAGGCCAGGACCGCCGTCCCGACGCTGTGATCGTGGTGGACAACGCCACCGAGCAGGCGCTGGAACCGATCGTGCTGACCCACTCCCGGGCGCGTCTGCTGCGCTTCGCCCATAACCAGGGTCCGGCCGCGGGCTTTGCCGCCGGCATCCGTGCCGCACTGGCCGGGGGCGCCACCCATGTCTGGCTGATGGACGACGACGGCGCGCCCGCCGGCCGGTCGTGCCTGGCGCGGCTGCTGGACGTCGCAGCCCGCCAGGGCAGCGCGCTCACCTGCCCGCTGGTGCACAACGTGGACGCCCCCGAACGGCTGGCCTTTCCCATCCGGCAGCGCGGCCGCACCCGCTTCACGGTCGCAGCGCTGGAGCCGGGCCGCCTGATCGAGGGTTTCGCCCACCTGTTCAACGGAACGCTGATCACCGCCGGCGCGCTCGCGGCCACCGGCCTGCCGGAGACGCGCCTGTTCATGCGCGGCGACGAGGTCGAGTTCCTGCTGCGCAGCCGACGCGCCGGCTTGCGCATCGTCACCGACACCGAGACGGCCTTTCTGCATCCGGCCTGCGATGCCGAGATCCATCCGATCCTGGGCGGCGCGTTCTACGCCACAGTTCCGGGCGACGCGCTGAAGCGGCGCTGCCAGTTCCGCAACCGCGGTTGGATCTTCGCGCGCTACGGCCTGTGGGGATGGCTGGCCGCCGACCACGTTCGATACGCGTGCCACTACGGCGCCCGGCGCGACGCGGGCGGCTACGTGGGGTGGCTGCGCTCGACCTGGGCCGGCGTGTTCGGCCGCATCGGCGACCCGCGGCCCGTGCGGGAGGCCGGCCCGCGCGGGGGAACGCTGATGGAGCGCGCATCGTGACGGGGCTGACGCTGCCACGCCTGGGGATGCCCTCC
>CAXUGD010000336.1:0-3824 GCA_964250355.1 uncultured Acetobacteraceae bacterium | reverse complement strand
GACGAGTCGGGCGACGGCAAGGGCGGGCAGCAGCGCGACCCATTCGGCCGCACGGGGGACGGCAGCGGCACGGCCGCCGACGACCCCGGCCTGCGCGTGCCCGACGAGATGGAGCGCGGCCGCAGCCGCGCGATCCAAGACGAGCTACGCCGCCGCGGCGCAGACCGCGGGCGGCCCAAGGGCGAACTCGACTACATCGACCGGCTGTTGAAGCCGTTTTAGGCGCTACCCTTCTACGCCCTCAGTGGTTGGCCTTGGTCAGGCTGCCCGTGCCGGTCTTTTTTTCCATATCGACCGACCAGGTGTGGCCCTTACGGTTGCGGCGGAAGTTTTTTATGTCCCTGCGCAGATACCAGTAATGGGCAAAACCCCAGATCGACAGGCTGAGGAGGCCGTAGAACAGGCCGCGGTGCAGGGATACCCAGATCGTCCACATGGCGGTTCACCCAGGCGAGTTCGATGACGCAATCTGCCATATAGCCCGGATCGCGACGGAAGCGTGACAACTCTACCACCCCGTTCTTGAGGATGACAGCCCTGTAACCCCATGTTAGCGTCCTGGTTGCGGCAAGCCGGGCCTGTGGGGGTCGTCCGCCGAAGCGGGCGACCCCAAACAAGAGATCCGGCACCGCCCAGAACGATACAGGGAGCGCAGCGGATGACCAGCGGCACAGTCAAATGGTTCAATCCCACCAAGGGCTACGGCTTCATCGAGCCGGAGACGGGGGGAAAGGACATCTTTGTCCACATCAGCGCGGTGCAGAAAGCCGGCCTGCGCAACCTCAACGAGGGCCAGAAAGTCGGCTTCGAGGTGGAACAGCAGCAAAACGGCCGGGCTGCCGCGGTAAACCTGGCCGCGTCCCAGTAGTCAGCGCCCAGCCGTCGGTCGTCGGGAGGACGGTTTTCACTTGTCTGGCGACCGATAGCTGGTAGCTGACGGCTGATGACGAAGCTCGATGCCGAGGCGGTCCGCACCGCCTATCGCCGCCAGGCGCAGTTCTATGACGCCGCCTTCGGCCGCATTTCCCGGCCGGCGCGCACGCGTACCATCGCCATCATCAACAGCCTGCCCGGCCAGCGCGTGCTGGAAGTGGGCGTGGGAACCGGCCTGGCACTGCCGATGTACGACCGCAGCAAGCGGGTGACCGGCATCGACCTGTCCTGCGACATGCTGGACCGGGCGCGCCAGCGGGTGCACGCGGACGGGCTGACTCAGGTGGAAGCGCTGCTGGAGCAGGATGCCGAGGCGACCGACTTTGCCGATGGGAGCTTCGACATCGCGGCCTCCATGTTCGTGGCCTCCGTCGTGCCGCATCCCCGGCGCCTGCTGGCCGAGCTGCGCCGCGTGGTGCGCCCAGGCGGCCACATCCTGTTCGTCAACCACTTCGTAGCGGCGGGCGGCATGCGGCGGCGCGTGGAGCTGGCTTTGGCGCCGCTGTCGCACAAGCTGGGCTGGCACCCCGATTTTGCCATCGCCGACCTGTTCGGCACTGAGAACCCCGACGACACGGTGTTTGAACCGACGCCGCCGGGCGGGCTGTTCACCCTGGTTCACCTGCGGCGCTGAATATCCTGTTGCAGCGCACCTTGATCTGTCCGGTACGCTCCGATATCGGGTAGGAACCGAACAGGACTGAGCGGGACTCCCGATCAAATGATGTTTTCAGGCAAGACACGCGCTGCGTTTCTGGCGCCGCTGGCCGCCTTCGCCCTCTGGGCAACCGGAGCCGCCGCACAGACGCCCAAACCCTGGCAGATGGACATGCAGGCCGCCCACAGCCCGGTGGAACGCGGCATTCACGACCTGAACACGCTTGTCACCTGGATAATTGTACTCATCACCGTGTTCGTGGCCGGCCTGCTCGCCTACGTGATCTGGCGATATAACGAGAAGCGCAACCCGGTGGCGGGCAAGCTGAGCCACCACTCCACGCTGGAAGTGGCCTGGACGGCGATCCCCGTGCTGATCCTGGTGGTGATCGCCATCCCCAGCTTCCGCCTGGTGTATTTCGAGGACCGCGTTCCGGCCGAGCACGCCGACATGACGGTGAAGGTGACCGGCCACCAATGGTATTGGCAGTACACCTATCCGGACGCGAAGGGCCTGCATTTCGACAGCTACATGGTGCATGACGAAGACCTGAAGGCCGATCAGAAGGGGTTGCGCCACCTGGCCGTCGATAATCAGCTGGTGCTGCCGGCCGGCAAGAACATCCGCATCCTGACCACCAGCGACGACGTGATCCACAGCTTCTTCATCCCCAGCCTGGGCGTGCAGCGCTACGCCATCCCCGGCCGCACGATCGAGACCTGGGTCCGCGTGGACCAGCCAGGCGACTATTACGGCGAGTGCAACCAGATCTGCGGCACCAACCACAGCGTGATGCCGATCTCGATCCACGCCGTGACCCCGGACGATTTCGCGGCCTGGCTCCTTCAGGCGCCCGCCAAGTTCAACAATGCCGCCATCGACACGCCGACACGGCTGGCCATGGCTTCGGAGCGTTAGAAAATGTCAGCGACGACGCAGGACCATCTGCACGACCATGGGCACGGGCATCACCCGACCTTCGCGCAGCGCTGGCTGTTCAGCACCAACCACAAGGACATCGGCACCCTTTATCTGATCTTCGCGGTGTGTGCGGGCCTGGTGGGCGGGCTGCTGTCCATCATCATGCGTGCGCAGCTGCAGCATCCCGGCGGCACGATCGTCACCTCCGGCCAGGAGTGGAACACGATCGTGACGGCGCACGGGCTGATCATGATCTTCTTCACGGTCATGCCGGCGCTGATCGGCGGCTTCGGCAACTGGTTCATTCCGCTGATGATCGGCGCGCCGGACATGGCGTTCCCCCGCCTGAACAACATCAGCTTCTGGCTGCTGGTGCCGGCTTTCGCGCTGATCATCACCGGCCTGCTGATGGGTGAGTCGGGCTCCGGCTGGACGCTGTATCCGCCGCTGTCCAACAGCACCTACGAGTCGGGCCCGGGCATGGACTTCACGCTGTTCGCGCTTCACCTGGCCGGCGTGTCCTCCCTGCTCGGCGCGCTGAACTTCATCACCACCATCTTCAACATGCGCACGCCGGGCATGACGCTGCACAAGATGCCGCTGTTTATCTGGGCGATGCTGGTCACCGCCTTCCTGCTGCTGCTGAGCCTGCCCGTGCTGGCCGGTGCGATCACCATGCTCATCTTCGACCGCAACTTCGGCACCAGCTTCTTCGACCCGCAGGGCGGCGGCGACCCGGTGCTGTGGCAGCACCTGTTCTGGTTCTTCGGCCACCCCGAAGTGTACATCATGATCCTGCCGGGCTTCGGCATCATCAGCCACGTGGTCAGCACCTTCAGCAAGAAGCCGGTGTTCGGCTACCTGGGCATGGCTTACGCGATGGTGGCCATCGGCGTGGTGGGCTTTGTGGTGTGGGCGCACCACATGTTCGTCTCCGGCATGTCGGTCGATACGCGCGCCTATTTCATGGCGGCTACCATGATCATTGCCGTCCCCACGGGCATCAAGATCTTCTCGTGGATCGCGACCATGTGGGGCGGGTCGATCGAGCTGAAGACGCCGATGCTGTTCGCCATCGGGTTCATCTTCCTGTTCACCGTGGGCGGCGTCACCGGCGTGGTGCTGTCCAACGCCGGGCTCGACCAGATACTGCACAACACCTACTACGTGGTGGCGCATTTCCACTACGTGCTGTCGCTGGGCGCGGTGTTCTCGATCTTTGCGGGCTGGTACTACTGGATCGGCAAGATGAGCGGCCACCAATATCCCGAGTTCTGGGGCAAGGTGCATTTCTGGGTGACGTTCGTGGGTG
>CAXUGD010000335.1:0-3857 GCA_964250355.1 uncultured Acetobacteraceae bacterium | reverse complement strand
GTCCGCGCTCCACGCTCGACGCGCCGGCAACGCCCGCCGCGACCTCGGCGGCCAGCGCGATGCGCCGTGGGCCATAGAACAGCCGCCAGCCCGAGGGTGAGAGCCTTGTGAGCGCCTCGCCGACCAGCCGCTTCAGTTCGTCCGCACCCCGCTTTTGCAGGCGGGCCGGTATCTCCTCACTGAACAGCTCGATGAACAGGTCCGGCATCGCCTCAATGGTCCTTCAAGGCCGGTTCGATGTCGGTGCGGGCGAAATCCTCGCCCGTGAACAGCAGCCGCTCGCCTTCGGTCTTGGCCAGCGCGTAGGCGAAGCAATCGCCGAAATCCAGCCGGGCCGAGTGCTTGTGCCGGCCGAAATACCGCCAGGCGAGCCGGGCGGCGGCCGCCTGCTCGGCCGTCACCGGCGCCACCTCGATCCCGGCGGTGCGGAAGAACTCGTCCAGCCGCAGGCTCGCCAGCCGCCCGCCCCGCTCCTCCACGATCATCGCCACCTCCAACCAGTTGGCGGCGGAAATGCGGGGCGCCGGCGCATCCACGATGGCTTCCAGAACGCGCGGCGCCTGCGCCTCGTCCAGCAGCACGCAGAGTATGGCCGAAGTGTCCACGATCACCGCGGCCGGCCGGCTTCGTCGTAGAGGAAATCATGCGCGCTGCCGGTGGGCAGGCGCAGGCTGGCGCGTATGCCGGCGGCGAGCGTGGCCAGTCGCGCCAGCTTGGCACTGCGGTCGCGCGACCGTTGCTCGCGCTCAAGCCGCTCGCGCAGGGCGCCCGTCACCGCCGTGGTCAGGCTCTCGCCGGTCAGCACCGACAGCTCGGTCGCCAGGCGGTAGCCGTCTTCGCTCTTGATGTTAAGCTGGTTCACCATCGAAACCGCAACGCCTGGCTGGTAGAAAGTTAATAGCAAGTGGTAGAATACAGGTTGGACGCCGCCGTGTCACCCGGCAAGATCGTCGTGGCCCTGCTCTGCATGCTGGCCCGCACCGCCGCGGCAGGCGAGCCGGCCAAGATCGCCGTGTTCCCGTTCGAAGTCTTCGACACCAGCGGCGAGGCGGCCCGTATCGGCCCGGACCGCATCGCAAAAGCCACCGATCTGCTGGCCCGCACGCTGCACGGCACCGGCCAGTACGCCCCTGTCGATCTCGCGCCCTATGCCCGGGAGATCGCCGGCCTGCAGCCCCCCGACGAATGCGGGCAATGCTGGGCCGCCGTGGCCCGGCGCGCCGGCGCCACGCTGGAGGTGCTGCCCAGCGTGCACAAGGTGAGCACGCTGATTACGCTCATGACGCTTTGGTTCGCCGACCTGCACACGATGCGTTACGTGGCCCATGTGGAAGGCCAGATACGCGGCGACACGGACGAGGCCTATGCCCGCGGCATCGCCTTCCTGGTCACGCAGGAGCTGGGAAAGCAGTTACCGGCGCGATAGCCCTATTTAGCTTTCCCCTCACCGTTTTCGCGCTAAGACTTGGCCCCGCATGTCTATGGGTCCCCGCCTAGAGTTCCGACAGTCGCAATCCCTGGTGATGACGCCCCAGCTGCGTCAGGCCATCAAGCTGCTGCAGTTCTCCAACCTGGAGGTGGCAGCCTTTGTCGAGGAGGAGCTGGAGCGGAACCCGTTGCTGGACCGCGACGAGCGGCCGGAGCCCCCGCCCGAACGCCCGTCCGACCGCCAAACGGAGCGCCCGGCCGAAGGGGCGGACAGCGCCGAGCTGGTATCGGCACCCACCCTGCCGGACGCCGGCGAGAGCCCGCTGGACCACGAATTCGACGGCTACGAGGCGATGGGTCCGGCGGATGGCCTGGCCATGCCGACCCAGCTTTCGGGCAGCGGCGGCTCCCAAAGCTTCGAGCGGGACGACCGCGGGCTGGAGGAGACGCTGGAAACGCGCCCCTCGCTGCGCGACCACCTGGGCGAGCAGCTTCGCCTGGGCTTCCCCGACCGTGCGGACCGCCTGATCGGCGCACACCTGATCGCGCTGCTGGAGCCGTCCGGCCGGCTGGGCACCGATCCCGCCGCGGTCGCTTCGGCACTGGGCGTGCCGCTCGAGCGCGTGGAGACGGTGCGCGCGCGGATGATGGCGTTCGACCCGGTGGGCATGTTCGCCCGCAGCCTGGCCGAGTGCCTGGCGGCCCAGCTGCGCGAGCGCAACCGGCTGGACCCCTGCATGGCGGCTTTGCTGGACCACCTGGAGCATCTGGGCCGGCGCGACATGCGCCACCTGATGTCCGTCTGCCATGTGGACTGGGACGACCTGCAGGACATGGTGGCCGAATTGCGTGCGCTGGACCCCAAGCCCGGCGCCAACTGGGACGCCGCCAGCCTGCAGCCGGTGATCCCGGACGTGCTAATGCGCGCCGCCCCGGGCGGGGATTGGCTGCTGGAGCTGAACCCCGATACGGTGCCGCGCGTGCTGGTCAACGAGGCGTTCTACGCCCGCATCAGCCGCATCCCGGCCAAGTCGGGGGAGGAGCGGGAGGCGAAACTGTTCCTGGGCGAGCGCCTGGCCACCGCGAACTGGCTGGTGAAATCCCTGCACCAGCGCGCCCAGACCATCCTAAAGGTGGCCAGCGAGATCGTGCGGCGGCAGGACGGCTTCTTCCGCCACGGCGTCAGCCACCTGCGCCCGCTGATCCTGCGCGACATCGCCGACGAGGTGACGCTGCACGAAAGCACCGTCAGCCGGGTAACCGCCAACAAGTTCATCGCCACCCCGCGCGGCATCTTCGAGCTGAAATATTTTTTTACCACCGCCATCGCCGGGGCCGGCGGGCAGAGCCACAGCGCCGAGGCGGTGCGCCACCGCATCCGCGCCATGGTGGGCGCCGAGACGGCCGACGACGTGCTGTCGGACGATGCCATCGTGGCGACGCTGAAGCGCGAGGGCGTGGACATCGCGCGCAGAACGGTGGCCAAATACCGTGACGCGCTGCGCATACCAAGTTCCGTGCAGCGCAAACGGGAAAAGGCCGCCTTGGTCTGACGGCCTGCCGTGGATGGGGAACCTGGACAGAAAAGGCAGGCCGTTCATGCAGATCAATGTTTCGGGCAAGCAGGTCGATTTGTCGGATGCGCTGCGAACGCGGGTCGCTTCCAGCCTGGACGTGATCGCCCAGAAATATTTCGACCATGCGATGGAGGCCCACGTCACCTTCGGCCGTGCCCGCAGCTTTTTCACCTGCGACATCAACGTCCACGCCGGCCGCGGCCTGACGCTGCGCGGCGAGGGCGAGGCGGGCGACGCCAACGCCGCCTTCGACGACGCGGCCGAGCACATCGCCACCCGCCTGCGCCGCTACCGCAAGCGGGTGAACGAGCACCACCGGGCGCTGGCCCACCGCGAACGCTCGCAGACCGCGCGCGCCTACGTCCTGCGCGCCGAACCGGAAGGCGATGCGGCGGCCCCCGAGGCGGCCGAAGCCGCCGTGGCCACCAGCCCCACCTTCGCCACCGTGATCGCCGAGACGCAGACCGAGATCACTCACCTGAGCGTGGGGGACGCGGTGATGCGCATGGACCTGGCCGACCAGACGGTGCTGATGTTCCGCAACAGCACCACAGGCGAGCTGAACGTGATCTACCGCCGCACCGACGGCAATATCGGCTGGATCGATCCGGGGCAGTAACCCTCGGCACCGGTCGCGTCGGGTGCCTGCGTCGGGGCGGGCCAAGCGCTTCGGCTTGTGTGGAACGGCGTGGTCATCTACCTCCGGACCATGCCCGACGACGTGTCGCTAGGGAGTTCTACAACCGCCTCCCACCAGGCCGAACTGGCGCGGCTGCGCGAGGAGAACGCGCGGCTGGACCGGCTGAACCGCCAGTTCGCCGCCAGCGCCGCGGTGCAGGGCATGCGGGCGGG
>CAXUGD010000334.1:0-3874 GCA_964250355.1 uncultured Acetobacteraceae bacterium | reverse complement strand
AGGCAGGGCGGCACGCAGAGCGACGGCGCCGCCCGCTGCACGGCGGCACCGAACATCCGCAGCAGCAGTGCCCGGGCCGCGCCGTCAGTCACGGCCCGCCACGCCAGCCGCGCACACCGCCCGTGACACGGAAACTTCACGCGCCATCCGGTCCGCTGTCAGCTTGCCGTCAGCCTCCATTGCGCAACGCCGTATAAGAAGGCCCCACACCAAGCTCGAGGATCGTTCCATGCGCCGTCTGCTCTCCAGCGTAAGCCTGCTTGCCCTGCTCGGCACGGCGGCCGGTGCCGCCCCGCCCGACACAACCAAGATCTCCACCGGGCAGTTGATCACGCCCACGGCGGCAAACGGGTCGGTCTTCGCGCCGCTGAACCCGCATATCCCGTCCGAACCCGGCTACCTGGTTGGCCAGGCGGAAACCAGCCTGGTCAGCCCCGACGGCCGCACCATGCTGGTCCTGACCAGCGGCTACAACCTCAACGCCACGCCGGACGGCAAGATCGACCCACTGACCTCGACCGAGTTCGTCTTCGTGTTCGACATCAGCACCGGCACGCCCCGGCAGCTACAGGCGCTGCCGGTGCCCAACGCCTTCAGCGGCGTGGCCTGGGCGCCCAACGGCCGCAGCTTCTACGTGGGCGGCGGCCAGAACGACAACGTCCACACCTTCACGCTGGGCAACGGCGGCTTTGCCGAGACCGGCACCCCGATCCCGCTGAACGACACGGCCTATGGCGTGCCGCAGCCGGCGGGCAACGGGCTGTTCTCCATCGGCGGCCTGGGGGTCGCCACCACGCCGCTGAACGGCGGCATGGCTGTCACTGCCGACGGCTCCACCCTGGTCGTGGCCGAGCTGGAAAACGACGTGCTGAACTACGTGGACTTGGCCACCGGCGCGGTCACGAAGCAGCAGCTGCGCCCCGGCAAACTCGATCCCGCGCAGGCGGGCGTGCCGGGCGGTGAGTTCCCCTACTGGCTGGCCGTCACGAACACCGGCACGATCTACGTCTCCAGCGAGCGCGACCGCGAGATCGACGTGGTCAACAAGGCGGCCGGCACGGTCGTGGCGCGCATCAAGGTGGCCGGCAACCCGAACCGCATGGTGCTGAACCGCGCGCAGACCAGGCTTTACGTAACCGCCGACAACGCCGACATGCTCTACGTCATCGACACGGCCAGCAACACCGTCGCGGGCCAAGTGCGCACCACCGCGCCGCTCGGCTACGTCGCCGGTCCCACCAACGGCGCCACCCCCAACAGCGTCACCCTGTCGCCCGAGGAGCGGACCGCCTACGTCACCAACGCTTCGATGAACGCGGTGGCCGTCATCGACGTCAGCACCGCGCAGCCGGTGGTGGCCGGCCTGATCCCCACCGGCTGGGAGCCGACATCGGTCTCGACCAGCGCCGACGGCAAGACCATGTATGTGATCAACGCCGAAAGCCCGACCGGGCCGAACCCGCTCTTCCCCGATCCGGCCGCCAACCAATACCAGTGGCAGCTCTCCAAGGCGGGCCTGCTCACCCTGCCCACGCCGTCCGCCGCCGAGCTGATCGGGCTGACCTCGGTCGCCGCCACCAACAACCACTTCAACCTGGCGCTCACCCCGGCCGAAGTCGAGGTCGAGAGCTTCCTGCGCAACCGCATCCGGCACGTGATCTACATCATCAAGGAGAACCGCACCTACGACCAGATCCTGGGCGACCTGCCGCAGGGCAACGGCGACCGCACGCTGACCATGTACGGCGCGGCGCTGACGCCGAACTTCCACGCCGTCGCCACGCAGTTTGTCGATCTGGACAACTACTACGACCCCTCGCTGTGCAGCATGGATGGCTGGCAGTTCAGCACCGCCGGCCGCGTGCAGGACCTGAACAAGAAGGTCAATGCGGTGAACTACGGCAAGGGCGGCGGCAGCTACGATTCCGAGGGCCTGTCGCGCGACGTGAACGTGGGCTACGCGACGCCCGCGCAGCGCGTGGCGATCGACAAGCTCTACGGCCTGCAGGCCATCAGCGACCCCGACCTGCTGCCGGGCACCGCCAACGAGGTGGCGCCCGACGGGCCGGACGGCCAGCAGGGCGCGGGCTTCATCTGGGACGCCGCCCTGCGCGCGAAACTAACGATACGCAATTACGGCTTCCTGCTCGACCTGGTGCCCTACATCGCACCCGCCGCATTGGGCGGCATCCCACCGCTCACCGACCCTTACAAGACGAAGACGGTCGTGGCGTTCCCCGCCACGTACACGCTGGTGGGCCGGACCGATCCGTATTTCCGCGGCTTCGACAACAATTTTCCCGATTTCTTCCGTTACCGAGAATGGGCGCGCGAGTTCGACCGTTTCGTGGAGAACGGCCGCCTGCCGAGCTTCGAGACGGTGCGCTTCATGCACGACCACACCGGCAACTTCGCCACCGCGATCGACGGCGTGAACACCCCCGAACTGCAGCAGGCCGACAACGACTACGCCGTGGGCCTGCTGATCGACCGCGTCGCGCACAGCCCCTACAGGGACGACACGCTGGTCTTCGTGACCGAGGACGACAGCCAGGACGGGCCCGACCACGTCGATTCGCACCGCAGCACCGCCTACATCGTAGGCCCCTACGTCAAGCACGGTGCGGTGGTCAGCACGCGCTACTCCACCGTCAGCATGTTGCGCACCATGGGCGACATATTGGGGCTGGAGAAGCTCGACCAGCAGATCGCCGGTACCCGGCCGATGACGGACGTGTTCGACATCACGGAGCCGAAATGGACGTTTTCGGCCGTGCCCGCACGGGCGCTGCTGACGATGACGACGCTGCCCATCCTGAACAAGCGCGCGCTGCTGAACGCTAGCGGGCAGGCCGGCGCCAAGCCGCTGCACGACGCCGCGTGGTGGGCCGCCCACACGAAGCAGTTCGATTTTTCCAGGGAGGACCTGAACGACGAGAACGCCTATAACCGCGTGCTGTGGGAAGGCACGATGGGCAGCCAGCCCTACCCCGCGCCACGCTGACCGGGCTGCCGCGTCCGGCGCTTGCCGCCCCGGCACCGGGCTGACACAAGGCGCGCATGAGCGAAGCCTCCCTCCTGGCGCGCGCGCCGGCCGGTGCCGGCTCGGCCACGTTCCACCTGCGCCAGACCCTGTGGATCACCGCACCGATCGCGGCGGCCCTGCTGTCGGAGATCGGCATGGGGCTGATCACCACGCTCATGCTGGGCGGCATGGGCGACCGGGCGCTGGCCGCCGGCGCTTTCGCGTCCAACATGTTCATCACCGCGCTGCTGGTGCTGCAGGGCGCGCTGTCCGGCGTCAGCGTGCTGGCGGCCGACCGGCTGGGCGCCGAACGGGCCGCCGAGGTGCCGGCGCTCTACTGGGCGGGCGTGCTGCTGGCCGCGGGCCTAGCCGTGCCGCTCTTCGCAGCACTCAGCCTGTGCGGGCCGCCGCTGCGGTGGCTCGGGCAGTCGGCGGCGCTGGTGGCCGACGTCACGCGCTACCTGCACGTGCTGCGCTGGGCGGTGCCGGCCGGCGTGGTGGGCATCGGCACCATGCGGCAGCTGCTGCCGGCGCTGGGGCTGCAGCGCGTGCTGCTCTGGGTGATGCCCTGCACCGTGGTGCTGCATACGGGCCTAAACCGGCTGTTCATCGGCGGCGGCCTGGGCGTGCCGGCGATGGGGCTGGAGGGCTCGGCGCTGGCCACGGTGGTCAGCCTGTCGGTGGCCGCCGGCGAACTGACCAACTACACCGGCGCCACGCTGACCGGCGGCACCTACGACGTTATCAGCACGAACACGGCGGCCACCTCGACGCTCTCGCTCGGCGGCGGCACGATCACCACCAATGCGGCCAACGTCGTGCTCAGCGGCGCGAGCACGGTCTTCAACG
>CAXUGD010000333.1:0-3915 GCA_964250355.1 uncultured Acetobacteraceae bacterium | reverse complement strand
GTCGCCCTCGGCCCAGGCTACCGTCTCCATGTCGGGCACCGCGATGCGCGGGATGGCGAACCCGGTCAGCTTCTCGATCGCTTCGACGGCCAGCCGGTCTTCGGGCGCACACAGGGTGAAAGCGTGGCCGGTCAGCCCCGCGCGGCCGGTGCGGCCGATCCGGTGCACGTAATCCTCGGGGTGGTGCGGCACGTCGAAGTTGAACACGTGGCTCAACCCGCCGATGTCGATGCCGCGGGCCGCCACGTCGCTGCACACCAGCAGCCGTAACTCGTTCTTCTTGAACTTTTCCAGCGTTGCGAAGCGGGCCGGCTGCGACATGTCGCCATGGAGCGAGCCGACCGAGAAGCCGTGCCGCGACAGCGATTTGTAGAGGATGTCCACGTCGCGCTTGCGGTTGCAAAAGATAAGGGCGTTCTGCACGTCTTCCGAGCGGACCAGCCGGCGCAGGGCCTCGCGCTTGTCTTCCTCGGCCACCACGGCCAGGCCGGCCACGATCGTGGTCGCGACGGAGGCCGACTTGCTGACGGTGATGGTGCGCGGGTTGTCGAGAAAAGCGTCGGACAGCCGGCGTATTTCGGGCGCCATGGTGGCCGAGAAGAACAGCGTCTGCCGGTTCTTGGGCAGCATGGCGACGATGCGTTCGACATCGGGGATGAACCCCATGTCCAGCATGCGGTCCGCCTCGTCGATCACCAGCAGGCGCGCATCCGTCAGCATCAGCCCGCCGCGCTCGAACAGGTCGATCAGCCGGCCGGGGGTGGCGATCAGGACATCGACGCCCTTCATCAGCGCCTCCTTCTGGTCGTTCAGGCTCTCGCCGCCGATCAGCAGGGCGTGGTTCAGCTTCAGGTACTTGCCGTACTCGACGAAGTTTTCGGCCACCTGCAGGGCCAGCTCGCGCGTGGGTTCCAGGATCAGGCTGCGCGGCATGCGGGCGCGGGAGCGGGAGCCGGACAGGATGTCGAGCATCGGCAGGGTGAAGCTGGCGGTCTTGCCGGTGCCGGTCTGCGCCACGCCCATCACGTCGCGGCCCGACAGCACAGCCGGGATCGCCTGCGCCTGGATCGGGGTGGGGTGCTTGTAGCCCTTCTCCTCGATGGCGCGCAGGATCGGCTCGGACAGGCCCAACTCGGCGAACACCGGCGGCACGTCCTCCGGCTCGGCCGGCACCTCCGCCACACCCGTACCGACCTCGTCCACGCCCACGAACGCTATTGCGGCGAGCTCGGCCGAGACGTCCTCCGCCGGCTGCGCGGCATCCTCCTCCGCCTCTGCTTCGCCGGGCTCGATCGTGTCCAGTGTCGGCACGGGTTCGTCCGGCGTCTCGACAGCCAGGGGGGTGGCCGGCTCGGCTGCGGTGTACGTTTCGGTATGCGCAGGCTCGTCAGCCGCGCAGTCGCTGGATTGGTTCAACAAATCTTCTCGGTTTCGGCTAGGGGCTTGGAAGGGGTGCTCGGGGCAGGCGGTGGCTCGAAAGCGGGGCCGGGCACAGTTGCGTGACGATCGCCAAACTCGTAGCCAACGAGCCATGCAGTGCAAACCGCACTGGCCGGCGCTGCCCGAGTGGATATCTGTAACCGCAACGGCAAAGTCAAGCGTTGCGGCCACTGCCGCTGCGCCGCCGGCACGACCACGAGGGGCAACGACCGCATGAGTCCTGACAAGCCGTTGCCCATCGAGGATTACGCCATGATCGGGGACCGCATGACCGCGGCCCTGGTCGGCCGCAACGGATCGATCGACTGGTTGTGCCTGCCGCGCTTCGACGGGGCAGCCTGCTTCGCGGCCCTGTTGGGCGACAGCGACAACGGCCGCTGGCTGATCGCGCCCGAAGACCCCTTGGCCACCGTCTCGCGATCCTATCGCGAGGGCACGATGATCCTGGAGACGGTCTTCACCACGGCCACGGGCAGCGTGGCGCTGATCGACTTCATGCTGCCCGAGGCCGCCCATGTGACGCTGGTCAGGCTGGTGCAGGGCCGCAGCGGCCACGTGGCGATGCGGACCGACCTGGCCCTGCGCATGGATTACGGCGTCTCCATCCCCTGGGTGACCAGGCTGGCGGACCATTCGGGCATCTGCGCCATCGCCGGGCCCGAGATGGTGGTGCTGCGGACCGCGGTGAAGCTGCGCGGCCAGGACATGCGGACAAAGGCACAGTTCAAGGTCGGCCCCGGCGAGACGGCCGCCTTTGTGCTCAGCCATGCCGCCTCGCACCTGCCGCCGCCGCCGCCCACGGAGCCGATGGCCGCCCTGGCGCAGACGCAGGCCTTCTGGGAGGCGTTCATCGGCCGCTGCCGTTACGAGGGACCTTACAAGGCGGCGGTGCATCGCTCCCTGCTGACGCTGAAGGCGATGTCCTATGCCCCCACCGGCGGCATCGTTGCGGCCGCCACCACGTCGCTGCCCGAGCAGATCGGCGGGCCGCGCAACTGGGACTACCGGTTCTGCTGGCTGCGCGACGCCAGCCTGACGCTGTTCGCGCTGATGGGGGCCGGCTTCACCGAGGAGGCGGCGCGGTGGCGCGACTGGCTGCAGCGCAGCATCGCCGGCAGCGCCGCCCAGATACAGATCATGTACGGGCTGGCCGGCGAACGCGCGCTGGACGAGCGCGAGCTGCCCTGGCTGGCCGGCTACGAAGGCAGCCAGCCGGTGCGCATCGGCAACGCGGCCAGTGGCCAGGTGCAGCTGGACGTCTATGGCGAGGTGCTCGAGTGCCTGCACCAGGCGCGCCGCCACGGTCTGAAGCCCGCCCCGCACGGCTGGTCGCTACAGCGCAACATCGTGGAGCACCTGGCGCGGATCTGGGAGCAGCCGGACGAGGGCATGTGGGAAATACGCGGCCCGCGCCAGCACTTCACCTTCAGCAAGATCATGGCGTGGGTGGCCGTGGACCGCATGATCGGTGACGCCACGCGCTACCACATGTCCGGGCCGATCGATGAGTGGCGCGCCATGCGGGCCGCCATCCACGACCGCGTGATGGCGGAGGGGTACGACCCCGTGCGGAACTGCTTCGTGCAGAGCTTCGGCTCGAAGGAGCTGGATGCCAGCCTGCTGCTGATCCCCAGCACCGGCTTCATGCCGGCGACCGACCCGCGCATGATCGGCACGGTGAAGGCGATCGAGGAGGACCTGCTGCAGGACGGCTTCGTGCTGCGCTACCGGACCACCAGCAACGTGGACGGCCTGCCGCCGGGCGAGGGTGCCTTCCTGGCCTGCACCTTCTGGCTGGTGGACGCCTACTACCTGCAGGGCCGCCGGCAGGAGGCGGTGGCGCTGTTCAACCGCCTGCTGGCGCTGTGCAACGATTTGGGCCTGCTCAGCGAGGAGTACGACCCGAAACTGAAGCGCCAGGTCGGCAATTTTCCGCAGGCCTTCTCCCACGTGGCCCTGGTCGCCTCGGCGATGACGCTGTGGAAGGGCGGGCATTCCCTGCAGAACGCCCGCAAGGAGAGCGCCGCCGACAGTGCGCACTGAAGCAGACTGCCCTGGGGCAGCGGCCGGGCATGCCATGCCCTACCTGGCCGTGCTGGCGGGATTGTGCACCTGCCTGGTGGGGCTGGGGCTGGCGCGCTTCGCCTACGCGCCGCTGGTTCCGGCCCTGATCGCAGCGCACTGGTTCACCCCGGCACAGGCCGCGTATCTGGGCGCTGCCAATATCGGCGGCTACCTGGTGGGCGCGGCACTGGCGCGGGTGGCCGCCGGCCGCCTGGGCCCGCGCACCGCCCTGCGCGCGTGCATGGTACTGGCCAGCTTCAGCTTCCTGGCCTGCGCACAGCCGGCCGGCTTCGCCTGGTTTGCCCCGTGGCGCTTCCTGTCCGGGCTGGCAGGCGCGGGGCTGACCATCCTTGCCGCACCCAGCATCCTGCCGCTCGTGCCGGTTCGTCATCGCGGGCGTGCCCGCGGGGG
>CAXUGD010000332.1:317-3923 GCA_964250355.1 uncultured Acetobacteraceae bacterium | reverse complement strand
CACGCGCCCGACCCGCAGGCCGTACTCGACGCGCTGCGCCCGCTGCTGGACGACAGCGCAGGCCGCGTGCTGGCCGGCCCGGGCGACATCGCCACCCGTGCCGCGGCCGAGCGCACCCGCATGCTGGCCGAGTTCCACGCCCAATCGGTCGATTACGGCTTCCGGTTGCGCCTGGTGATCGCCGCCTTCACCGCGGCCGCAGCACTGTTCGGCAGCATGATCCTGAGCGTCGCACGGCGCTGATCCCGCCCGACCGGCCGTGAGGCGAGGTGGAGCGTAGCGATCGCCCGGATTTGGGCTTTCCGGCGCACCGTGCGCGGGTAAGATGCCGGCGTGAACATCCTTGTCCCGCCCAAGGCGCGCCTGTCCGTCGAGATCGTGCACGATCTGGTCTGCCCTTGGTGCTACCTGGGCATCCGGCGCGTGTTCCGCACCCTGGCGCGCCGGCCGGACCTGCTGGTGGATGTGACCTGGCGGCCGTTCCTGCTCAACCCGGACATGCCGCGCACCGGCATGTCGCGCACCGACTACGTGCTGCGCAAGTTCGGTGGCGAGGAACGGGCGCGGCGCATGTACGCGTCCATCACCGAGATCGGCCGCGCAGAAGGGCTGATGTTCCGCTTCGACCGGCTGCGCCGCACCCCCTCCAGCGTGGATGCTCACCGGCTGGTGCGATGGTCGGCCGGCTTCGGCCGTGGCCACGAGGTGGTGGAGGCCGTGCTGGCCGCCCATTTCACCGACGGGCGCGACATCGGCGACCTTTCGGTTCTGGCGGCCATCGCGGCATCCTGCGGCCTGCGCGCCGCCTCGGCCCGCGCGTTCCTGGCGAGCGCCGCCGAGACCGATGCAGTGCACGCGGAGAACCTGCGCGCCCACCGCCTGGGCATCAACGGCGTGCCCTGTGTGGTCGTGTCCGGCTGCCACGCCATCGCCGGCGCGCAGGAGCCGGAGGTGATCGAGCGCCTGCTGGACGTGGCGGCGTCCGAGGCGGTCGAAGACTGAGCTTGGGCTACACCGAGCCCGCCACATAGGCCTTCAGGCTGTCCACCTCCTGCGCCTGCTCGTCCAGCTGCGCCTTCACGACGTCGCCGATGCTGATCATGCCGACCAGGGCGTCGCCGTCCAGGACCGGCAGGTGGCGCACGCGGCTGGCTGTCATGGTGGCCATGGCGGCACCGGTGGTGGTGGAGGGCGTGACCGTGTGCAGCAGGCGCGTCATCAGCTGCGCGGCCGTCATCTCCAGGCAGGCCGCACCGTCGCGCGCCAGGCAGCGCACGATGTCGCGCTCGCTCACGATGCCCATCAGTTGGCCGGCCGTGTCGCGCACCAGCACGGCGCCGATACGCCATTCGGCCAGCACGCCGGCCACGTGTTCGATCTTGGTGGCGGGCGACACGGAGGCGATCTCGTGGCCCTTCTGGCGCAGGATGGCGGCGACTGTCATGGCTCATGCTCCCTGGCTGGGGCAGCGGCCTTCAGCGGCCGATCGGCCCGGAGCACGAGCCTGCCCGCTGAGCGGGCCGATTGCAAATGTCAGCTGTGCGGCGCAGTGGAGTTGGGAAGTTCCAGTGCGGCCAGCCGCGCTTCCAGGCTCGCCAGCCGCGCCTCTGCCGCCTCCTGTCCGGCGCGGGCGCGGGCGGCCAGCTCGCTCACCGCGTCCAGCTCCTCCCGCCGCACCAGCTCCAGCCGGCGGATCGTCTCGTCCACCCGGGCGCGGATCATGGCCTCGGTCTCCTCGCGCAGGCCGGCGAGGGCGGAGATGGCACCGCCGGCCACGCCGGCCAGGTCGTCCAGAAAGCGGGGGCGTTCGGCCATGGCTGCTATCCTCGTTCGGCACTGCGCGGGGGGTGTTCGCCCGCGTTCCACCCCCTATAACGCGCCGCATGATCCTGGTCACCGGCGGCGCCGGCTTTATCGGCAGCTACCTGCAAGGTGAGCTTTCCGCCCGCGGTCTGGAGACCGTCATCCTCGACCGGCTGGGATCGGACGGCAAATGGCGCAACCTGGCGCGCCACCCGCCGGCCCAGCTTGTGCATCCGGACGCGCTGGATGCGTTCCTGGCCGGCGGCCCGCCGCTCACGGCCGTGTTCCACATGGGCGCCATTAGCGGCACGCTGGCCACCGATGGCGACCAGGTTTGGCGCACCAACGTGGCGCTGAGCCTCAAACTCTGGACGTGGTGCGCGCAGCACGGGGTGCGCTTCGTCTATGCGTCCTCGGCCGCCACCTACGGGGCCGGCGACGCCGGTTTCGACGACGATCCGGCGGCGCTGGACCGGCTGGAGCCGCTGAACCTGTATGGCTGGTCCAAGCACGTATTCGACCTGCGCGTGGCCGACATGCTGCGGCGGGGCGCCGCGCGGCCGCCGCAATGGGCCGGCCTGAAGTTCTTCAACGTCTATGGCCCGAACGAATATCACAAGGGCAGCATGGCCTCGGTGGTGAAGGCGAAGCACGACGAGCTGGCGGCAGGCCAGCCGATGCGCCTGTTCCGCTCGCACCGGGCCGACCTGCCCGACGGGGCACAGGCGCGCGACTTCATCTGGGTGGGCGATTGCGCGGCGGTGATGCTGTGGCTGCTGGACAACCCGGGCGTGAACGGGCTGTTCAACGTGGGCACCGGCACCGCGCGTACCTACCTGGACATGGCGCGCGCGGTGGCTTCGGCCAGCGGCCGCCCGCCCTCCATCGCCTTTGTCGAGATGCCGGAAGCGCTGGCCGCACAGTACCAGTGCTACACCTGCGCCCGCACCGAGCGGCTGCGCGCCGCCGGCTACACGGCCCCCTTCACCACCCTGGAAGACGGCGTCGGCCGCTACGTCCGCGACTACCTCGGCCAGGCGAACCCCTACCGATGAGCGCGCCGCTCCAGTTCCCGCAATTCGACCCGGTGCTGCTGCACCTGGGGCCGCTGGGGATACGCTGGTACGCGCTGGCCTACATAACCGGCCTGGTCACCGGCTGGCAGGTGATGCGCCGCATCACGCGCTGGCCGCCGGCGGTGGCCAGCGTGCCGCAGACCGACGACTTCCTCACCTGGGCGACGCTGGGCGTGGTGGCGGGCGGCCGGCTCGGCTACTGCCTGTTCTACCAGCCCGGCTTCTACCTCACCCATCCGCTGCAGATCCCGGCCGTGTGGACCGGCGGCATGAGCTTCCATGGCGGCATGCTGGGCGTGGTCTGCGCCATCGTGCTGTTCTGCCGCCACAACCGCATCCCTGTTCTCGGCTTTGCCGACCGGATGGCGATGGTGACGCCGATCGGCCTCGGCCTCGGCCGAGTCGCCAACTTCATCAATGGGGAACTGTGGGGCCGGCCGGCGCCGGATTGGCTGCCCTGGCGCATGGTGTTCCCCCGCACCGGCGACGGCGTGCCGCGCCACCCGAGCCAGCTCTACCAGGCGCTGATGGAGGGCGTGCTGCTGTTCCTGCTCGTCTGGCTATTCGCCCGGCGCCCGCCCGTCCGCGCCCGGTTCGGCGCGCTAACCGGCATCTTCCTGGTCGGCTACGGCTGCGCGCGCATCGCCGGCGAGTTCTTCCGCGAGCCGGACGGCTTCCTGGGATACCTGTGGCGCGGCGCCACCATGGGCCAGCTGCTGTCGTTCCC